>NC_015588.1:2405629-2706332 GCF_000215105.1 Isoptericola variabilis 225
GGAAGTACTCGTTGAGGCTCTTGTTCGGGGCCGGGTGGGAGCACGCGTCCGCGCACTTCAGTCGGCACGTGACGGGGCTGCGCTTGCCGCGCGCGTAGGAGGGCGTGGCCGCCAGCTCCAGCAGCGGGCGCGACTCGGGGGCGATCGTCATCGGTTGCTCTCCAGGGTGAGACCGGGGGGTGACGCGCCTGACGGTAGGGAGCCCCGGTGGCCGCGCGGGGTCCGGACACCGACGCCCGGGTAAACAACCGGTGACCTGGTCGCTCAGCCGAGCGAGCCGACCCACTCGCTGGTGCCGTCGTCGAACGACTGCTCCTTCCAGATCGGCACCTCGGCCTTGAGCTCCTCGACGAGGTCGGCGACGCACGCGAACGCGGCCCGCCGGTGCCCCGACGCGACCGCGGCCACCACCGCGACGTCGCCGATCGCCAGGTCGCCCGTGCGGTGCACGACGGCGGCACGCACCCGGTCGCCCGTCGCCTCCGCGGTGCGGTGCGCGACCCGCTCGGCCACCCCGCGCAGGACCGCGGCGGCGTCCGGGTGGGCCTCGTAGTGCAGGCGCGTGACCCCGCGGCCGTCGTCGTGGTCGCGGACGTACCCGGTGAAGGTCGCGACGGCGCCGCACGCGTCGTCGCGCACGGCGGCGGCGAGCTCGGCGAGCGCGTCCTCGAGCGGCGTGGAGACGACGTCCGCGCGCACGACGACGGCACGCGGCGCGTCCGCGCCCGTCGCCGAGGTCGGGTGGTCGCCGCCGCGCAGCTGCTCGACGGCGTGCGGCAGGACGTCGGCGAGCGCGTCGAGCCCGTCGACGACGCCGCCCACGGACCCGGGCAGGTTGACCACGAGCGTGCGTCCCGCGACCCCGGCGATCCCGCGCGACAGCGCCGCGGCGGGCACCGCCCGCTTGGCGGGGTCGACCGGCGTGGTCGAGCGCGAGCGGACGAGCTCCGCGACGCCGGGCGCCTCCCGGTCGACGACGGCGCGCGTCGCCTCGGGGGTGCGGTCGGTCGGGGCGAGCCCGGTGCCGCCGCTCGTGACGATCAGGTCCGGCGCGCGGTCGCCGCCCGGACCGCCCCCGAGCAGGGTCTCGAGCGCCGCGCGCACCGGTTCGCCGTCGGGCACCACGCGCACCGCGTCGACGGACCAGCCGCGTTCGGCGAACCACGCGGCGGCCGCCGGGCCCGAACGGTCCTCGTAGACGCCCGCCGCCGCGCGGTCCGACGCGACGACGACCGCGACGCGGTACGGGACCGGGGTGCCGCCGTCGGGCACGCTCACGACGTCTCCCTCGACCAGTCGCCGGACTTCCCGCCCGACTTGGCGACGACCTGCACGTCGGTGAGGACGGCGGCCTTGTCGACGGCCTTGATCATGTCGTAGAGCGTCAGGCCCGCGACGGTCACGGCCGTGAGCGCCTCCATCTCGACGCCGGTGCGGCCCGTGGTGCGGACGGTCGCGGTGATCTCGACGCGGTCGCCGGCCGGCACGACGTCGAGCTCGACACCCGACAGCGGCAGCGGGTGGCACAGCGGCACGAGGTCGGGCGTGCGCTTGGCGCCCATGATCCCCGCGATGCGCGCGGTCGCGATCGCCTCGCCCTTGGGCAGGTCACCCGCGGCGATCCGCTCGACGACGTCGGCGCGCGTGCGGAGTGTGGCCGTCGCGGTGGCCTCCCGCCTCGACACGTCCTTGGCCGTGACGTCGACCATGTGCGCGGCGCCGTCGGCGCGGTAGTGGGACAGGTCGCTCATCGGATCTCCCAGTAGTCGACGTCGTCGCCGCGCTCGAGGCGCGCCACGCCCGGCGGGACGTGCACGAGGAGGGTCGCGGCGGCGAGGTGGCTGACGAGGTGCGAGCCGGGCCCGCCCACGAGGCGCACGCGGCCGGCGTCGTCGAGCATGCCGCGCCGCACCTGGTGCAGGGCGGGCGGCGAGTCGAGCGGCTCGGCGAGGCGGGCGCGGCCGCGCGGCCGGGCGGCCGGGACGGCGCCCGTGGCGCGGGCGAGGACCGGGCGCAGGAAGAGCTCGAACGACACGTAGGCGCTCACCGGGTTGCCCGGGAACGCGACGAGGGGCACGGTCCTCCCCTCCGCTCCCGAGTTGTCAGGCTCACGCCCGGGTATACCGGGGCCTGGGCCTGACAGCTCGGGCGGCGGCAGGGTCACGGTGCCCAGGCCCTGCGGGCCGCCAGGCTGGACGGCGACGTGGCCGAACCACGCGTCGTCGAACGTCTGGCGCACGACCTCGTACGCGCCCGCGGACACGCCTCCGGTCGTGACGACGAGCGCCACGTCGGCGGGGGCGTCCGCGAGCACGGCGCGCAGCGCGTCGGGCGAGTCGGGGACGACGCGCGTGGTGACGCGCGCGCCGGCCTGGGCGAGCGCCGCCGCGAGCGTGGCGCCGTTGGCGTCGTGGACCTGCGCCGGGCCGAGCGGCGCGCCCGCGGGCACGAGCTCCGACCCGGTCGAGACGAGCAGCACGTGCGGCGGCGGCGCGACGGCGACCTCCTCGACGCCCGCCGCGGCCAGCGCCCCGAGCTGGGCGGGGCCGAGCGGCGTGCCGGCACCGACCACGACCTCGCCGGCCGCGACGTCGGACCCGGCGCGCCGCACGTACGTCCCGGGCGCGACGGGAACGGAGAACCGCACGGTCGAGTTGTCAGGGTCTCGTGACCCTCCTGGGTCACCCGCTCCTGACAGCTCGGCGAAGGAGGAGGGCGAGGCGTCCTCGACGCGGACCACCGCGTCGGCCCCGGCCGGGATCGGCGCACCGGTCATGACGGGCGCGGCCGTGCCGGGCGCGAGCGGCGGCGGCTCGGTGCCGGCCGGCACGGGGGCCGCGACGGGCAGCGCGGCCGGTGCGTCCGGCGTCGCACCCGCGAGGTCCGCGGCCCGCACGGCGTACCCGTCCATCTGGGAGTTGTCGAAGCCGGGCAGCGCGACGGCGGCACGCGCGTCGCGCGCGAGGACGCGCGGCGGGAGCGCCGCGTCGGCCGCGGCCCGTGCGAGCAGGTCGGCGACGCGCACGGTCGCCGCCTCGCCTCCCGCGAGCCGGCCCGCCGCGAGCGCCGGCGCGACGAGCGACTCGACGGCCGCCGCATGCTCGGCGACCGACCGCCGCCCCGCTGTGGGCGTGATTTCTGGGGCTGCAGATCCGCCCGAACCAGGACGATCCGGGCCAGAGATCACGCCCACAGCGGGGGACGGGGGCGTGGGGCCGAGGTCGTCGGCCTCGTCGTCGTGCTCGAGCAGGTCCTTGAGGAACGCGCTGCGCGGGGCCGCGAGCAGCTCGGCGGCGGGTCCCTGCTCGACGACGCGGCCGCCGTCGAGCACGACGACGTCGTCCGCGAGCGCACGCACGTCGGCGACGTCGTGCGTCACGACGACGGCGGTGACACCGTCGAGCACGCGGCGCAGGACCTCGCGCAGCTCGCGGGCGGAGGGGGCGTCGACGGCGGCGAACGGCTCGTCGAGCAGCAGCACGCGCGGCGACGCCGCGAGCGCCCGGGCGAGCGCGACCCGCTGCGCCTGCCCGCCCGAGAGCGCCCGGGCACGGCGGCGGGCCAGGTCGCGCGCGCCGACCGCGTCGAGCAGGTGGTCGGCGAACGTGCGCGCCTCGTGCCGCGACGCGCCCGCCGCGCGCGGGCCGAACATGACGTTGCCACGCACGGTCAGGTGGCCGAACAGGTCGGGCTGCTGGTCGAGCAGCCCGACGGCGCGCTGGCGGGGCGGTGACCAGAACGCGCGGCCGCCGGTGCCGACGTCGGACAGCACGGTGTCACCGACCACGACGCGGGCGCGCGCCGGGGCGTGCAGCCCGGCGATCGTGCGCAGCACCGTCGACTTGCCCGCCCCGTTCGGGCCGAGCAGCGCGAGCGTGCGGCCCGGCGCCAGCTCGAGCGCGACGTCGAGCCCGCGCGGCGGGTCGGTGATCTCGACCACGAGCCCGGCGCCCGGGGCCGTCGCCGCGCCGGGCGGGGTGCGGTCGGTCGGTGCGCTGCGGGCCATCCGCCCAGCGTAGGGCGCCTGGTCAGCCACGCGAGCCCCCGAGCGCCGTGCGCAGCCCGCGCGTCCCCCCGGCCGAGTGGACGACCGCGACGACGACGAGCGCGGCGAGCACGAGCACCATCGACAGGGCGACCGCGGCGTCGGGGTCGGTCTCGCGCAGCAGGTAGATCTCGATCGGGAGGGTGCGCGTCACGCCCTGCAGGCTGCCCGCGAACGTGAGCGTGGCGCCGAACTCGCCCAGCGAGCGCGCGAACGCGAGCAGTGCGCCGCCCGCGAGCGCCGGACCGATCGCGGGCAGCGTCACGACCCAGAACGTGCGGTTCGGCGACGCGCCGAGCGTCGCGGCCGCGAGCTCGCCGCGGGTCCCGGCGACGCGCAGCGCGCCCTCGACGCTGAGGACGAGGAACGGCAGCGAGACGTAGGTGTGCGCGACGACGACCGCCGTCGTCGTGAACGCCACGCCGATCCCGAGGTCCTCGAGCAGCCCGCCGACGGGCCCGCGCCGGCCGAGCGTCGCGAGCAGCGCCAGGCCCGACACGACGGGCGGCAGCACGAGCGGCAGGAGCACGACCGCGCGCAGCGCCGCGTGGCCCGGGAACCACGTGCGCGCCAGGACCAGTGCGAGCGGCACGCCGACGACGACGCACGCGAGCGTCGAGGCGACCGCGGTCCACAGCGAGAGCCCGAGCGCGTCGAGCGCCGCCGGGCCCGTCACGAGCGCGGGCAGGTGCTCCCAGTCGGCCCGGGTCGCGAGCACCCCGACGGGCACGACGACGAACGTCGCGCCCAGGACCGCGACGGCGACGACCCAGCCCGGCACGACTGCCCTCGTGCCCGCCGCACCGCCCGGCCCCGCGCCGCTACGGGACACCGAAGCCTGCCTCGTCGAGCACCACGCGCCCGCCCGGCCCGGTGAGGGTCGCGACGAACGCGTGCGCGAGGTCGGCCTCGGGCGAGTCCTCGAGAACCGTGACCGGGTACCGGTTGACGACGGCGGCCGCCTCCGGGACGTCGACGACCCGCACCGCGCCGGGTTCGCGCGCGAGCGCCGCAGCGGCGTCCGTCGCGTAGACGATCCCGGCGTCGGCCTCGCCGCCGGTGACCTTGGCGAGCACGTCGGTGACCCGCAGCTCCTCGCTCACGGGGCGCAGCTCGACGCCGGCCGCCTCCGCGAGGCGCACCGCGGCGTCGCCGCACGGGACGGCCGGGTCGCACACGACGAGCCGCACGCCCGGCGCGGCCGCGTCGTCGAGCGAGCGGACGGCGTCGGCCGCGGGGCCGGCGTCGCTGGACACGACGAGCGCGGGCGTGTTGGTGGCGAACACCTGCGGCCTGCTCGTGCGGAGCGAGGGATCCGAGGTCACGCGAGCCATGGTGGCCTCGTCGGCCGTGGCGAGCACGTCGGCGGGCGCGCCCTGGACGACCTGCGCGACGAGGTCGGGCGAGCCCGCCACGCTGAGCCGCACGCGCACGCCCGGGTGCTCGGCCTCGAACTCGGACACGACGCGCTCCATGACCCCGCCGAGAGACGCGGCCGCGAGCACGTCCAGCGTCGGCCCGTCGTCACCGGTCCCCGTCCCGCACCCCGCCACGACGAGCGCGACGCCGACCAGCCCCGCCAGACCGACCGAGCGGAGGCCGGGGGTGGGTGTGCGCGAGAGCAGAGGGAGCGCAGCGACCGATTCATTCGAGCGCACGCCCGCCTCCGGCCTCCGCGACCGCGGCACCTCGGCCGGGAGCGAACGATCAGTCATGCGCGAGCTCGAGGCGGTACCCCCGCTTGACGACGGTCTTGATGAGGTCGCGGCGCCCCGTCGCCTCGCGCAGCCGCGCGATCGCGACCTCGACGGCGTGCGGGTCGCGCGACGCGCCGGGCAGGACGTCGAGGACCTTCTCCCGGGGTACGACGTCGCCACCGGCCGCGGCGAGCAGGCGCAGCACCTCGACGCCGGTGGGCGACAGCGGCAGCACGTGCCCGTCGAGCACGGCGACGCGCGCCCGGATGGTCAGCGGCCCGGCGACCGTCGCGAGCGCGACGGACTCGACGTTCTCGTAGTGCCCGACGAGCGCGCGCACGAGCGCGCCGAGGCGCCCGCGCTCGGGCTGGAGCGTCGGGATGCCGCGAGACTCGAGCGGGCGTGCGGTGACGGGCCCGACGGCGGCCGCCACCATCTCGCCGCTCGTGAACCGCTGGACGACCTGCGGCCCGACGCCGGCGTCCTCGGCGGCCTCGAGCCACGCCTCCGCGCCCGGCGCGGAGGTGAACGCGACGGCGTCGATCTCGCCCGCGGCGGCCGCGTGCACCGACGCGAGGACGGCGTCGGGGTCGGGCGCGGGCCCCCACCGGTACACGACGAGGCTCGAGACGCGCGCGCCCGCCTTGGCGAACACCTCGTCGAGCCCGTCCGCGCCCGCACCGTGGTGCTGGATGGCGACGTGCAGCCCGGTCACGCCCTCGCTGAGCAGCACCTCGGCCACCTCGGCCGACGTCTCGGACTCGGCGACCCAGTCTGCCTGCAGCCCGGCGGCCTGGATGGCGCCGCGCGCCTTGGGGCCGCGTGCCACGAGCCGCGCGTCGCCGAGCGTCGCCAGCAGGTCGTCGGCGAGCCCGTGCGCGTCCGCGGCCTCGATCCAGGCGCGGAAGCCGACGCCCGTCGTCGCGACGACGACGTCGGGCCGGTCGGCGACGAGCGCGCGCGTCGCGGCGATGAGCGCGTCGTCGTCGACGTGCGGGATCATGCTGAGCGCCGGCGCGTGCCGGACGGTCGCGCCGCGACGCTCGAGGGCGGCGGCGAGCTCGCCCGAGCGGCGGTCGGCGGTGATGAGGACGGTGCAGCCGGCCATGACCTGGCTGAGTGCCGGGCGCGCCGGCTCAGCCATGCCGCTCCCCCACCGTCCGCTCACCCGGTCCCTCCAGCACGCCGTCCGCCGCCACGTCACCGATCACGATCACGGCGGGCGAGACCACCCCGACCTCGTCGGCCCGCTTGGCCGCCAGGTCGAGGGCGGCGCGCGTGACCCTCTGGTCCGGGGTGGAGCCGCGCTCCACGATCGCCACGGGGGTGGCGGGGTCCGCCCCGGCGTCGAGCAGCCGGCGCACGATGCCGGGCAGGGCCGACACCCCCATGAGGACTACCAGCGTAGCCGTCCGGGACGTGACGCAGGCCACCGCGACGTCGTCGAGCACCGCCTCGCCGTCGCGCGTGTGACCGGTGACGACGTGGAACGCGGCGGTGGTGCCGCGGTGCGTGAGCGGCACGCCCGCGAGCGCCGGGACGGCGAGGGCCGACGAGACGCCGGGCACGACCTCGACCGGCACCCCGGCGGCCCGGCACGCCGCGACCTCCTCCCCGCCGCGGCCGAAGACGAACGGGTCACCGCCCTTGAGCCGCACGACGTTCCTGCCGGCGCGCGCGTGCCGCACGAGGAGCGCGTTGATCTCCTCCTGCGGCACGGCGTGGTGCCCCGGGGTCTTGCCGACGTCGACGATCTCGACGTCGGGCCCCAGGTCCTCGAGGACCTCGAGGGGCGCGAGCCGGTCGGTGACGACGACGTCGGCGTGCACGAGCGCGCGCCAGCCGCGGAACGTGAGCAGGTCGGGCGCGCCGGGGCCCCCGCCGACCAGGGTGACCCGGCCGGCGGCGGTCATCCCAGCCCCACGTGCACGACGCCGTCGCGCACCTCGACGGGGTACGTCGCCAGGTGCGCGCCGTGGCCCCGCACCGGCGTCTTGCCGCCGGCCTCGAGGCAGCGCCCGTCCCGCAGCGCGAAGACCTGCTTGTAGACGGGCGAGGCGACGGTCGGCTCGCCGGCGCGGGTGCCGACGATCCCGCGCGACATCACGTTCGCGCCCGAGTAGGGGTCGAGCTGCTGGACGGCGCGCACCTCGTCGTCGAGCAGGCGGAACAGCGCGACCTGCACGGGGGTGCCGTCCGGGGCGAGGAGCAGGGCCGCGGCCCCGCGCTCGGGCACGAGCGCGTCGAGCGAGCAGACCTCGGTCCAGGTCGTGGCGTCGGCGAGGGTGGTCATGCGCGCACCTCCAGGGTCGGGCCGGACACGAGCACGGGGCCGGCGAGGACGGGCTCGGCGATCCCGGCGGCGACCTCGTCGGGCGTCGCGGGGCGCTTCTGCCCGCGCTCGGGGACGTAGGCGAGGTCGGGGTCGGGCACCGCCGGGGCGTTGACGAACGAGCCGAACCGGGCGAGCTTCTCGGGGTCCTCGAGGACCGCCTTCCACTCGTCCTCGTAGTTGTCGACGTGGCGGGCCATCGCGGCGTCGAGGTCGGCGGCGATGCCGAGCGAGTCCTCCATGATCACCGCACGGATGGCGTCGAGGCCGCCCTCGTACTCCTCGACCCACGGCGCGGTGCGCTGCAGGCGGTCCGCCGTGCGGATGTAGAGCATGAGGAACCGGTCGATCGTGCGGATCAGCTCTTCCGACGTGAGGTCCTCGGCGAGCAGCTGCGCGTGCTTGGGCGTCTGGCCGCCGTTGCCGCCGACGTAGACGTTCCAGCCCTTGTCGGTCGCGATGACGCCGACGTCCTTGCCGCGCGCCTCGGCGCACTCGCGCGCGCAGCCCGAGACGCCGAGCTTGAGCTTGTGCGGCGAGCGCAGGCCGCGGTAGCGCAGCTCGAGCTCGACGGCCATGCCGACCGAGTCCTGGACGCCGTAGCGGCACCAGGTCGAGCCGACGCACGACTTCACCGTGCGCAGCGACTTGCCGTACGCGTGGCCGGACTCGAACCCGGCGTCGACGAGGCGCCGCCAGATCTCGGGCAGCTGCTCGACGCGCGCGCCGAACATGTCGATGCGCTGGCCGCCGGTGATCTTCGTGTACAGGCCGAAGTCCTTGGCGACCTGCCCGACGACGATGAGCCCCTCGGGCGTGACCTCGCCGCCGGGCATGCGCGGGACGACCGAGTAGGTGCCGTCCTTCTGCATGTTGGCGAGCATGTGGTCGTTGGTGTCCTGCAGCGCCGCCTGTTCGCCGGACAGGATGTGCCCGTTGCCGAGGCTGGCCAGGATCGAGGCCACGGTGGGCTTGCAGATGTCGCAGCCGCGACCAACCCCGACAGCACGGCCGGCCGCGTCGACAGACTCCACGCCGAAGCGGGCGATGATCTCGCTGAAGGTGTGCAGGTCGGCGACCCGGACGGCGTCGAACAGCTGGGCGCGGGAGAGCGCGAAGTGCTCGCACAGCGCGTTCGAGACCTCGACGCCGGCCTTCTCGAGCTCGGTCGTCGTGATCTTCTTGACGAGCGGCAGGCACGCGCCGCACGTCGTGCCGGCGCGGGTGCACGCCTTGACCGCCGCGACGTCGGCGCAGCCGTGCTCGGTCACCGCCCCGCGGATGGCGCCGGCCGAGACGTTGTTGCACGAGCAGACGGCGGCGTCGTCGGGCAGCTCGAGCGCCGGGGCGCCGCTGCCACCGCCCTCCGGCAGCAGGAACGCGGCCGGGTCGCCCGGCAGCTCGGCGCCGAGCATGGGCCGCAAGGAGGCGTACGGGGTCGCGTCGCCGACGAACACGCCGCCGAGCAGCGTGCGCGCGTCGTCGGACATGACGAGCTTCTTGTAGACGCCGGCGAGCGGGTCGGCCCAGACGAGCTCGACCGAGCCCTCGGTGCGGCCGTGCGCGTCGCCGAAGCTCGCGACGTCGACCCCCGAGAGCTTGAGCTTGGTGGCGGTGTCGGCGCCGGGGAACGTGGCCTCGCCGCCGAGCAGGCGGTCGACCACGACCTCGGCCATGGTGTTGCCGGGCGCGACGAGGCCGATGCAGCGGCCCTCGATGCACGCGACCTCGCCGATCGCCCACACGTGCGGGTCCTCGGTGCGGCAGGTGAGGTCGACGACGGCGCCGCCGCGCTCGCCGACCGGCAGGCCGGCCGCGCGGGCGAGCTCGTCGCGCGGGCGCACGCCCGTGGCCACGACGACGACGTCGACGTCGAGGCGGCCTCCGTCGGCGAAGTCGAGCCGGCCCACGTGGCCGGTACGGCGGTGCGGCTTCATCTCCTTGGTGGCCGTCTGGGTGCGGACCGAGATGCCCTTGCCGTTGATGAGCCGCTTGAGCGCCTCGCCGCCGCCGAGGTCGATCTGCACGCCCATGAGGTGCGTGCCGAACTCGATGACCGTGGCCTGGGCGCCGAGCGCCTTGAGCGCGCCCGCAGCCTCGAGGCCGAGCAGGCCGCCGCCGATGACCGCGCCGCGGATCGGCTTCTCGACGACGCCGCGACGCGTCTCGACCTTGTTCGCCTCGCGCTTCGCCTCGACCCAGCCGCGCAGCGCCGCGACGTCGTCGATCGTGCGGTAGACGAAGACGCCGGGCAGGTCGTTGCCGGGGATGGGCGGCATGGCCGCGTTGGAACCGGTGGCGAGCACGAGCTCGTCGTAGGCGTGGACGCGGCCGAGGCGGTCGGTGACGGTCTTGGCCTCGCGGTCGATCGCCTCGATCTTGCAGTCGCGGTGCAGCGTCACGAGCGGGTCGTCCCACAGGGCGGGGTCGCCGAGCGTGAGCTCCTCCGGGTCGCGCACCTCGAAGTAGCGCGTGAGCCCGACGCGGTCGTAGGGCTTGCGGGGCTCCTCCGCGAAGACGCTGACGTGCCAGGCGCCCTCGGTGTCGCGGGCGCGCAGGGCCTCGACGAAGCGCTGGGCGACCATGCCGCCGCCGACGACGACGAGGTGCCGGCGGCCAGTGGTGGTGGTGGGCTCGCTGCTCATGCCACGACGGTAGGAAGCCGCCGTGACCGCTCCGTCAGGGGGCGGTTACCTGTCGGGAACATTGTGCTCACGCCGGGAGCGCATGCCGTGAGAGACGCCCGACACATGGGACGGGCAGCGTGACTCAGATCCCGGGCACCACGCGCAACGGACCCTCCTCGGGCGTGGGGACCTCGAAGCCGTCGTAGTACGCCGCGGCGACCTCGGGCGCGAGCCGGACGTCGTGCGGCCCGGCGCCGCGCCGGGCCGCGACCCGCGCGAGCGCCACGTCGCGCGGCACGTCGACGAAGCCGACCTCGGTCTCGACGCCGTGGGCCGCGCCGATCGCCCGGTACTCGTCGCGCCGGGCCCGGGACCAGAACGAGCTGTCCACGACGACGTCGCGTCCGGCGTCGAGCAGCCGCTCGAGACGCGACCGCAGGGCGGCCTCGAGGCGGCGGGCGACGTCGTCGGGCAGCGGGTGCGGCTGCCGGAAGCCCGCCTCCCAGGCGAGCTCGTCGACGGCCAGGCGGACGTAGCCGTCGGCCTCGAGCCGGCGCGCGTACGCCGACTTGCCCGAGCCCGCCGGCCCGCACATGAGGACGAGGCGGACGCGTCGGGCGGGCATGCGAGCACGCTACCCGCCGTCGGCGGCCTCACAGCGGGGTGAGGGTGGCGGGCTCGGCGGGCTCGGCCGGCTCGGCGTCGCCGCGGGTGGCGGTGAGCCAGTCGACCAGCCCGCACACGGCCTCGGTGCACCCGCCGCAGCCGGTGGTCGCGCGGGTGGCCGCGGCGACCTCCGTCGCCGTGGACGCGCCGTCGCGCACGCACGCGGCGATGTCGTGCTTGGTCACGCCGTTGCAGCGGCAGACGGTCGCGTCGTCGGGCATGTGCTCGGGGGACGACGCCGGTGCCGCGGCCGGCATGACGGGCGTGAGCAGGAGGAACGCCGGGTCGGCGGGCACGGGCGTGCGCCGCGTGTACGCCGCGGTGAGGTCGGCCGCGACGCGCGGGTCGCCGACGCACGTCGCCCCGACGAGCAGCCCGCCCGCCACGACGGCCTCGACGTACCGGCCCGCGTCGGGGTCGCTGAGCCGGACCGTGCGCTCCCCCGGCACCGGCGTGCGGCCCTGCCCGGCACGACCCATCGACACGACGCTCAGCGGACCGGCCTTGACCTTGACGACGTCGGTGCCGCGCGTCTCGATGCCGTGGTCGGTCGGGGCGCGCGAGGAGAGCAGGGTGCCGAGGCGCACCGCCATCGAGGGGCGCTGCCCGTCGTGCGGCAGGCGCAGGTGCTCGCGCGGGCCGCCCGGGCTGTGCTCGCCGTCCTCGGCGGCACCGGACGAGACCGAGTGGTCGGCCGCGAGCGCCGCGAGCGTCTCGGCGAGCCGCCGCGCCTGGTCCCACCCCTCGGCGACGAGGCCGCGCGAGCCCTCGGGCGGCTGCGCGCAGTCCCCGACCGCGTGCACGGCCGGATCGCTCACGCTCGTCAGGTCGTGCCCGACGACGACACCCCGGTCGACCGCGAGCCCCGCGTCGCGTGCGAGCCCCGTCTCGGGCACGGTGCCGCACGCGAGGACGACGAGCCCGGCGCCGAGCACCTCGCCGGCCTCGCGCACGTCGCCCTCGAGCCGCACGCCGACGGCGCGCCCGCCGACGACCAGCACCTCGCTCGGCCGCACCCCGGTGCGCACCGTGACGCCGGCCGCCCGGAGGCCCGCGCTGAGCACCGCGCCCGCCTCGGTGTCGAGCTGGCGCTCCATCGGCGCCGGCCCGGGGTGCACGAGCGTGACCTGCAGCCCGCGGCCCGCGAGCCCGTGCGCGGCCTCGACGCCGAGCACGCCGCCGCCCACGACGACGGCGCGCGGCGCGTTGACCGTCGCCGCGACGATCTCGCGTGCGTCGTCGAGCGTGCGCAGCGCGTGCACGCCCGCGGGCAGGTGATCGAGGCCCGGCACGGCGGGGATGCGCGCCGACGAGCCCGTCGCCAGGACGAGGCGGTCGTACGGGTGGCGCGTGCCGTCGTCGGCCAGGACGACCTTGGCGTGCCGGTCGACCGACACGGCGGCGGTCCCGCGCAGCACGCGGGCCCGGGCGTCGTCGACGAGCGGCATGCCGATCGCGGCGACGTCGGTCCGGCCGGCGACGACGTCGCTCAGCAGCACACGGTTGTACGGCTCGTAGGGCTCGGCGCCGAGCACCGTGACGTCGACGGCGCCGTCGGCGTCGCGGCGCAGCAGCTCGTCGACGAGCCGGGCGCCGACCATGCCGTGGCCGACGATCACGACGCGCAGCGGGACTCGCAGGGTGGTCACGCGGGCACCTCCTGTGGCTTGTGCGCTTCCTCGGAGCTGTCAGGCTCACGCCGGGCTATACCCCCGCCTGGACCTGACAGCTCGGGAGAGACGGGGGTCACGTCGACCGCGCAGACCTTGAACTCGGGCATGGCCGAGATCGGGTCGACGGCGTCGGTCGTGATCCGGTTGACGCTGCCGGCGCCGCTCCAGTGGAACGGCATGAAGACGGTGTCGGGGCGGATCGCGTCGGTCCACCGCGCGGTGGCCACGACGGCGCCGCGCGCGGACGCGATGCGCACGCGCCCGCCGTCGGGCACCCCGAGGCGGAACCCGAGCTGCGGGTGCAGCTCGGCGTACGGCTCGGGCACGAGCCGCTCGAGCTCGGGCACGCGGTGCGTCTGCGCGCCGGACTGGTAGTGCTGCAGCACGCGGCCGGTCACGAGGTAGATCGGCGCGTCGGGGCGCACGTCGTCGCTCGGGCCGACGTGGTCGACGGCGACCATGCGCGCGCGGCCGTCCGGCGTCGGGAAGCGGTCGAGGAACAAGCGCGGCGTGCCGCCCATCCCCGAGTTGTCAGGCTCAGCCCCGGGTATACCCCCGCGTGGCCCTGACAACTCGGGGGAAGAAGAGGGGAAGGGCCAGTAGAGGCCTGCCCCGCCGGCCGCCTCGTGCGCGTCGAGCAGCGCGTGGCTCAGCCCCGAGTAGTCGGCGGGCCCGCCGGCGGAGGCGCGCGCGAGCTCGTCGAAGACGACGGCGGGCTCGGTCGGGAACGCGTCGTCGGGCACGTCCTCGGGGGCGAGGCGCTTCGCCAGCTCGCCGAGGATCCACAGCTCGGACCGGACCTCGCCGGGCGGGTCGGTCGCGCGGCGGCGGCGCAGGACACGCCCCTCGAGCGAGGTCATCGTGCCCTCCTCCTCGGCCCACTGCGTCACGGGGAGCACGACGTCGGCGAGCCGCGCGGTCTCGGACGGCACGACGTCGCACACCACCAGCAGGTCGAGCGCCGCGAGCCGCTCGCGCACGCGGTCGGCGTTGGGCGCGGAGACGACGACGTTCGAGCCGTTCACGAACAGCGCCTTCGGACCGCCGTCGGTGCCGAGCGAGGACAGCAGCGCGACGGCGGGCTTGCCCGGGCCCGGGAGCGTCGCCGGGCCCACGCCCCACACCGCGGCGACGTGGGCGCGGGCGGCCGGGTCGTCGATCTTGCGGTAGCCGGGGAGCTGGTCGGACTTCTGCCCGTGCTCGCGCCCGCCCTGGCCGTTGCCCTGGCCCGTCAGGCAGCCGTACCCCGAACCCACGCGGCCCGGCAGGCCGAGCGCGAGGGCGAGGTTGATCGCCGCCGTCACGGTCGCCGTGCCCTGCGTCGACTGCTCGACGCCGCGCCCCGTCAGCAGGTACGCACCGCGCCCGCCGCGCGACGGCGAGGCCACCGCGAGCAGCCGGGCCACGCGCCGCAGCTCCTCGGCCGGGACGCCGCACACGGTCTCGGCGCGCTCGGGCCACCACGCGGCGACCGACCGTGCCACGGCGTCGAACCCGGTCGTGCGCTCATCGAGGTACGCGCGGTCGGCGAGACCCTCGGCGAGCACGACGTGCAGCAGCGCGAGCAGCACCACGAGGTCGGTGCCGGGCACGGGCTGGAGGTGGACGCCCTGGCCGTCGTCGGCCAGGCGCGCGGTGGCCGAGCGCCGCGGGTCGACGACGACGAGCCCGCCCGCCGCCCGGGCGCCGGCGAGGTGCTGCACGAACGGCGGCATCGTCTCGGCGACGTTGGACCCGAGCAGCACGATCGCCTGCGCCCCGCCGAGGTCGGTCACGGGGAACGGCAGCCCGCGGTCGACGCCGAACGCGCGGTTGCCCGCTGCCGCGGCCGACGCCATGCAGAACCGGCCGTTGTAGTCGATGTTCGGCGTACGGAGCACGGTGCGGGCGAACTTGCCGAGCGCGTACGCCTTCTCGTTGGTGAGCCCGCCTCCGCCGAAGACCGCGACGCCCTCGGGGCCGTGCTCGGCCTGGACCGCCCGCACACGCTCGGCGACGAAGCCGAGCGCCGCCTCCCACGACGCCGGCGCGAGCTCGCCGTCGGACCCGCGCACGAGCGGCGTCGTCAGCCGGTCCGGGACGCCGAGCACCGTCGCGCTCGTCCAGCCCTTCTGGCACAGGCCTCCGCGGTTGGTCGGGAACTCGCGCGGTGCGACGGTGACGGGCAGCGCGGGCCGGCCGTCCGCCGTCGGGCCGTCCGCCGGACCCGAGGCGGGCGTCAGCGTCATCGCGCACTGCAGCGCGCAGTACGGGCAGTGCGTGTCAGAAGCCTGGTGGGCCTGGGCCCACCGAGCTTCTGACACGGGCGTCGGAGACGTCATACGCGCTCCGCCCGCATCGCGCTGCCCCGGCGGCCGTAGACCGCCCAGGTGACGACGGCCATGACCACGTACGCACCCACGAAGACCCACAGGGCCGGCACGAGCGACCCGGTGGCCGACGTCGACATCGCGAACCCGCGCGGGATGAGGAACCCGCCGAACGCACCCACCGCGCCCGCGACGCCGATGCACCCGGCCGCCGCCCTCGCCGTCGCCGCCCCGCCGCCGCCGGCACCCGCGACCCGGAACGCCGCCGGGATCATGCGGTAGACCGAGCCGTTGCCGACGCCCGTCGCGACGAAGAGGACCAGGAACGACGAGAAGAAGAGCGCGAAGCTGTGGCTGCCGAGCGCCGTGATGGCCCCGATCGCGCCCACGATCATGACGCCGAAGCACGCGACGGTGACGACGGCGCCGCCGATGCGGTCGGCGAGCATCCCGCCGAGCGGCCGGGCCACCGATCCCACCAGCGCGCCGAGGAACGCCAGCGACAGCGTGACCTCGGGGAACTGGCCGGCCAGCAGCGTCGGGAACGCTCCCGAGTACCCGATGAACGAGCCGAACGTGCCGATGTAGACGAACGAGATGATCCACGTGTGCTTCTCGCGCACGGCCGCGCCGAACGAGCGCGGGTCGGCCTTGGCCGTGGACAGGTTGTCCATGAACCGCCAGGCGAGGAACGCCGCGAGCACGACGAACGGCACGAACATCAGGCCCGCGCGCTCGAGCGCGACGCCCGCCCCGGTGACGATGACGAGGGGCACCGCGAGCTGCACCGCGGCCGTGCCGATGTTGCCGCCGGCCGCGTTCCAGCCGAGCGCCGCGCCCTTCTCCTTCTCGGGGAAGAAGAACGAGATGTTGGCCATCGAGGAGGCGAAGTTGCCGCCGCCGAAGCCCGCGAGCGCCGCGACCAGCAGCATGACGCCGAACGACGTCTCGGGCCGCTGGACGGCCCAGGCCAACGCGAGCGTCGGGACGAGCAGCAGCGAGGTGGAGACGACGGTCCAGTTGCGCCCGCCGAACACCGGGACGGCGAGCGTGTAGGGGATGCGCAGCGTCGCGCCGACCAGCGCGGGCACCGCGATGAGCCAGAACAGCTGGTCGGTCGAGTAGGCGAAGCCCGCCGCCGGCAGCTGCGGCACCACGATCGACCACAGGGCCCACACGCAGAAGCCGAGGAACTCGGCGAAGATCGACAGGACGAGGTTGCGCCGCGCGATGCGCCGGCCGCCGTCGTGCCAGAAGGTCTCGTCCTCGGGGTCCCAGCGGTCGATCCACCGGCCCCTCCGGGCAGGGCGGGCGCCGGCGTCGTCGCGGAGCGGTGCCGGGGTGGTCACCGTCGTCGGAGCAACCATCGCTGTCCTCCTGTGCGCGTCGCCCGACGGCGTCGGGCGGCCTGGGAAGCCCCCGGCGGGGTACCGGGAGCCGTCGTGCAAACCGTCCGGCTCGCCCTCGAACCGACGCTGTCGACGCTACGGAGGCGGTGTTTCGCGGTGCCGCGCGCGGCCGTGAAATCAAGGTGAGGACAAACGCACAGGCGCCCGGGGTGCACTGTGAGAACACCGCTGCACGGGCGACACATCGCGGGCCTACCGTGGCTGCATGACCGACGGACCGGTGCGCCGCACGATCGCCGAGCACGCGGCCGCCGTGCTCGCGCGCGTCGCGCCGCTGCCGGCGGTACCGCTCGCGCTCCCCGACGCCGCAGCCTCCGGGCTCGGGCTCGTGCTGGCGCGCGACGTCGTGGCCGCGGCCGCCGTGCCGCCGTTCGACCACGCCGCCATGGACGGCTACGCCGTGCGCCTCGCCGACCTGCCCGACGACGGCACCCCGGTGACGCTGCCCGTGACCGGTTCGGTACACCCCGGCTCGGCCGCTGTGGGCATGATTTCTGGCCCGAATCGTCCGGATGATCCAGACAAAACAGACCAGAAATCATGCCCACAGCGATCGGGTGGCCGGGGTCGTCGCGCGGTGCGGATCATGACCGGTGCGCCGCTGCCCGCGTGGGCGGACGCGGTCGTGCCGGTCGAGCGGACGTCGACGGGCCGGTTCGTCGCGGGCGGCGCGGCCGTCGAGCAGGAGGTCACGCTGTCCCGCCCTGCGCGCACCCACGTCCGCACGGCGGGCGAGGACCTGCGGACGGGTGACGTGCTCGCGAGGGCGGGCGACGAGGTCACGCCCGCGCTCGTCGCCGTCGCGGCGGCGGCCGGGCTGTCCGAGCTGTGGGTGCACCGCCGCCCGCGCGTCGCGGTCCTCTCCACCGGCTCCGAGCTCGTCGCCGCGACCGCCACGGCGGCGCCCGGCGCCGTCCCCGACTCCAACTCGCTCATGCTCGCCGCGCTCGCGCGCGCCGCGGGGGCCGACGTCGTGCGCGTGGGCGCGGTGCCCGACGACGCCGCGGCCCTGCGCACCGCCCTCGACGGCGTTGTGAGCGGACCTGTGGCCCACTCCGAGGCGCGAAACCGGGCCGATTCTCCGCTCACAACGGTGGACCTGGTCGTGACGTCGGGAGGGGTGTCGGCCGGGGCGTCGGACGTCGTGCGCGAGGTGCTCGCGAGCGCCGACCCCGCGCTGTCCGACGTCGAGCTGGCGGCGGTCGCGATGCGGCCCGGCAGGCCGCAGGCGCTCGCGCGGTGGCGGGGTGTGCCGTGGGTCGCGGTGCCGGGCAACCCGGTGAGCGCGTTCGTGTCGTTCGCGCTGTTCGTGCGCCCGGCGATCGCGCGCCTCGCGGGCGGCGCGCCGCCCGCCGCCCGGACCGCCCGCGCCGCCGTCGCGTGGGGCACCCCGCCCGGGCGCGAGGCCGTCGTGCCGGTGCGGGTGCTCGGCTCGGGCGAGGTCGAGCCGGCCGCGCCGCTGCACGGTGCCGCGGACGGCGCCGGCCACCACCTGTCCGCGCTGCTCGCGGCGGACGCGCTCGCGATCGTCCCGGCCGACGTCGAGAAGGTCGCGGCGGGCGACGAGGTCACCGTCCTCGGCCTCCCGGGCAGGCACCGATGACGTTCGACGCCGTGATCCTGGCCGGCGGGCGCGCGACGCGCCTCGGCGGCGTGGCCAAGTCGGGCATCGTCGTCGGCGGCGTCACGCTGCTCGAGCACGCCCTGGCCGCGACGCGCGAGGCGCGCCGCACCGTCGTCGTCGGGCCCGACGACGGCACCCGCCTTCCGGACGGGACGCTGCGGACGCGCGAGGACCCGCCGTTCGGTGGGCCGGTCGCCGGGATCGACGCGGGCCTGCGGGCGCTCGAGCGCGCGGCGGCGGCCGAGCTCGTCCTCGTCCTCGCCGTCGACGTCCCCCGCTCCGCGCTGGCCGTCCCCCGCCTGCGGGCCGCGCTCGCCGCGCACCCCGACGCCGACGGCGCCCACCTGGTCACCCCCGAGGGGCCCCAGTGGCTCGTCGGCCTCTACCGCCGCGCGGCGCTGCGTGGCACGCTCGACGCCGTGCGCGACCCGTCCGGGTCGGTGCACGGACTCCCGGTCCGCCGGCTCGTGACGCTCCTGCGCCGCGTCGGGGTCTCCGACGAGGCGGGGCTGAGCGACGACGTCGACACCTGGGACGATGTGACGAGGCTCGAGAAGGAGGGCATGTCATGACGCAGGACACCCCTACCGTGCTGGAGACGTGGATCGAGGCGCTCGAGACGGAGCTCGGGCTGCCGGCCGGCTCCGTCGACGTGGCCGCGGTGCTCGACCTCGCGCGGGACGCGGCGCACGGCGTCGCCCGTCCGGCCGCGCCCGTGACGACCTACGCCGTCGGGTACGCCGACGGTCTCGCGGCCGCGCGCGGCGAGGACTCCGAGGCCATCGACGTCGCCACGACGCTCGCGCTGGCCTGGCGGCCGGAGGGCTGATGGCGCTGGTCGAGCTGGGCATACCGCGTCTCGTGGGCGGTCCGCGTCCCGAGGTGCCCGTCGTCGCGCTGCCTGCCGGGCGGCCGTCGACGGCGGCGCTCGTGGACCGGTTCGGCCGCGTCGCCACCGACCTGCGCGTCTCCCTCACCGACCGCTGCAACCTGCGCTGCACGTACTGCATGCCCGCCGAGGGCCTCCCGACGCTGCCGCGCGACGCCGTCATGACGCGCGCGGAGATCGTGCGGCTCGTCGGCGTCGCCACGCGCGACCTCGGCGTCCGGCAGGTCCGGTTCACCGGCGGCGAGCCTCTGCTGCGCGGCGACCTCGTCGAGATCGTGCGCGACTGCGCCGCGCTCCCCCACCGGCCGGAGCTCAGCCTCACGACCAACGCGGTCGGCCTCGACTCGCGCGCCCGGGCGCTGCGCGACGCCGGCCTCGACCGCGTCAACGTCTCGCTCGACACGCTCGACCCCGACACGTTCGCGACGCTCGCGCGCCGCCCGTTCCTCGAGCGCACGCTCGCGGGGATCGACGCGGCGGCCGCAGTGTTCGACGTCGTCAAGGTCAACGCCGTGCTCGTACGCGGGGTCAACCTCGACCACGCCGCGGACCTGCTCGGCTGGTGCCTCGAGCGCGGGTTCGAGCTGCGGTTCATCGAGCAGATGCCGCTCGACGCCGACCACGCGTGGGACCGTACCGCGATGGTCACCGCGGCCGAGGTGCGGGCCCTGCTCGGCGAGCGCTTCATGCTGGTGCCCGACGACGCGCCGCGCGACGGCGCCCCGGCGGAGCGCTTCGGCGTGCTCGACCCCGCGACCGGGCGGCGGCTCGGCCGCGTCGGCGTCATCGCCTCGGTCACCGAGCCGTTCTGCGGCGACTGCCGCCGCACCCGCCTCACGGCGGAGGGTGCAGTGCGCGACTGCCTGTTCGCGCACACCGAGACGAACCTGCTCGGCCCGCTGCGCGGCGGTGCCTCCGACGACGTGCTGGCCGACCTGTGGCGCACCGCCATGTGGGGCAAGCGGGCGGGGCACGGCATGGACGACGCCGGGTTCACGCAGCCCGCGCGGACGATGAGCGCGATCGGAGGATGAGGTGACCGTCGAGCTGCGCTACTTCGCAGCCGCGCGCGCGGCGCTCGGGCGCTCGACCGAGACGCTGCCCGTGCCCGACGGCGCGACCGTGCGCGACGTCGTCGGGCGCCTCGCGGCAGCGACGCCGTCCGCCGCACCCGTGCTGGAACGCTGCGCGGTGCTGCTCGACGGCCGCCGCGCCGAGCCGTCCGACCCGGTGCCCGACGGCGCGCGCCTCGACCTGCTGCCGCCCTTCGCCGGCGGCTGACCCGCTCGGCCGGTCAGAGCGGCGCCGCGGCGACCGCGCGCACGTCGGTCCAGCCGTCGGCGGCGAGCAGCGTCGCCGCCCCGCGCGAGCGCAGCCCGTGGGGGCACACGACGACGACGGGCGCGTCGTGCGGGTGGCCGACCAGCTCCGGCGGGTGCTCCCCCGCCGCCAGGTCCTCGAGCCGCACCCACACGGCCCCGGGCGCCGCCCCGCCCGCCGCAGGGCCGACGTCGAGCACGAGTGCCCCCTCCGGAACCGTCGTGAGGGGACTTGTGGCCCGGTTCGGAGCCTCCGAGTGGGCCACAGGTCCGGTCGCAGCGCTGGGAGGGGTGAGCTCGACGGCGTTCCACGTCGAGGTCCGCGCGTCGTAGACGAGCAGCCGGCCGAGCGCGACGTCGCCCGTGCCGGTGAGGAGCTTGACCGCCTCGACGGCCATGGTCGCGCCGACGACGCCGCACGCGGGCGAGAGGACCCCCGCGGTCGCGCAGGTCTCGCCCTCCTCGGACGGCGCGGGTCCGAAGACGTCGGGGTACGTGAGCGCGAGCCCGTCCGGCGCCGCCGACCACCACACAGCCACCTGCCCGTCCCAGCCCAGCACGCTGCCCCACACGACGGGCAGCCCGAGCGCCACCGCGGCGTCCGAGACCGCGTACCGGGTCGCGAACGTGTCGCACCCGTCGACGACGAGGTCGTACGCCTCCATCAGCGAGCGAGCGTTCGACGCGTCGAGCCGCACCCCGTGCTCGACGACGCGCACGTCGGGCCGCAGCGTGCGCAGCGCGGCCGCCGCCGACGCCGTCTTGGGCGAACCCACGTCACCGGCACCGTGCAGCACCTGACGCTGCAGGTTGGACTCCTCGACGACGTCGTCGTCGAGCACCCCGAGCGTTCCCACGCCCGCCGCCGCGAGGTACTGCAGCACCGGCGAGCCGAGCCCGCCGGCCCCGACCACCAGCACGCGCGCGGAGGCGAGCCGCGCCTGCGCCGCGGGCCCGAAGCTCTCGAGGAGCAGGTGCCGCGCCGCCCGCCGTCGTTCCTCCGGCGGCAGGGGGCCACCGGACGGCACGAGCGGGTCGAGCGCGGCCACCGGGCTACTCCCCGCGGTGCGCCCGGATCTTGGCCGCGGCCTGCGGCAGCACCTCGGCCAGGTCGCCGACGACGGCGAAGTCGCAGATCTCGAAGATCGGCGCCTCGGGGTCGTTGTTGACCGCGACGATGACCTGCGAGGCCTGCATGCCGCCCCGGTGGTGCGGTGCGCCCGAGATGCCCGCGCCGATGTACACGCGCGGCGCGATGGTCACGCCCGTCTGACCGATGTACTGGTCGAACCAGCCCTCGAAGACCGCGTCGCGCGAGGCGCCCACGGCAGCCCCGAGCGCGTCCGCGAGCTCCGTGACCGGGCCGAAGTCGCCGTTGGTGCCGCGCCCGCCCGCGACGACGATCGCCGCCTCCTCGAGCGACGGCCGCCCGGCCGTGCGCTCCTTGGGCGTGCGCCCGACGACGGTCGGCACCGGGCCGTCGACCTCGACGGTGAACCCCTCGACCTCCGTGGCCACCGCGGCGTCGGCCGGCTGCGGCACGACGGCGTTGGCCCGGACCGTGAGGATCGCGACGTCGGTGGTCACGCGGCTGGTGGTGTCCCACGACCCGGAGAACACGCGCTTGGTGCCGACGATGCGGCCGTCGGGCGTCTCGCCCACGCCCGCGGCGTCGATGATCAGGCCCGCGCCGAGGCGGTGCGCGGCGAGCGCGGTCGCCTCCTTGGCCGAGAAGGTCGCGGGCGCGAGAACGACGTCGGCGTCCGTGAGGCGCACGGCCGCCGCGAGCGTCGCGCCGACGACGGCGGGCAGGTGGCGCGCGTCGTGCTGGTACGACGGCGGCAGCTCGGCCTGGTGCACCGTCTCGACGCCGTACGCGCCGAGCTGCGCGAGCACCTCGACCGTGGGCGCCTCGAGCGTGACGGCCTCGACGCGGCCGAGCGAGCGGGCGATCGTGAACAGCTCGAGCGCGCTCGAGCGGACCTCTGTCGCCGGGTCGAGCAGGACGAGGACGGTGCGGTTCCGCGTGGGTTCCTGGACGGTCATGGCGGCGGCCTCCCTCAGACCAGCTCGTTGCGGATGAGGAACTCGGCCAGGGCGTTGCCGCCCTCGCCCTTGTCCTGGACCAGCTCCACCTCGGGCCGCGGCGGGCGGGGGGCGGCGCTCGTCGTCTCGGTCCGGGCGCCGGCCGCGCCGACCGACGCCGGGTCGACGTCGAGGTCCGCGAGCGACCAGGCCTCGATCTCCTTGGTGCGGGCGGCCATGATGAGCTTGAAGTTCGGGAACCGCGGCGTGTTGGCGGTGTCGGCGACCGACAGCACGGCGGGCAGCGACGCGGCGAGCTCCTCGGTGGCGTCGTCGGTCTCGCGCGTGATCGTCAGCGTGCGCGTCCCGGGCTCGAGCGCGACCTTCTTCGCGAGCGTCAGCGCGGGTCGGCCCAGCTCGGCGGCGAGCAGCGCGGGCACCACGGAGCCGAGGCCGTCGAGCGCCGCCATGCCCGTGACGACGAGGTCGACCGGTGCTTCACCCTCGAGGCGGCGCACGGCCGCGGCGAGCGCCGCGGTCGTGCCGAAGTAGTCCGAGCCGGCCAGGGCGTCGTCCGTGACGCGCACGCCGCGGTCCACGCCCATCTGGAACGCCTTGCGCAGCGCCAGGTCGCCGTCGGCGGGGGCCACGGTGAGGGCGACGATCTCGCTGCCCTCGCGCTCGTCGTCGGGCAGCGCCTCGACGATCCGCAGGGCGGCCTCGAGCGCGTTCTCGTCGAGCTCGTTCAGGGAGCCCTCGGCCGGGTCGCGGACGACGCGACAGTCCTCGAAGCGGCGGTCCGCGTTGATGTCCGGCACGTACTTCACGGGGACGACGATGCGCACGGGGAACCTTCCGACTCGAGTGCTCGACGGATCCGGCGGCCGGAGCCGCTCAGGCGACGAGCGTACTGCGCCCGCACCCACCGCCCGGCCACCGGTCCGCATCGTGCGACGCACCACGACTCGCCCTCGCTCGCAAGCGCTCCCGTTTGACGCGGCGCGCACGATGGACGCATGGACGCCCGCCCGAAGGTCACCCCGCTGACGCGCCCCACCGCGCGCCGCAGCCACGTGTCGCCGCTCGGCGTGCACGTGACGCCCGACGGCGGGGTCGACGTCGCGGTGGTGGCCTCGCACGCGACCGGCGTCGACCTGTGCCTCATCGACGTCGTCGACCCGTCTCGCGACGAGCGCGACCCCGCGCGCTACCGCGAGCGCCGCGTCCCGCTCGACGGCCCGACGTACGGGGTGTGGCACGCACACGTGCCGGGTGTGGCGCCCGGGCAGCGGTACGGCTTCCGCGCGCACGGGCCGTGGGACCCGGCCGCGGGGCACCGGCACAACCCGGCGAAGCTGCTCGTCGACCCGTACGCGCGCGGGCTGGTCGGCGAGGTCGCGTACGGCCCGGAGACGCTCGGGTCCCCGGGCCGCCCGCGGAGCGGCGACCCGTCGACGCCGGACGGACGCTGGTGGCTCGCCGACCCCTACGGCGAGCCCGACGAGGTGGACTCGATCGCGCACGTGCCGCACGCCGTCGTCATGCCCGCCCTGCCGGGGCCGGCGCCGCTGTCGCGCCCGCGCGTGCCGTGGTCGGACACGGTGATCTACGAGGCGCACGTGCGCGGCCTGACCCAGCTCAACCCGGACGTGCCCGAGGAGCTGCGCGGCACGTACGCGGGCGTCGCGCACCCGGCCACGATCGCGCACCTGCAGGCGCTGGGCGTCACGACCCTCGAGCTCCTGCCGATCCACGCCTCGGTGAGCGAGCCGCGGCTCGTCGCGCAGGGCCTGACGAACTACTGGGGCTACCAGACGCTCGGCTTCTTCGCCCCGCACGCCCGGTACGCGACGAAGGGCGCGCAGGAGGCAGGCCCCGCCGCGGTGCTCGACGAGGTGCGCGGCATGGTCCACCTCCTGCACGAGGCGGGCATCGAGGTCATCCTCGACGTCGTCTACAACCACACGTGCGAGGGCGGCGAGGACTCGCTCCACCTGTCGTGGCGCGGCCTCGACAACGCCATGTACTACGTGCACGACGGCGGCACCCCGGCCCGGCTCGCCGACGTCACCGGGACGGGCAACTCGCTCGACTTCCGCCGTGTCCGCGTGGTCCAGATGGCGCTCGACTCGCTGCGCTACTGGGCCGAGGTCGTCGGCGTCGACGGCTTCCGCTTCGACCTCGCCGTGACGCTCGCGCGCGGCCACTACGGCTTCGACCCCGACCACCCGTTCCTCGTGGGACTGCAGACCGACCCGGTGCTGTCGGGTCTCAAGCTCGTCGCCGAGCCGTGGGACGTCGGCCCGCGCGGCTGGCGCACGGGCCAGTTCCCGCCGCCCGTGGCCGAGTGGAACGACAAGTTCCGCGACTCCGTGCGCGCGTTCTGGCTCGACGCGCCGCGACAGGGGTCGCGCGGGCAGCCCATGCACGGGATGCGCGAGCTCGCGACGCGCCTCGCCGGGTCGGCCGACCTGTTCGGGCACTCGGACCCGCCGCTCGTGCGCGGCCCCGTCGCGTCGATCAACTTCGTCACCGCGCACGACGGCTTCACGCTCGCCGACCTCGTCGCGTTCGACCACAAGCACAACTGGGCGAACGGCGAGGACAACCGCGACGGGCACGGGCACAACCTGTCGTGGAACCACGGCGTCGAGGGCCACGCGCCCGAGGGCGACGACGCGTCGACCGAGCCGTGGTCCACCGTGGTGCCCCTGCGCCGCCGCTCGCAGCGCAACCTGCTCGCCATGACGCTCCTGGCCGCGGGCACGCCCATGCTCACCGCGGGCGACGAGATCGGGCGCTCGCAGCGCGGCAACAACAACGCGTACGCGCTGGACGACGAGACCTCCTGGCTGGGCTGGGACGTCGACGACGCCGCACGCCACCTGCTCGAGACCGCGCGGTTCCTCGTCGGCCTCCGGCGCCGGCACGCGGCCCTGCGCGCCGAGTCGTTCTTCCTGGGCAAGCCGCGCCCGGGCGAGACCCTGCCCGACCTGCTGTGGTTCGACGCGGGCGGCTCCCCCATGGACCACGACGCCTGGAACGTCGCCGGACGGCGGGTCATCCAGATGCTGCGCACGGGCCCCGGAGCCGGCGAGTCCGACGTCCTGCTCGTGCTCAACGGCGGGCTCGACGACGTCGAGGTCCACCTGCCGCAGCCGCTCGACGGCGCGGGAGCGTGGGAGCGCGTCTGGAGCTCGACCTGGGACACGCCCGAGGAGCCCGAGGAGGAGCCCCTCACCTGCCCCGTCACGCTCGAGGCGCTCAGCGTCGAGGTGTTCGTCGCACCCCGCTGACGGGCTCTCCGGGTGGCACACTGCCGCCATGAGCGCTGACGTCGTCGTCATCGGTGCGGGCCTCGCCGGGCTCGTCACGGCCACCGAGCTCACCGCGGCCGGACGGCGCGTGGTGCTGCTCGACCAGGAGCCCGCCGCCTCGCTCGGCGGGCAGGCGTGGTGGTCGTTCGGCGGCCTGTTCCTCGTCGACTCCCCCGAGCAGCGCCGGATGGGCGTGCGCGACTCGGCCGAGCTCGCGTGGTCCGACTGGCTCGGCTCGGCGGGGTTCGCCGACGGCGCCGCCAGCGGCGTCGGGCCCGACCGGCACGGCTACGCGTGGGCGCGCCGGTTCGTCGAGTTCGCCGCGGGCGACCTGCGCGCGTGGCTCCACGCGAAGGGCGTGCGCTGGTTCCCGCTGCCGCAGTGGGCCGAGCGCGGCGGGTACCCCGTCGCGACGGCGCACGGGACCGCCCACGGCAACTCGGTGCCGCGGTTCCACGTGACGTGGGGCACGGGCCCGGCGGTGCTCACGCCGTTCGTGCGCGCCGCGCGCGAGGCGAGCGCCGCAGGACTGCTCGACGTCCGGTTCCGCCACCGCGTCGTGGGGCTCACGACGACGGACGGCCGCGTCACGGGGGTGCGGGCCGAGCGCCTCGCCCACGACGACGCGGCGCGCGGTGCGCCGTCGAACCGCGACGTCGTGGGCGAGGTCGAGGTCGCCGCCGACGCCGTCGTCGTGGCGACCGGCGGCATCGGCGCCAACCATGCGCTCGCACGCGACCGCTGGGAACCCGTCTTCGGGCGCCTGCCGGCGCGGATGCTGTCCGGCGTCCCCGACTCGACCGACGGGCTGATGCTGCAGCACGCCGCCGCGGCGGGCGCCGCGCTCGTGCACGAGGACCGCATGTGGCACTACCCCGAGGGCATCACCAACCACTCGCCCGTCTGGACGAACCACGGCATCCGGATCCTGCCGGGACCCAGCTCGCTGTGGCTCGACGCGGACGGCAACCGCCTGCCCGCACCCCTGTTCCCCGGGTTCGACGCGCTCGGCGCGCTCCAGCACCTCACCGGGCGCGGCGACGACCACTCCTGGTTCGTGCTCAACAGGACCGTCATGGAGTCCGAGTTCGCCCTGTCCGGGTCCGAGCAGAACCCCGACCTCACGGGCAAGGACGTCCGGCTGCTGGCCAAGCGGGTCCTGCCCGGCGCGGTCGGGCCGGTCGCCCGGTTCGCGCAGGAGTCGCCCGAGTTCCTGTGGGCCGACACGCCCGCCGAGCTCGCCGAGAAGATGAACGCCCTCACGGCGTCGACGCCGGGCTCGCGAGGGCACGTGGACCCGGACGGCCTGGCCGCGGTGATCGCGGCGCGCGACGCCCAGGTCGCCTCCGGGCTGGGCAAGGACCCGCAGGTCGTCGCGACCCGTGCCGCCCGCGACTTCCGCGTCGACCGGCTGCTGCGCGTCGCGCCGCCGCGCCCCCTCACGACGCCCGGTGACGGCCCGCTGCTCGCCGTGCGGCTGTCCGTGCTCACGCGCAAGACGCTCGGCGGCATCTGGTGCGACGCCGACGGCCGGGCGCTGCGCGCCGACGGGTCGGTGCTCGACGGCCTGTGGGCCGTGGGCGAGGCCGCCGGCTTCGGCGGCGGCGGGATGCACGGGCACCGCGCGCTGGAGGGCACGTTCCTCGGCGGCTGCCTTCACACGGGCCGCGTGACCGGCCGCGCGCTCGCCCGCTGAGGCGACCCCCACTTCTTGCGCCGAGGTCGTACCGCCGGTCGCGACGTCGTACGCCGGGGGTACGACCTCGCGACCGGAGGTACGACCTCGGCGAGAGGGGGGAAGACTGCGGGCGTGCGGTCAGCGGCCGCGGCGTGCCCGGGCGGAGGTGAGGGCAGCGCGGATCCGTGCGACGAGGAGGTCGGGCCGGCGCAGGTCGTCCCACGTGACGCGGAGAAGGACCCAGCCGGCCTCGGTCAGCGCGTCGTGCCGCTGCTTCTCCTCGAGCAACCGCTGTCGGGGATCGCCGTACCGCCCGCCCGAGTACTTGACCGCGCCGTCGAACTCGATTCCCACCGTGAGGTCGGGCCACGCGACGTCGATCCAGTACGTCCCCCGCCACGTGGTCGCCTCGACCGCGAGCTCGGGCGCGTCGAGCTGCGCCTCGTGCACGATCCACCGGAGGATCGACTCGCCCGGCGACTCGGCCCGGACGTCCGCGAGCCCGACGACGCGGCGCGCCTGCCGGACGCCGCGGTGGCCCGCCGCCTCCTCGAGGATCGTGGCGACGAGGTCCAGATCGGCTCCCGCGCGCAGCGCCGAGTCCGCGACCACGAGCGCTCGGGCGCCCGGCAGCAACCGTGCGCAGTCGACCATCGTCCGCTCGAGAGAGGTCACCGGCCGCCCGAGGACGACGGCGCGGTCCCGCTCCGGCAGCGCGACCGCGTGCCGTACGAGAGGGATGCCGACGGCCTCGCGCGACGGTGGCCTCCACGCATGCGTGACGTGGACCTGCTCACGCAGCCCGTGCACCGCAAGGCCGTGCAGGAGAGCGGCCGTCTCGTGGCTGAACCAGTACTCGGTGCGCAGGCTCGTGGCGACGGCGGCGGTCATGGCCAGGACGCGCGCCTCCCGTTGCAGCGCCTGCCCGCGGTCGACGGCCGTCGGCGTGACGTACCGGCCGCGGCGCACGCGGGCGAGCTCGCCGCGCCGGACCCGCCGCGCGATGGCCGCTCGCCGCTCGCCGTCGTACAGCACGACGCCGGGCAGCTGTCGTGGCGTCGGCGACGAGGTGTCTCCCGGACGGCGGCCGGACGCGAGCCGGCCCCTGGGTCGGTTCTCCATGCCCCCGAAGCGTGGCAGGAGGCACGACGCCGTGGGGCCCGCGTGCGGAGATCTGTGGACGACGACCCTCTACCCTCCGCCGAGGTCGTACCGCCGGTCGCGACGTCGTACGCCGGGGGTACGACCTCGCGACCGGAGGTACGACCTCGGCGAAGGATGCCGCATACCCCACGGGAGGTGAGTCGGCATGTTGTCGAGCGCGGCAGGGGGTGCCTGGTTAGCGTGGGTGCCGTGACGACGCCGCTGCCCACCCCCCACGTGCCCATCGGGCGCATCCCCGTGCTCGAGCTGTCCCCGGTCGTCGAGGGCGGCCGCTGGCCCGCCAAGGCCGCCGTCGGGGAGGTCGTGCCGATCGAGGCGACGGTCTTCCGCGAGGGCCACGACGCCGTGAACGCGACGGCGGTGCTGTTCTCGCCCGACGGCCGCGTGCACTCGTGGTCGCCGATGACGGACGTCGCCCCGGGCCTCGACAGGTTCCGCGGCTTCCTGCAGCCCGACGCCGAGGGCGACTGGACGTTCCGGGTCGAGGCGTGGTCCGACCCGTACGCCACGTGGGCGCGCGACGCCGTGATCAAGGCCGAGGCCGGCCAGGACGTGGAGCTCATGCTCGCCGAGGGCGCGCTGCTGTTCGAGCGGATCACGGCGCGCAAGCTCCAGCGCCGTCGCACGCCGGAGGACGCCGAGCTCCTCGACCGGGTCCGGCGCGAGCTGGCCGACGACAGCCGCCCCGCGGGCGCGCGCCTGGCGATGGCCACGACCCGGGCCGTCAAGGACGCGCTCACCCGCATCCCGCTGCGCGAGTTCACGACGCCGAGCGCCCGCTACCCGTTGCGCGTGCACCGCAAGCTCGCGCTCGCGGGAAGCTGGTACGAGTTCTTCCCCCGGTCCGAGGGCGCCGTGCACCGACCCGACGGCACGTGGCAGTCCGGCACCTTCGCGACGGCGGCGAAGCGGCTGCCCGCGATCGCCGCGATGGGGTTCGACGTCGTGTACCTGACGCCGATCCACCCCATCGGGACCACGTTCCGCAAGGGGCGCAACAACACGCTCACGCCGCAGCCCGGCGACCCGGGCAGCCCGTACGCGATCGGCTCGCCCGACGGCGGGCACGACGCGATCCACCCGGAGCTCGGCACGGAGGAGGACTTCAAGAAGTTCGTCGCGACGGCGCGGAGCAACGGCCTGGAGGTCGCGCTCGACCTCGCGCTGCAGTGCTCCCCAGACCACCCGTGGGTCACGGAGCACCCGGAGTGGTTCACCGTGCGCGCCGACGGCTCGATCGCCTACGCGGAGAACCCGCCGAAGAAGTACCAGGACATCTACCCGCTCAACTTCGACCGCGACCCGAAGGGCATCTACACCGAGATCCTGCGGATCGTCCGCCTGTGGATCGACCGGGGGGTCACGCTGTTCCGCGTCGACAACCCGCACACCAAGCCGCTCGACTTCTGGGAGTGGCTGCTCGCGGAGGTCCACGCGACCAACCCCGAGGTGATCTTCCTGTCGGAGGCGTTCACCAGACCGGCGATGATGCTGACCCTCGCGCGCATCGGTTTCCACCAGTCGTACACGTACTTCACGTGGCGCAACACCAAGGAGGAGATCGAGGAGTACTTCCAGGAGGTGTCGGGCCCGCAGGGCTCGGTCATGCGCCCGTCGTTCTGGCCCACGACGCACGACATCCTGCCGCCGTACCTGCAGCACGGCGGCGTCGCGGGCTTCGCCGTCCGCGCGGTGCTCGCGGCCACGGGCAGCCCCACATGGGGCGTCTACTCGGGCTACGAGCTCGTCGAGAACGTGCCGCGCCCCGGCGTCGAGGAGCAGATCGACAACGAGAAGTACGAGTACAAGCCGCGCGACTGGTCGCAGGCCGAGGTCATCGGCATCTCGACCCTGCTGCGCCGGCTCAACGAGATCCGGCGCGCGCACCCGGCGCTCCAGCAGCTGCGCAACCTCACGGTCCACGAGACGACCAACGACCAGGTCGTCTGCTACTCGCGACGCGTCCGGGCCCGCCACCTGCCGGGCACGGGCCACCCCGGGGCGTCGCAGGACGACGTCGTGCTCGTCGTCGTGAACCTCGACCCGTGGGGGACGCAGGAGTCCACGCTGCTGCTCGACCTCGAGGAGCTGGGCCTGACCCGGCCCGAGGGCGTCGAGGACCAGCCCTTCTTCGTCGCCCACGACGTCCTGTCCGGCGAGACCTACCGGTGGGGTGCCCACCCGTACGTGCGGCTCGACCCGCGCGTGCAGGTCGCCCACATCCTGCGGGTGGGGCTCGCATGAGCACGGAGCCGATCAGCGTCCCGCGGCCGATCACCCGGCAGATCCCCGTCCAGGCGCTCCCCCCGCGGCGTCAGCCGGAGCTGCCGCCGCTCGAGCGCCCGGGCCTGTCCGACGACCCCGACTGGTACCGCAAGGCCGTGTTCTACGAGGTCATGGTCCGGTCGTTCTCGGACTCGGACGGCACGGGCAGCGGCGACCTGCGCGGCATCATCGAGCGCCTCGACTACCTGCAGTGGCTCGGGGTCGACGCGCTCTGGCTGCCGCCGTTCTACCCGTCGCCGATGCGCGACGGCGGGTACGACGTCGCGGACTACACCGCGATCGCGTCGCAGTACGGCAGCCTGCAGGACTTCACCGAGCTCATCGAGGAGTCCCACGCCCGCGGCATGCGCGTGGTCATCGACCTCGTCATGAACCACACGAGCGACCAGCACCCGTGGTTCCAGGCGTCGCGCAGCGACCCGGAAGGCCCGTACGGCGACTTCTACGTGTGGTCGGACGACGACAAGCGCTACCAGGACGCGCGCATCATCTTCGTCGACACGGAGACGTCGAACTGGACGTTCGACCCGGTGCGCCGGCAGTACTTCTGGCACCGGTTCTTCAGCCACCAGCCGGACCTCAACTTCGAGAACCCCCGCGTGGCCGACGCGATGCTCGACGTCGCGCGGTTCTGGCTGCAGATCGGCGTCGACGGCTTCCGGCTCGACGCGGTGCCCTACCTGTTCGAGGCCGAGGGCACCAACTGCGAGAACCTGCCCGAGACCCACGCGTTCCTGCGCCGCGTGCGGCGCATGATCGACACCGAGTTCCCGGGCCGCATCATGCTCGCCGAGGCGAACCAGTGGCCGCAGGACGTGGTGCACTACTTCGGCACAGAGGACGAGCCCGAGTGCCACATGTGCTTCCACTTCCCCGTGATGCCGCGCATCTTCTACGCGATCCGGGACCAGCGGGCCACGCAGGTGCTCGACATCCTCGCGGACACGCCCGACATCCCGGCGTCCGGCGGGCAGTGGAGCACGTTCCTGCGCAACCACGACGAGCTGACGCTCGAGATGGTCTCGACCGAGGAGCGTGCGGCCATGTACGGCTGGTACGCGCACGACCCGCGCATGCGCGCCAACATCGGCATCCGGCGGCGGCTCGCGCCGCTGCTCGACAACTCGCGCAAGGAGATCGAGCTCGCGCACGCGCTCCTGCTCTCGCTGCCGGGCAGCCCGTGCCTCTACTACGGTGACGAGATCGGCATGGGCGACAACATCTGGCTGCCCGACCGCGACGCGGTGCGCACGCCGATGCAGTGGACGCCCGACCGCAACGCGGGCTTCTCCACGGCCGACCCGGGCAAGCTCTACCTGCCGCTCATCCAGTCGCTCGTGCACCACTACAACCACACGAACGTCGAGGCCCAGCTCGCCCAGCCGACGTCGCTGCTGCACTGGGTGCACGGCATGCTCGGCATCCGCAAGCTCCACCCGGCGTTCGGCACCGGGAACTTCGTCGCGCGACCGTGCGACGACGACGCGATCCTGGCCTTCACGCGCGCGTCGGCGGAGGAGGTGCTGCTCGTGACGGCCAACCTGTCGGCCACCGCCCGCTCGGCGACGATCACGCTGCCCGGCTTCGAGGGCTGGTCGCTCACCGACCTGTTCGGCGGCGGCCGGTTCCCCGCCGTCGGCCACGACGCGCGCGTGACGATGACGTGGGGCTCGCGCGAGTTCTACTGGCTGCTGCTCACCCCGCCCTCCCACGGGCACCGGGGCGGCGAGGGCTGATGGTCGACGTCGCCGTCGTCCCCGCGGCCGAGGGACCGGACCCGAGCGTCGCCGACCTCCTGGCCGCGTGGCTGCCGGGCCGGCGCTGGTACCCCGGCGGCACGGGCGACGTGCGCGCCGAGCCCTGGCTCGCCGTGACGTTCGACGACGACGGCGGCACCGTCGGCGCCGACGTCCTCGTGCTGCTCGTGCGGCTCACCGGGCCGACGCTGCCCGGCGGCGAGGTCGTCGTCCAGGTGCCGCTCGTGCTCACGGACGCCGACGCCCCCGGCCCCGGCTACATCGGCACGGTCGCGACGCCGTCAGGCGACGTGGCGGTGCACGACGGCGCCGCGCACCCCGCGTGCTGGATCGCGCTCCTGCACTCGATGGGCATCGGGACGGACGACGTGGAGGGTGACGCGGCGGCGCTCACGCGCCGCGGCCGCGTGCTCGCGGGCGAGCAGTCCAACACCTCGGTCATCCTCCCGGAGGTGCCGTCGCCGGGCGGCTCGGGCGGCATGCTCAAGATCCTGCGGACCGTCGCGCCCGGGCAGCACCCCGACGTCGTCGTCCCGCAGGCGCTCACGGAGGCCGGCTGGGACGGCGTCCCCCGGTTCCTCGGGGCGCTCAAGATCGCCACGCCCGACGACGCCACGGTCCACCTGGCCATCCTCGCCGAGCTCGTGCCCGACGCCGAGGACGGCTTCGAGCTCGCGTGCGACGTCGCGAGCCGCGGCGAGTCGTTCGCCCCGCTCGCCGCCGACCTGGGCCGGGTCGTCGCCGAGATGCACGCCGTGCTGCGCCGCGCCCTGCCCGAGGGCCCGCCCGTCGACCCGCGCGCGTTCGTCGCGGGGCTCCGCCGGCGGGCGGCGGCCGCGGTCGGCGAGGCGCCGGCGCTCGCGGCGCGCGAGGCCGAGATCACCGCGCTGCTCGACGACCTCGAGCGCCGCCTCGTCGCCGCGCCGAGCCCCGTGGCCACGCAGACCATCCACGGCGACCTGCACCTCGGCCAGGCGCTGCACGGCGCGACGGGCTGGAAGATCCTGGACTTCGAGGGCGAGCCCCAGCGGCCCGTCGCCGAGCGCACCGCGCCCGACCTGCCGCTGCGCGACGTCGCCGGCATGCTCCGCTCGTTCGGCTACGCGGCCGCCGTGGGCCGCGCGCCCGACCCCGCGTGGGAGACCGAGGCCGCCGACGCGTTCCTCGCCGCGTACCGCGAGACGGTCGCCTCCGGGCTCGAGCCCGACACGGACGCCGCCGCGCTCACCGCGCTCGTGCTCGACAAGGCGCTCTACGAGGTCGTGTACGAGACGCGGCAGCGCCCGACGTGGGTCGGCATCCCGCTCGCGGCGGTCGACCGCGCGCTCGGCGCCGTCTCGTAGCCACGACACGTCCACGTCGCGAGTTCGACACGCGACGCGCAGCGCCCCGTGGAAAGGTGATCGCATGACGTCCGGCCCGCACGAACAGCAGACCTCCCAGGACCCGTCGGCCCCGCCCGCCGCGCCGCCCGTCGACACCGAGGTGCTCACCGCCGTCGCGCAGGGCACGACGCACGACCCGCACGCGGTGCTCGGTCCCCACCTCATGCCCGACACCGGCGACGGGCGCTCGTGGGCCGTCGTGCGCACGCTGCGCCCGCTCGCCGACGAGGTCGTCGTGGTGACCGCCGACGGCGAGTTCCCCGCGTCGCACGACGCCGCGGGCGTGTGGACCGCCGTCGTGCCGACGCCGGTGGACGACGACGGCACGCGCCACGCGCCCGACTACCGCGTGCGCACGCGCTACGGCACCGACGTGCAGACCGCCGACGACCCGTACCGGTTCCTGCCCACGCTCGGGGAGATGGACCTGCACCTCGTGAGCGAGGGCCGCCACGAGGAGCTGTGGCGGGTGCTCGGCGCCAACCTGCACCGCTACCACAGCGTGCTCGGCGACGTCGACGGCACCTCGTTCGCGGTGTGGGCGCCGAACGCGCGCGGCGTGCGCGTCGTCGGCGACCACAACCGCTGGACGCCGATCCACCCGATGCGCTCGCTCGGCTCCTCGGGCGTGTGGGAGCTGTTCGTCCCCGGCGTCGGGCCGGGCACGCGGTACAAGTACGAGATCCTCGGCGCGGACGGCGTGTGGCGCGCCAAGGCCGACCCGCTCGCCAAGGGCACGGAGGTCCCGCCCGCGACGGCGAGCGTCGTCGTCGAGTCCCGCCACGAGTGGGGCGACCTCGACTGGATGACGGCCCGCGCGTCGCACGACCCGCACAACGGCCCGATGAGCGTCTACGAGGTGCACCTCGGCTCGTGGCGGCCCGGGCTCGGCTACCGCGAGCTCGCGGAGCAGCTCACCGACTACGTCACCGAGCAGGGCTTCACCCACGTCGAGCTCATGCCCGTCGCCGAGCACCCGTTCGGCGGCTCCTGGGGCTACCAGGTCACGAGCTACTTCGCGCCGACGTCGCGGTTCGGCCACCCGGACGACTTCCGGTACCTCGTGGACCGGCTGCACCAGGCCGGGGTCGGCGTGATCCTCGACTGGGTGCCCGCGCACTTCCCGCGCGACGAGTTCGCGCTCGCGCGCTTCGACGGCACGCCGCTGTACGAGCACGCCGACCCGCGCCGGGGCGAGCAGCCCGACTGGGGCACGTACGTCTTCGACTTCGGCCGCCGCGAGGTGCGCAACTTCCTCGTCGCCAACGCGAGCTACTGGTTCGAGGAGTTCCACGCCGACGCGCTGCGCGTCGACGCCGTGGCCTCGATGCTCTACCTCGACTACTCGCGCAACGAGGGCGAGTGGGTGCCGAACGTGCACGGCGGTCGCGAGAACCTCGAGGCGATCTCGTTCCTCCAGGAGGCGAACGCGACGGCGTACCGCCGCAACCCGGGCGTCATGATGATCGCCGAGGAGTCCACGGCGTTCCCGGGCGTCACGCGGCCGACGAGCAGCGGCGGCCTCGGGTTCGGCCTGAAGTGGAACATGGGCTGGATGAACGACAGCCTGCGGTACGTCGCACACGACCCCATGTACCGGCGCTACCACCACGGCGAGCTGACGTTCTCGCTCGTGTACGCGTTCTCCGAGCAGTACGTGCTGCCCATCAGCCACGACGAGGTCGTGCACGGCAAGGGGTCCCTGCTGCGCAAGATGCCGGGCGACGGCTGGCAGCAGCTCGCCGGCGTGCGCGCGTTCCTCGCCTACCAGTGGACGCACCCGGGCAAGCAGCTGCTCTTCATGGGCCAGGAGTTCGCGCAGGACGCCGAGTGGAACGAGGGCGTCGGGCTCGACTGGTGGCTCCTCGAGAATCCCGGGCACGCCGGCGTCCAGCGGGCGGTGCGCGACCTCAACCGCCTCTACCGCGAGACGCCGGCCCTCTGGGAGCGCGACTTCGAGGGCGGCGGGTTCGAGTGGCTCGACGCCGACGACGCCGACCACAACGTCCTGTCGTACGTGCGCCGCGACCGCTCCGGGCGGCCCGTCGTCGTCGTGGTCAACTTCGCTGGCACCCCGCACGAGGGCTATCGGCTCGCGCTGCCCGACGCCGGCACGTGGGTCGAGGCGTTCAACAGCGACGCCGAGGTGTACGGGGGTTCCGGCGTGGGCAACCTCGGCAGCGTGACCGCCGAGCCCGTGCCGTGGAAGGGCCGGTCGCACTCGGTGTCGCTGCGCGTGCCGCCGCTGGGCGCCCTCATCCTCGTGCCGCAGCGGTAGCCGCACGCGGCCCGCGGACCGGCGCGGGGCGGGACCCGGCCCGCTCCGCCTGGTCCGTCGGCGGGCGCCTCTCGTCAGTAGAGGCTGAGGGCGAGGCGCTGGCGGGCCTTGACGACGCGCGGGTCGGTCGGGCCGACGACCTCGAAGTACTCGAGGAGCCGCACGCGCAGCTTCTCCTTGCCGTCGGCGTCGGCCCCGGGCAGCAGGTCGAGGAGGCGCGCGAACGCGTCGTCGACCTTGCCGCCGAGCATGTCGACGTCGGCGACCGCGAGCTGCGCGTCGACGTCGGCCGGGGCGTTCGCCGCGGCGGTGCGCACCGCCTGCAGGTCGGCGCCCCGGGCGCGCTGCATGAGCCGGACCTGCGCCAGGCCGGCGACCGCCTCGGCGTCCTTCGGGTCCTGCTTGATCGCCTTCTCGTAAGCGGCGACGGCGGCGTCCAGGTCGTCGCGCTGGATCGCGTCGTACGCCTCCTGGTGCAGCGGGGGCAGCGGCTCCTCCGCAGGCTCCTGGCCCTCGGCCCCGGCCTGCTCGCCGCCCTGCGCGGGCGCCCGGCCGGTGATGCCGTTCTGCTCGGCCGCGGCGAGCACCTGGTCCAGGACGCCGCGGACCTGGTCCTCGGGCGCCGCGCCCGCGAACAGCGGCAGCGGCTGGCCCTGCAGCACGGCGACGACGGTCGGCACGCCCTGCACCTGGAAGGCCGCCGCGATCTGCGGGTACGCCTGGGCGTCGACGCGACCGAGCAGGAAGCGCCCCGCGTACTCGTCGGCGAGGCGCCCGAGCAGCGTGCCGAGCTCGGCGTTCGCCTGGTCCGTGGGGATCCACAGCAGGACCACGACGGGGTACCGCGTGGAGTCCTGCACCACCTGCTGGAAGTTGGTGTCCGTCAGGTCCAGCACGTAGCCGCCCGCCGACGGCGCACCGCCCGGCTCGCCCGGCGGCGGCGACTGGGGGCGGTTGAGCGCCGACAGGTCGACGGCTCCACGCGTGCTGATGGTCGGCTCGGGGGTCGGTGTGCTCATGGCGTCATCCTAGGGACGACCGGCGTCACTCGTTGGCGGCCTTGGTGGCCACGTGCGAGTAGCCGAGCGGGCGGATCTTGTCCTCCGAGCCCGACGGCGGCACGTACAGCGCGACCATGTCCGTGTACTCGGTGCGCAGCACGTTCGTCGGCTCCTTGCCGTCGAGCAGCGCCTCCTGCGTGCGCGTGAGCGGCGGGACCTTCGCCTCCGGCTCCGCCTGGACGAGCTCGGAGCCGACGACCACGCCGACGACGACCGCGCCGCCGTCGGCCGTCCGGACCGCGCGGACGTCGTCCTTGCGCGGCTCGAACGAGATCGAGTACTTGCCCGCGGCCTCCTTGAAGGAGTCGCTGTTGCGCAGGTTCGACGCGTCGGCCTGGACCCGGTTGACGAGGTCGGCGTCGAGCAGGTCGAACGCGTCGCCGTGCTCGGACTCCTCGGGGCCCTTGGTCAGGACGTCGGCGTACCGCGCGAGCGCGTCCGCGGGCGTCACGGCGAGCGAGGCGTCGTCGGGCGCGACCGACTCGCTGCCGAGCTGGGCGTCGGCGAAGGCCGGCATGGTCACGCCCGGCACGAGCTGGACCCACGCCCACATGCGGTAGTCGGCGCGGGCGTCGGCCTGCTCGAGCACCACGAGGCGGTTCGTCTCGAGGTTCTCGGTGGCCTCGGTGATCGCGTACGCCGTGCGCGGCCACTCGGTCGCGGTGGGCGACACCAGCTGGGCGTACGACGACGGGATCTCGGTCACGAGGTCGGTGTCGCCGCGGACCTTGGCCACGGCGAGCTGGCTCGTGCGCACCTCGAGCGCCGGGCCCGTCACGCGCGGCTTGAGCACCGCGGGGTCGCCCGACTCCGTGCCCTCACCGAGCACCGCACCGACCTGCTCGAGGACGGCGGCCTCCTGGTCCTGGCTCAGCGCCGGACCCTCGGACGCCGGCTCGGGCCGCGGCGTCGGCACCTCCTCGGCACAGCCGGCGAGGAGGACGGACGCGACGACGACGGCGCCCGCCGCCGTCAGGCCGCGCCGGCGGACCGTGGCACCGCGCCCCGGGCGGTGCGTGGCCTCGCGGTTCATCGGTTCCCTCCGTCGGTCGTGTCGGTGTCGGTGGTCTCGCCCGGCGTGAAGCCCCAGGCCTGGCGCCAGGCCGCGGCGCGACCCGCACGGGTCTGCGGCGCCGGAGCCTCGCCGTCGACGGGCGGTGCCGGGGGCGGCGTCGGCGCGTGGGGGCGGACGACCGGGATCGACCCGGTCAGCGCCCGCAGCCGCCGTCCGACCCCGCCCTGCTCGGCGGCGCGGCGCGACTGCTCGAGCTCGCGCAGCTCGCGCCGCGTCATGGGCCGGCCGTCGATCACGGGCAGCGAACCGGTCGTCACCGTCGGCGGCTCCTGCGAGGCCGGGGCCTCGGGGACGGTGCTCGACGCGGCCGGGCTCGACGCGGCCGGGAACGCGTGCGGGGCCACCGGTGGGAAGACCCCGGTGGGCGCCTCCGCCGCGGGAGCGCCGGGCGCGGGCTCGGCGGACCAGGACCCGGTGGCGGCGGGCTCGGTGGCGGCGGGGTTCGCGGCGGTCTCGGTGGTCCCGGGCTCGGCCGCCGTGGCGGTGCGGCGCTCGCGGCGCGACCGGCGCGCGAAGCGCCCCACGACGGGTACGGGGTCGGTCCCGGCCTCGGCCGGCGCGGGCGACGCCGGCTCGGCGTCGGCGTGCTCGGCGTCGGCGTGCTCGGCCGTCGCCTCCGCGCGGTCGGGCGTGACCGCGGGGTCGGCCGGCGAGCCGAGGGCCTCGGGCGCCCACGCGGGGGTCCGCTCGTCGGCCTCCGGGGCATGGCCCTCGGAGTCGGAGCGGGCCGCGGCGAGCTTGGACCGGCGTCGGGCCGTCAGGAGCAGCGCCAGGCCGGCGAGCACGAGGAACGCGCCGCCGCCCACGCCGGGCCACAGGTAGGGGGTCGTGACGGTGCGCGGCCACGTGAGCTCGATCGTCGGCGCCTGGGCGTTCTCGCCGGCGCCGGCCGCCAGCAGCATCCACCGGCCGGGCCGGTCGCTCCAGCGGAGCGTGACGCTGCCCGTGTCGGTGGCCTCCTGGACCCACATGTCGGACCCGGCCGGGTCGGGCGCGGCGGCCGGCTCTTCCTCGGCGGGTGCCTCCTCGCCCTCGGCCGGCTCCTCGGCCTCCGGGGCGACGGCACGCGTCGCGAGGGTCTCCCAGTCGGACAGCCCCGTCACCCGCGTGTACGGGTCCTGGCCGACCCACCCGAGGACGTCGACGTCGTGACCGATCGCGAGCGTGACCGTCTGCTCGGCGGGCACCGTGGCGGTGATCGTCACGTCGCCGTCGACCAGGTCGAGGACCCCGGGGTCGGTGACCACCATCGTGCCGTCCCCTGCGGGACGGGCCGTGGCGACCACCGTGTCGGGGTCCTTCCAGACCGTGGCGGACGCGACTCCGAGGGCGATGCCGACCAGACCCAGCAGGACCAGGACGACGCCCAGAATGCGTTGCAGCACCAAGCTTCCCTTCGACGCGGACATTCCAGGATAGGGATGTAGCGCCGACGTCCGTCCATGCGGGGGCCTCGGCGGCGATCCGTCACGAACCCTTCACGACTCGGGTACCGCGAGCCCGCGAACACGCCGGACGCGCCGGGGGCCGCTCTCACCCCGGACCGCTTCCGCCCGTTCGTCCCGCTACGCGTGCAATGTCTCGAGTATCGGTACCGGTGCCGCACCACTATCCTGGCGTGGCCAGGGCGCCTACGACAGACGGAGGTCTTCACGTGTCCGACGAGCGCACGCTCTTCCCGATCACCATGCGCGGGTACGACCGCGCCGCGGTCGAGAACCAGATCGCCCGTCTCGAGCGCGCGCTGGAGGAGGCCCGCCGCAACGTCGCGGCCACCGACCAGCGGGCCATGCAGCTGTCCTCCGAGCTCGCGCAGGTGCAGCGGCAGCTCCGGGAGAACGAGAAGCCCTCGTACGCGGGGCTCGGCGCGCGCGTCGAGCGGCTGCTGCGCTCGGCGGAGGAGCAGTCCGCCGAGGTGCTGACCCAGGCGAACCAGCAGGCCGCGGACATCATGGCCCGCGCCAAGCTGTCGGCCGGCCAGGTGCGCTCGCGCGCCGAGGCCGAGGTCGCCGAGATGCTCGGCAGCGCGCGGCGCGAGGCCGAGGAGATCCGCACCACGACCACGGCCGAGGCGGAGGGCACGCTCCAGGCCGCGCAGCGCCGCGCCGAGGAGCTCGTCGGCTCGGCGGAGCGCCAGGCCGCCCTCATCACGAGCACCGTGGCCGCCGAGGAGAACGAGCGCCGGTCGTCGCTCGACCGCGAGCTGGGCGTGCTGCGCGCGACCGTCGAGCGCGAGGTCACGGAGATGCGCGTGGCCGCCGAGCGCGACACGGCACAGATGCGCGCCCAGGCCGCCGCGGAGTCGGCGGCGCTGCGCGAGGAGGCCGAGCGCGAGTCGAACGACCTGCTCGAGCGCACGCGCCGCGAGGCAGCCCGCATCATCGCCGAGGCCAAGCACCAGGCGGCGGAGGCCGCGAACGCCGTGACGAGCGAGCTCGAGCAGCTGCGCGAGCAGGCGCGCCGCACGCTCGCCGACGCCGAGCTCGAGGTCGCGCAGAAGCGCGAGCTGGTCGAGCAGGAGGCCGCCCAGCGGCACGAGACGACGCGTCAGGAGACCGAGCACCTCATCCGCACGGCGGAGGAGCACGCGGCCGAGGCGGAGAAGCGCGTCGCGATCGCCCTCCAGCAGGCCGAGAAGGTGCGCGCGGAGTCCGACGCGTACGTCAAGGAGCTCGTCGCCGACGCGCGGCGCACCGCGGACCGCATCGTCGCCGAGGCGCGCGAGTTCGCCGACCAGACCGTCAACGACGCCCGCATCGAGGCCGAGCAGCAGCGCACGACGGCGCAGCGCCAGCTCGAGGACCTCACGCGCCGGCACGACTCGGTCAACTCCTACCTCGAGGAGCTGCGCAACCTCCTCGGCGCCGAGAAGCGCCAGCCGGAGGCGGTCGCGGCCGGCCACACGGTCGCGACGGTCCTCCCCCAGGAGGCGGCACAGCAGGTCGAGGCCGCTCCCGAGGCGGCGACGCCCGACGAGCCCGCGCCGGCCGGGGAGGCTGCGGACGACGTCGTCGTGGAGCCCGAGGAGCTCGACGTCGAGGACGAGACCGAGCCGGTCACCGTGGAGGCCGAGGAGCCGGCGGAGGCCGAGGTCGTGGCGGACGAGCCCTCGGCCGACGAGGCCGACCAGAGCCGGCCGGCGCGCACCCAGGCCTGACCCCTTCGTCGTCGGAACGCTGTCAGAAGGCTGGTGGGCTCAGGCCCACCAGCCTTCTGACACGTCAGGGGTGGCGCTCAGGCGCGGTGCGTGACGCGGCGGTGGAGCCGCGCGAGAGCGGCGGCCACCGCCGCCGGCTCCTCGACGGCGCTCATGTGCCCGGCGTTGGGCACCACCGTCAGGGTCGCGTCGCGGGCCGCGTGCACCATGTGCTCGGCCTCGGCGAGCGGCGTGATCTTGTCCTCCGCGCCGACGACGACGGCGACCGGCCCGTCGTACTCCTCGAGCACGCGGGTGCGGTCGGGCCGGGCGGCCATCGCGCGCTGCGCCCACGCGACGCCGGTCGGCGACTGCGCGCGGATCCACGCCTCCACGGCCGGGAAGAGGTTCCGCCGCTCGAGGATGCTCGTCGGACCGAGGAGCTTGGCCGGCATGCTGAGGACGGGCGCGATCGTCTGGTCGTTCACGGCCTCGTCGGCGATCCGGAGCCGGTTCGCCCGGGCTTCCTCGGAGTCCGCGGTGGACTTGGTGTCGACGAGCCCGATGCCGTGCACGAACCCGGGGTGCCGCTCGGCGAGCGCGAGCGCCACGTACCCGCCCATGGAGAGCCCGGCGACGACGGCGTTGCCCTCGCCCTGGTCGCGCAGCGTGCGGTAGACGGCCTCGGCCGCGTCGTCGAGGCTCTCGGGCAGCCCGCCGACGTCGCTGTGCCCCTGGCCGGGAAGGTCGACGCCGATGGTACGGATCCCCTCGGGGAGCGCCTGGGCGGTGGCCACCCACATCCGATGGTCCAGCGGGAATCCGTGCAGCAGAACGAGGGGGACGCCCGCGCCGTCGCGCAAGGCGTAGGTCGCCAGGGTCGGTGTGGTGGTCATCGTCGTCCTTCCGGTCGTGGCGGTGGACGGGGTCCGTGGGGCCGGGCCCCGGGGAGTCAGGTGGTCGGCGTCATCGCCTCCGGTGCGCGCTCGACGGGGCCGTCCCAGTGCGTCGGCAGCGGCGCGTGGCCCGGCAGGACGTGCTGCACGATCTCGTCGAGGACGCGGCGCACGGCGGGCTCGCCGACCCACAGGTGCTTCGCGCCGTCGACCCCGATGACCTCGGCCTGCGGGACGCGCGCGAAGCGGCGGCGCGCCTCGGCGGGCTGCAGGTAGTCGTCGTGCTCGGGCACGAGCACGACGAGCGGGCGCCCGAACTCGGCCCACCGGTCGAGGTCCGCGTCGGTCGCGCGGTGCAGCGGCGGCGACAGCAGGATCCCGCCCTCGATGCTCGGGTCCGCCCCGTGCTTGAGCACGAGCTCGGTGCCGAAGGACCAGCCGACGAGCCACGGTCGCGGCAGCTCGCGGAACTCGGCGAGCTCGATCGCGGCGGCGACGTCGTACCGCTCCGCCTCACCGCCGTCGAACTCGCCCTCGGACGTCCCGCGCGGCGAGGACGTGCCGCGCGTGTTGAACCGCAGGACGGCCAGGTCCGCGAGCGCCGGCAGCCGCCAGGCGGCCTTGCGGTAGACGTGCGAGTCCATGTAGCCGCCGTGCGTCGGCAGCGGGTGGAACGTGAGCAGCGTGGCCGCGGGGTCCTTCTCGGCGGGCAGCGCGAGCTCGCCGACGAGGGTCAGCCCGTCGGCGGTGTGCAGCTCGACGTCCTCGCGCCGGGCGGGCAGCACGGTCGTCGAGCGGATCTGGTGGCCGGTCGTGGCGTCGTCGTTCATCGCCTCCGAGCCTAGTCGGCAGGCCGGGGACCGGCCCGGGGAGACGCGGCCGCCCGGAGCCGTCAGCGCAGGCGCGAGCGCCGGTCCCAGCACGAGGAGTGCCAGTGCCGGCGGTCCTCGAGGCCCGCCGCCTCTCCCCCGACGGCGTCCCGCGCCCACGCGACGACGTGCGGCGTGCCGGGCGGGATGTCCTGGTTGCACGCGGGGCACCGGTAGGACTTCTCGCCGCGGGTGAGCCGCCGGACGGTCCACTCGCCGTCGTCGGCCGAGACGTGCCGCACGCCGCCGAGAGCGCGGTCGAGGTCGAGGGGCTGGTGCTCGGCGCTCCAGGGCCGCTTGCGTGAGGGTCGACGGGAGGGCATGTGCCCATTGTCCGCGAACCTGGACGGCTCCCCCAGCCGGGACCGCTACAGTGGCCGGGATCGCCCCCCGACCGAAGGACCTCTCCGTGAAGCACCGCACCTCCGCCGGCGTGGCCGCGCTCGCCGTGAGCGTCGCTCTGGCACTCACCGCCTGCTCGAGCGACGACGGCGCGAGCGACGCGCCCTCCGAGTCGCCGTCGTCGACGGCCGCGACCGACGCCCCCACCCCGACGGCCGAGGACGTCACCGCGCTCGAGGCCGTCGAGGTCTCCGGCGACGCGGGCGCCGAGCCCGAGCTGGTCTTCGAGGCGCCGCTCGAGGTCTCCGTGCCGACGTCGCGGGTCGTGGACGAGGGCGACGGCGCCGAGCTCGTCGCGGGCAACCAGGTCACCATGGAGTTCGTCGCCTACCAGGGCGACGGCACGCGCCTGGGCTCCTCGTGGGAGAACGGCACGCCCGAGACGTTCCTGCTGGGCGACGCCCAGTACGACCTGCTGACCCAGCCGCTCGAGGGCCAGAAGGTCGGCACGCGCATCCTGCTGGCGAACCCGTCGGCCGACGCCGAGGGCAACCCGGCCACGGTGCTCAACCTCGTCGAGATCACCGACACCCAGGAGGTGCCGTCGCGCGCCGAGGGCGAGGCGGTCGAGCCTGCCGAGGGCCTGCCGACGGTCACGCTGGGCGAGAACGGCGAGCCGTCCGTCGAGATCCCCGAGGGCTACGAGGCTCCCGGCGAGCTCGTCGTCCAGACCCTCATCAAGGGCGACGGGCCCGAGGTGACGGAGGAGCAGTCGGTCATCGCGCACTACACCGGCTGGACGCTCGACGGCCAGGTCTTCGACTCCTCGTGGGAGCGCGGCTCCCCGACGTCGTTCTCGCTGCAGATGGTCATCCCGGGCTGGACGCAGGGCATCGCCGGCCAGACGGTCGGCAGCCAGGTGCTCCTGGTCATCCCGTCCGACCTCGCGTACGGCGAGCAGGGCACGCCCGACGGGTCGATCCCGCCGAACTCGCCGCTCGTCTTCGTCGTCGACATCCTCGGCGCGAGCTGACGCCCGGCGTCCTCTCCCTCGCACGACGGCGGGTCACCCTCCCGGGTGGCCCGCCGTCGTCGTCTCCTCGCCGCTAGGTGGCCTAGGTGACGCGGGCGAAGAGCTCCTGAGCATGCGCGACGACGACGTCGGGCACCTCCTCGGGCAGGAAGTGGCCGGCACCCTCGACGACCTTCAGCGTCAGGTCGTCCGCGTGCTCCTCGTACCCGTCGAGAGTCTCCAGGTCGGAGATCGTGTCGCCCGGTACGACCCCTCCGGGGCGTCCGTCCAGCCGGCCCCGCGCAGATCGGGTACGACGACGAGACGGTCCGCCGCGAGAGCGGGGATCATCGTGCGCCACTGCCACCAGTGCTCGGGGACGCCGTGGAGCAGCAGCACGGGCCGTGCGGTCGTCGTCGCGAGACCCGGGCCCGCCGTCACGACGTGCATGCGAATTCCCGGCAGGTCGACGAACCGGTGCGTCACGCCCGGAAGCTCAGGCCAGCTCGGCTTCACGGCTGTGTCGGCGTAGGTGCGGTCGACGTCGTCCATGACGGCAACCTACTACTGCCGTAGTAGCCCGTCTACTACTCCTGTAGTAATTCACCCCTCGACTCGGATAGGGTGCGGGCGTGCCGGACGCACCCACCACGCGAGCCCGCGCGCTCGACGCCGCGATCGAGCTGCTCGGGACCTCGGGCCTACGAGCGCTGACCCACGCGCGCGTCGACGAGCGGGCCGGCCTGCCCAAGGGCTCGACGTCGAACTGGTTCCGGACGCGCGCCGCGCTGCTCACCGGCGTCTCGGACGAGCTGGCGGCGCGCGACCTGGCGGGCGTCGCCTCGGCCCCGGAGCCTCGGGACGCGGACGAGCTCGTCGACCTGCTGTGCTCGACGTTCGCCTGGATGACCGGTCCCCACCGGGTCGCGACGACGGCCCGGCTGGTGCTGTTCCTCGAGGCCAGCCACGACGAGGCCCTGCGCGAGCGGGCGCAGCGCGGCCGCGAGCTGCTGATGGCCTGGAGCGAGCAGCTGTTCGAGCGGCTCGGCGCTCGCGACCCGCAGGCCGCGGCGTTCACCGTCGCCGCCGCGTCCGAGGGGATGCTCCTTCACGCCATCGCGCGCCACGACCCGACCGACCCGCGCCCGACCTACCAGACCGTCGTCGACGCCGTGCTGCGGCGCCCGCCGGCGTAGCGGTTGTGGGTCGCGCCGCGGACCCGGACGGTGGAAGGACCGACCGACCATCGACGGGAGACCGCAGCATGATCAACTACGAGCTGGACGGAAAGGTGGCCGTCGTGACCGGCGGCGCCTCGGGCATCGGGCTCGCGTGCGCGCACGCGCTGGCACGCTCGGGGGCGGACGTCTCGATCTGGGACATCGACGAGTCCGCGACGTCGACCGCCGCCGACGAGATCGCCACCCACGGCCACCGCACGCACACCGCGTCCGTCGACGTCACCGACAGCGATGCCGTCGACGCCGCGATGTCCGACGTCGTCTCGTCGCTCGGGCGCGTCGACGTCGTCGTGGCCAACGCGGGGATCGGCGGCGACTCCGCGCCGTCGGGCGAGTACACCGACGGCGGCTGGCAGAAGGTCATCAAGGTCAACCTCGACGGCGTCTTCTACACCCAGCGCGCGGCGATCCGGGCGATGAAGGAGAACGGCGGCGGCTCGATCGTCAACATGGCGTCGATCCTCGGCTCGGTCGGCTTCGCCGGCTCGAGCGCCTACGTCGCGGCCAAGCACGGCGTCGTCGGGCTCACCAAGGCCGCCGCGTGGGAGCACGCCGGCGACGGGATCCGCGTCAACGCCGTCGGCCCCGGGTTCATCCGGACGCCGCTCGTCGAGAAGAGCCTCGACGACGACGCCCTGGGCTACCTCACGTCGCAGCACGCGCTCCAGCGGCTCGGCGAGCCCGAGGAGGTCGCCGAGCTCGTCGCCTGGCTCGCGAGCGACGCGGCGTCCTTCGCCACGGGCGCCTACTACCCCGTCGACGGCGGCTACCTCGCCAAGTGACCGCGAGGTAGCGCACCACTCGCCGACGTAGCGCGTTCTTCGCCGACGTAGCGCCCCGCGGAGCGAAGCAGCGCACGAGCACGGCCCCACGCTCGGGATCGAGCGTGAGGCCGTGCTACCTCGCGGAGTCCTGCGCTACCTCGGCATGGTGTCAGAAGTCCCAGCACTTGCCGGCATCGGCTGGAGGCGGGGAATTCCGCAGACTCTGAGGCGGACCCTGGGCGTCGTGCCCTGCGTGCCACTGCCATTAGAGGCGCTGCTCGTACCGGTCGCGCGGCGTCGGACCGGCGGGCCTTCCCTGTCAGCCTGGTCCCGCGTACCCGCCACGGCGGCGGAGCGGTGCTACCGCACAATCCCTTGGCCCGGGTCTCCCCCTTGGGCCTTCCGACCTGGAGAGCCCCCGGTTCGCGAAGGGTCCCACCAACTTCTGTGAGTTCTAGCGGTCGTCGCAAAACACCCGACGTTCGGGGATGCGATGGACTTCGAGATCGGGCCCCTGCGCACGGGAGGCAGGAAGAAGCTCGAGCGTGGGCGGGAGGCATACTTCCTGCTCATGGCGCACGTCGCGAGCGCGCGTCCGGGATCCTCATGCTTGTGCCCCACCCGGGGACCCGTCCGCCGCGACCTCCGCGACGCGCTCGTGCAGGCCATGACGACCTTGCCGGTCGAGAGGCGCCGATCAGTCGCCTGGGACAGCGGCTGCTGACGACGTAGCGCTATTGTCTACGCATGCGCGCAGATATGCAGGGCTGTTCGTTCGGAGTCGGCAGCCAGTACGTCGAGCTCGCGGCCGAGGTGTTCTCGCTCCTTGCGGACGCGACGCGAGTGCGGATCATCCTGGCGTTGGGCGAGGGCGAGCAGTCGGTCAGCGCCCTGGCCGAGACGGTCGGCAAGTCCCCGACCGCGGTCTCGCAACACCTGGCGAAGCTGCGCTGGGGCCGTATCGTTCGCACGCGCCAAGACGGGACGCGGGTGTTCTACTCCCTGGTGGACGAGCACGCGCGCAACCTCGTGACGCAGGCGGTGTTCCAGGCCCAGCACGCCGTCGACGACCCGCCCGCCCATCACGGGGCACACCCGAGCCGCGACGGGGACGCGTCATGACCGCGCCCCACCGCCACCCGCACACCGACCCAGCAGCGCACCCCGAGCACCGCCATGACCACCGCCAGGACGGCCACGCCGACGACCATGGCCACGACCACCCCAGCGGGCTCAAGGGCTGGCTGCACGAGGTGTTCGTGCCCCATTCCCACGACGCCGCCGACTCGATCGACGACGCCCTCGAAGCCAGCGGCCAGGGCATCCGGGCGGTCAAGATCAGCCTCGTCGTGCTCGGTCTTACTGCGGCCGCCCAGCTCGCGATCGTCGCGATCAGCGGGTCGGTCGCACTGCTCGCGGACACGATCCACAACTTCTCCGATGCCTTGACCGCCATCCCCTTGTGGATCGCGTTCGTCCTGGGCCGGCGCGCCGCGACCAACCGCTACACCTACGGGTTCGGGCGCGTCGAGGACCTGGCCGGGCTGTTCATCGTCGCGATGATCGCCTTGTCAGCCATCGTCGCCGGCGTCGAGTCCGTGCGCCGCCTGGCCGTACCACAACCCCTGGACAACCTCGGCTGGGTGCTCGCCGCCGGCGTCATCGGGTTCGCGGGCAACGAGGCCGTCGCGGTCTACCGCATCCGCGTCGGCCGGCGCATCGGCTCCGCAGCGCTCCTCGCCGACGGCGTGCACGCACGCGCCGACGGCTTCACCTCCCTCGCCGTCGTCCTCGGCGTGATCGGGGTCTGGGCCGGCTTCCCGCTCGCCGACCCGATCGTCGGCATGCTCATCACCGCCGCGATCCTCGTCCTGCTCTGGGGCACCGCACGGGACGTCGGACGACGCCTCCTCGACGGCGTCGACCCCGACCTCACCCAACGCGCCCGCCACACCCTTGAGCGCACCGCCGGCATCGAACACGTCACCGACGTCCGCCTGCGCTGGACCGGCCACCGCCTCGCAATCCAAGCCCGCGTCTGCCTCGATCCCGACATGACGATCACGATGGCCGACCAGGCGACAGCTGCCGCCGCGCACGACCTCCGTCACGCACTACCCGCCGTCGGGGACGTCGACATCACCACCACCGCAAAGCCGGCCCACCCAGCGATCACCGGCCGCTAGCACCACCGCCGACACATGTGTTGCGACGACCGCTGGAATCCACCTGTCGGACAGGGGTGTCAGCACGCGGAATGCTGCTCGGCAAGCCTACGCAGGCTCCGCTGCGCGCGCGGCGTCCCGTCCGAACGGGCGAAGGCGTCGGTCCTCGCGTGCCACGCTCGAAGGCTCGTGGCGAGCGTCGGGGAGACTGCCGGCCGGTCACCGCACCGGCGCACGGATGTTGACGCACGACGAGGACCGACGACCGCGTCGTCTCCTGGGGATGGCACGGCGGCATCGACGAAGACGGCAGCACCCGGGCAGCGTCGCGGCGTCGACGCCCCGGCCGTACGGCGGTTCTGTCGAACTCCGCCGGACCTGCCCGGTAGACCCGTACGTCCGCTAGGTCGTGTAGTCCGCGTTGATGCGGATGTATCCGTCGGTGAGGTCGCACCCGTAGACGGTGAAGGCGCCGGTGGCGATGCCGAGGTCGACCTCGATGAGCACGGAGTCGCTCTTGAGGTACTGCTCGAGCTCGCTCCGGCGCTCCGGCGTGGGCAGCGTGGGGAAGGTCTCCAGGCCGCCGAAGGCGATGCGGACGTTCTCCTCGTGGATGTCCGTCTCCGACTCGCACTTGCCGACGGCCATGGCGACCCGGCCCCAGTTCGGGTCGGCGCCGTGCACGGCGGTCTTGACGAGGGGTGAGTTGACGACGGCCTTGCCCACGAGCTTGGCCTGCACGTCGTCGCGGGCACCGGTGACGCGCACCTCGATGAGCCTCGAGGCGCCCTCACCGTCGGAGGCGATCATCTTGACCAGCTCGGTGCACACGTCGAGCAGCGCCGCCTCGAAGCCGGCCAGGTCGACCGGACCCGCCAGACCGGAGGCCACCACGGCGGCGGTGTCGGAGGTGGAGGTGTCGGTGTCGACGCTGACCGCGTTGTAGGTCCGTTCGACGACCGAGCGGAAGACACGGTCGAGCTCTGCGGCGGGGACCTCGGCGTCGGTGTAGACGAACGACAGCATCGTCGCCATGTTCGGCTCGATCATGCCGACGCCCTTGGCGATCCCGACGATCACCGCCCCGCCCACGCGTCTGGACACCACCTTCGGGTGAGTGTCCGTCGTCATGATGGCCCGTGCGACGGCATCCAGGTCGACAGGAGCGGACGCCGGCAGCGTGGCCAGGCGCTCACGCATGGTCTCGATCGGGTAGGGGACGCCGATGACGCCGGTCGAGGCGACGAGCACCTGCGCGGGCTCGCACCCCGCTCGCTCCGCGGCCCACGCCCGCAGCTCGCGCGCGTCAGCCAGGCCTCGCGCGCCGGTGGCGACGTTGGCGTTGCCGGACACGACCACGACGGCGCGCAGGCCGTCCGTCTCCCCCTCGCGGCTGAGGCGCACGCTGGGGCCCGCGAACCTCGATCGGGTGAAGACGGCGGCCGAGGTCGTCGGTCCTGCCGCGTGCACCACGCTGACGTCGGGTACGCCGGTCTTGACTCCGACGCTGCCTGTGACGCTGGCGAATCCTGCGACGCTGGTCGTCATGTTTCTCCTCTGACGGAATTGCTGTGGGTGGGGAGGCGGCGGGGCCGACCCGGAGCAGGTGCCGTGCGGCCGGGTCAGGCCGGCACCGGGACGAGTGCGGGCGACGCCGGTCCGACACTGGCGCCCGTCCGGCGGCGCTCGTCGGTCAGCTCGCGTTCCCACAGCGCGAGGTACCGGTCGCCGATCGTGTCCTCGTGCAGCTCCGTGCCGAGCCAGCGCAGCACGGTCCCGGGCCGGTCCAGCTCGAAGCAGGTCGCGGAGGCGTCCTGGCCGGTCGACGTCGCCGGGGCGGGTGGGGTGCCGGGCACGGCGGCGGGCCGCCAGCCGAGCGCCAGCACCGTGTCCAGGACGGACAGTGTCCGCGGGGCACGGATCGACGCCGCCGGGCCGCCGTCCACGAGGCCCGGGGAACCGTGCACGGCGAGGACGCCAGGCAGCCCGCGCACCTGGCCGGACAGGTCGAGCTCCTCGACGTGCAGCGGTCCTCCGGCGTCCTGGACCAGCGAGTGTGTCCACAGGTCGCCGCCGGCCTGGCGGGCGCGGCCCAGGACGAAGGTCTCGCGGAGCAGCGCCCGCGCGCTCTCCCCCAGGTGCACGTCGGTCCGGCGGTGCGTGCGGGCCCCGTCGGACACGACGAACGGCAGGGCGTCCCAGACGAGCGTCGCCGCCTCGCCGAGTCGGACGTCGACGTCCCAGCGTGACGCGGCCGCTCCCCCGTACGCCACGGTGCCCGTGGTCTCGACGATCTCCAGCCAGGCGCCCTCGGCGACGTCGACCTCGATCTCCACGGCGTCCCCGGCCAGCAGCAGCGCGCCGTTCGCCACCAGGGCTACCCGTGCCCCGTCCTGGTCCTGGTGCAGGACCCGAACCGCGAGCCGGTCCGAGCGCACCCGGAGCACCGACCGCCCCGGTGCCGGAGCGACGGCGATGCGGGTCACGCGTACCGCCCGCTTCCTGCCGGCGCGTGCTGGTGCGCGGCGCCCTCGTCGGCGGCGTGGTCGTGCACGAACCCGCCGTCCGGGTGGCCCTCGTCGGCGTGGAAGTGCGGCGCCATCGGGCCGGGGTCGACCGCCACGTGGGCGCCCGTGCGGTACGTGGCGAGCGTGCCGAGGACCCAGGCCACGAGCATGTCCACGGACGCCTCGTCGTGCCGCGAGAGTGCCACCACGGGGCGGCCGTCGCGGGCCTCCCGGCCCTCACGCACCATCCGGTCCACGTCGACGCCCACGTGCGGGCCGAGGTCGGTCTTGTTGACGACCAGCAGGTCGGCGCGGGCGATGCCCGGTCCTCCCTTGCGCACGACGTCGCCGCCTCCGGCGACGTCGAGCACGAACAGCTGGGCGTCCACCAGGGCCGGCGAGAAGGTCGCGGTGAGGTTGTCGCCCCCGGACTCGATGACGACCAGGTCGAGCGGGGCGAAGTCCGCCTCGAGGTCCTCGGCCGCGAGCAGGTTCGCGGTGACGTCGTCGCGGATCGCGGTGTGCGGGCAGGCGCCGGTCTCGACCGGACGGATCCGCTCGGGGTCCAGGACGCCCGCCGACTTCAGGAAGCGCGCGTCCTCGTCCGTGTAGATGTCGTTGGTGACCACGGCCAGGGAGACCTGGTGGGCCAGGCGGCGGCACAGCGTCGCGATGAGCGAGCTCTTGCCCGTCCCGACGGGCCCGGCGACGCCCAGGCGCATCGCGCGGACCGGCTGGGGGGCCGATGCCGCGGTCGGTGTCGCGGCGGTGATGGAGTTCTCAGGCACTGAACAGCCTTTCTGTCGTGGTTGCGTGGGACTCGGCCCACCGTTCGACGAGGGGTGCGCCGCCCGCAGGGATGTCCTCGGGGCGCCGCAGGGGGGCCACGTGCGTGGCCAGCGCCTCGACCTCGGGCAGCAGGTCGCGCACGATCGCTGTGGTCTCCAGCGGATCCGCCGGCTCGAGCTTGAGCAGGGCCGAGACCACGGTCTGGACGTCGTCGTAGCCGACGAGCCGGGCGAGGTCGCAGGCACCCAGCCCGGCCCGGTGGGCCAGCGCCCCCAGCACCACCGGCCGCGCCCATGCCCGGGCGCGGACGTCGTCGAGCGGATCATGCCGAGCCGCTTCGGCCGGGGAGGCGGACACCGGCCAGAGCGTGCGGGCGACCCGAAGGTACCCGCGGCCCAGGCGGCGGGCGTTGGCGCGCAGCGCGGGCGACGGCGTGCGGGCGGCCCACGCGGCGTCGACGGTGCCGAGGTCCTCCCCCGCCGCGGCCGCGGCGCGCGCGACCACCGCCGTGCCCGCCTCCACTGCCGTGACCGTCCGCAGCCGGGCGCGCAGGTAGGCCGGGACGTCGGCCGGCGGCACCCCGGCGCGCACGGCGGGCTCGAGACCACCGGACTGGGTGTGCCCGCCGGAGGGCAGGCGGGCGTCGGCGAGCAGGACCAGCAGCAGCGCCGACGGGGCGCCGGTCGCGGGCACCCGTCCCGCCGTGCGCCCGGGATTGGGTCCGGCGTCGTCGTCGAGGTGGAGCATCGCAGTCCGCCTCAGAACATCGAGTAGAGCTGCCCCAGGGGCACCTCGTCGACCGGGGCGGGCTCGACGCGCTCGCCGTCGACGTCGATCCGGAAGGTCTCCGGGTCGATGTCGATGTGGGGGCACACGTCGTTGTTCTTCATGTGCGCCTTGCCGACGGCGCGGGTGTCGGCGACGCCGACGAGGCGGCGGCGCAGCCCCAGCTCCTCGGCCAGCCCCTCCTCCAGCGCCCGCGGTGCCACGAAGGACACGGACACGTCCGCGCCGACGGCGTCGGCGAGCGCCGGGCGCTGCAGCACGGGCTGGGGCGACGGGATCGACGCGTTGGGGTCGCCGAGCGCGCCCCACACCAGGGCGCCGCCCTTGAGCACGACCGCGGGGCGCACACCGAAGAAGCGCGGGTCCCACAGCACGAGGTCGGCCAGCTTGCCGACCTCGACCGAGCCGATCTCGGAGTCGACGCCGTGGGCGACCGCTGGGTTGATCGTGTACTTGGCGACGTACCGGCGAGCGCGCTCGTTGTCGGCCGGCAGCCCGCTGGACAAGGGGCCCCGGCGGTGCTTCATGACGTGGGCGACCTGCCAGGTGCGGGTGATGACCTCGCCGATGCGGCCCATCGCCTGGGCGTCCGAGGACGTCATGGAGATCGCGCCCATGTCGTGCAGCACGTCCTCCGCCGCGATCGTGGTTGCGCGGATCCGGGACTCGGCGAACGCGAGGTCCTCGGGCACGCGGGGATTCAGGTGGTGGCAGACCATGAGCATGTCGAGGTGCTCATCCACGGTGTTGCGGGTGTGCGGCAGCGTGGGGTTGGTGGAGCCGGGCAGCACGTAGGGTTCGCCGGCCAGCCGCATGATGTCGGGGGCGTGACCGCCGCCGGCGCCCTCGGTGTGGAACGCGTGGATGGACCGGCCCCCGATCGCCGAGACCGTCGACTCCAGGAAGCCGGCCTCGTTCAGGGAGTCGGAGTGCAGGGCGACCTGCAGCCCCCAGTCCCGAGCCGCGCCGAGGGCGGCGTCGAGCGCGGCCGGGGTGGAGCCCCAGTCCTCGTGCACCTTGTACCCGCCGGCGCCTGCCAGTGCCTGCTCCGCGAGGGCCTCGCCGCTGACGGTGTTGCCCTTGGCCAGCAGCAGGACGTTCAGGGGCACGTGGTCCAGGCTGCGGTGGATGGTGCGCAGGTGCCATGCGCCCGGGGTGACGGTGGTGGCCTTCGTCCCTTCCGAGGGTCCCGTCCCGCCGCCGGCCACGGTGGTGATCCCGGTGGCGAGGGCCTCAACGAGCTGGGACGGGGAGATGAGGTGGACGTGCGCGTCGAACCCGCCGGCGGTCAGGATCCGACCCTCGCCGCTGATCACGTCCGTGGACGGGCCGATGTGCAGCGCGGGGTGCACGCCGTCGGCGACGTCCGGGTTCCCGGCCTTGCCGAGCGCGACGATGCGTCCGTCGCGGATGCCGACGTCGGCGCGGACCACGCCCCACCAGTCCAGGATGACGACGTTGGTGATGACCGTGTCCGGCGCGCCCTCGGCGCGGGTCGTCGAGCCCTGGAGCATCGACTCACGGATCGACTTGCCACCGCCGAACACCGCCTCGTCGCCGCCGGCGGTGCGGTCTTCCTCCACCTCGATCCACAGATCGGTGTCACCCAGGCGCAGCTGATCGCCGACGGTCGGACCGTAGAGGGCGGCGTACCGCTCGCGCGGGATGACGAGGGCCGGGACGGGCCGCCCGACCGCGGTGGCGTCGTCGGGGACCGCGACGTCGCCGAGCGCCCCGCCGTCGGTCTTGGCGCGGCGGATGCCGGGCACGCGGCGCTGGCCGCGCAGCGTGACGGCGGTGACGGTGCGGGAGGCGCCGGGCTCGAAGCGCTGGGAGGTGCCGGCCGGCACGTCGAGGCGGAACCCGTGGGCGGCGTCACGATCGAGCTCCAGGGCCGGGTTGGCGTCCGGCAGGTGCAGGTGGGAGCCGATCTGGACGGGACGGTCGCCCGTGTTCAGCACGACGAGCTCGATGCGCTCGTGCGGGGCGCGGTCGGCGTTGAGCGCGACGGTGCCCTCGGCGACGCGGACCGCACCCGGGCCGGTGGTGGCGTGGCTGGCCATGGTTCTCCTGGGATCAGACGACGGGGATCAGACGGCGACGTCGGGGTCGGGTCAGGCGATGGGGTGGTGGATGGTGACGAGCTTGCGCCCGTCGGGGAACGTCGCCTCGACTTGCACGTCGGGCAGCAGCTCGGCGACGCCCGGCATGACGTCCTCGCGGGTCAGGACCTCGCGGCCGGACTCCATGAGCTGCGCGACGGTCGCTCCCTCGCGGGCCCTCTCGATCACCCAGGTGGCCAGCAGCGCGACGGTCTCGGGGTGGTTGAGGCGCACGCCGCGGGCGAGGCGGTCACGGGCCACCATGCCCGCCACGCTCAGCAGCAGCTTCTCCTGGTCGGACGGGGTCAGGTGCATGTGGTCTCCAGGGTCGGTCCGGGACGGGTGGGGACGAGCTCGGAACCGGGATCGTCCAGCGGGGTGAGCACGGCGCCGCCGTCGGAGGGCCGCAGCTCCAGCACGCGGTCGCAGACGGCGCGGAGCGCGGTGACGTCGTGGCTGACCAGCAGCACGCCGGTGCCGCCGGCGGCGACGCGCCCGACGAGGCCGAGGACCTCCGCCGCCGTGGCCTCGTCGAGCATGGACGTGGCCTCGTCGAGCACGAGGTACTCGGGGCGCACCGCCAGCGCCCGGGCGAGGACGGCGCGCTGCAGCTCGCCGCCCGAGACCTGGTGCGGGCGGCGACCCAGCAGCGTGCGGTCCAGCCCGACCCGGGCGGCGAGGTCCGCGGCGAGGTCCGTGCCGTCGTCGACGAGGGTGCCGGCGAGCCGTGCCGGGAGCTCGATCGCCCGGCGGAGCGTCATGCGGGCGTCGACGGCCGTGCGCGGGTGCTGCGACACCCAGGCCACGCGACGCCGCTGGGCCGGCGGCAGCGCGAGACCCGCGCCTGCCACCCGCTGCCCGGCGAGCGTGATGTGGCCGGCGGCAGGCGCCTCCAGCTGCGCCAGGATGGCGGCGGCCGTCGACTTGCCCACGCCGGACGGGCCGGTCAGCCCCACCACCTCGCCCGCCCGGACGGCGAGGTTCAGCGGTGCCAGGACCGCGTGCGCGCCCCGAGCGGCGGCGACCCCGTGGGCGGCCAGCGCGGGTGCGCCGGTGCTTGCGGAGCGGGCGCGCCGGGGCGGGCGAGCGACCCCGGGCAGGACGTCCTCGGGAGTGCCCTGCGCGGCGACGCGGCCCGCGGCGACCCGCGTGACGGTGTGCGCGACCTGGCGGGCCAGCGCGACGTCGTGCGTGATGACCAGGACGCTGTGGCCGGCCTGCGCGTACGCGGCGAGGAGCAGCCCGACCGTGCGTGAGGCGTCCGCGTCGAGCCCGGCGGTCGGCTCGTCGGCGAGCAGCACGGGCGGGTGGTTGACCATGGCCGCCACGAGGCCGAGCCGTGCCAGCTGACCGCCCGAGAGCTGGTGCGGGTAGCGCGCGAGCCAGGCCGGGTCCACGCCGGCGGCGTGGGCCAGGTCCACCAGCTGTCGCTCCGCACCGGTCGGCAGGTGCGGGTGCGCGGCGCCGAGGCGCACCCGGCGATGGCCTGCCACCCGCTGGGCCTCGCGCAGCTGCGCCCCGACCGTCGACGTCGGGGTGAAGATCCCGCCGGCGCCCTGCGGAGCGGTGCCCACGACCCGTCCGCGCAGCCGTCGCCGCTGGACGCGCGGGGAGGCGGTGAGCAGGTCGAGGGTGCGGTCGCCGACCCGCAGGAGGGCAGTGCCGGTCGCGCGGGAGCCGGCCGGCAGCATGCCCGTGAGCGCCGAGACGACCGTCGACTTCCCGGCGCCCGAGGCGCCGAGGAGCACGTGCACGTGCCCGGGCTCCAGGTCCAGGTCGACGCCGTGCAGCACCGTGGTGCTCCCGTGGATGACGCTCAGGTCGCGCACCGTGACCGAGGCGGACTCGTGCCGGTGCGGCCGGTCGGCGGACGGCTCAGACATGGTGGCTCTCCTTGCGGTCGGCATCCGGGCCGGCGAGGCAGGCCGCGAGGCAGACGGTGACGGCGACGAGCAGACCGGCGGGCGCGGCGAGCGTCCACCAATCCCCGGAGAGCAGCGCCTGCTGGCCCAGGTCCAGGAGCACGCCGAGGGAGGGCTCGTGCGGAGGCAGCCCCAGACCCAGGAAGGTCAGGGTGGACTCGTGCCACACGGCGTGCGGCACGAGGAGGCCGAACGCGACGGCGAGCTGCGTGGCCAGCCGTGGCCCGGCGTGGTGGCGGAGCAGCTGGCCGCGGGTGAGGCCGAGGGAGACGGCCGCCCGGTAGAAGTCCTGCGTGCCCAGCGCGAGCAGCTCGGCGCGGACCAGCCGGGCGGTCTGGGTCCAGTGGGTCACGGCGACGACCAGGACGATCGTGGCGAAGGACCCGCGCAGCGCGGAGGCGACGACGATGCCGAGCAGCAGGTGCGGGACGGCGTTCACGCCGTCGACCACCCGCATGCCCCACCGGTCGACGCGGCCGCCGAGCAGCGCGCACGTCGACCCGGCGAGGGTCCCGACGACGACGGCCCCCAGGGCGCCGGCCAGAGCCGCGATGAGCGAGATGCGCAGCCCGTGCGCGGAGCGGACGAACAGGTCACGGCCCGCCAGGTCCGTGCCGAAAGGGTGTCTCCAGGAGGGAGCGGTCGCGCCGGTGGCGTAGTCGACGTGGTCCAGGTCCACCGGTACGAGTTGGGGCACCAGCAGGGCGTAGCCGAGGAGCAGCAGCAAGCCGGCGAGCGCGAGGGCCCGGCGCGGCTGACGGCGCACGGCAGCGCCCAGCACGGCGGCCTCGATGGTGTCAGAGCGCATGAGGGTCCGTCCTCGGGTCGATGGCGAGGAGGCCCAGGTCGGCGAGCAGCCCACCGAGGATGGCGAGGACGGTCAGCAGCACGGTGGACGTGGCCAGCAGCGCGAAGTCCTGGGCGAGGGCGGCCTGGACGAGCGCGCGGCCCAGGCCAGGCCAGGAGAAGATCTCCTCCACCAGCACGGACCCGGCCACCACCTCCGGCAGGCGGGCGCCGGCGATCCCCAGCGTGGGCACGGCTGCGCCGGGCAGGACGTGCCGCAGCAGCACCCGCCACTCGGCGACGCCGCGCAACCGGGCCGCGTCCGTGGCGGGGGTGCGCAGCTGCACCGTCATCGCGCGGTGCAGGTGCAGGGTGATCCAGGGCAGCTGCGACAGGGCCACGGCCAGCACCGGGAGCACGAGGTGGCGAGCCACCTGCGCCGTGGTGACGGGGGACCCCGGGTCCGTCAGGCCGCCGGCGGGGAACCATCCGAGCGCGAGGGACAGCAGCCCCATGAGGACCATGGCGGAGAGGAATGCCGGGACCGCCGACAGCGCCCACATGCCGCCGGTCAGCGCGGCGGCGACGATGCCGTGCGGGCGCAGCGCGGCCGCGAGCGCGAGCGGCACGGAGACCGCGGCCCCGACGGCGAGGCCGGCCACCATGAGCAGGAGCGTCCAGGGCAGGCGCGCGGTCACGACGTCGGCGACGGGTGCGCGGCCGGACGTCGAGGCGCCGAGGTCGCCGGCGACCAGCCCGGTGACCCACTGCCACCAGGCGTGCAGCCAGTGCGAGCCGGCCACCGCGCGCTCGACGTGGTCGCGGGCCGCGCCCCCGGTGAACTCGTCGTTGGCGCCCAGGAACGCCGAGGCGGCGTCCGTGGGAGAGGCTGCCGCCAGGGCGAACACGCCGAGGCTGAGGAGTGCGACGAGCGGCGCGGCCCAGGCCAGCCTGCGCCCGGCGAGGCGGAGCATGGCGGCCGGGCGCGGGAGTTCCTGCCGTGCCCGTCGGCCGCGCGTCCCGGCACCGGCGACGACGGCGCTCATGGCCGTCTCCACTCGTGGACGTTGAACCACGGGCCCCAGGCGACGCCGTGCGAGTGCGGCTCCAGGACGTGGTCCAGGCCGTCCCACGCGTCCAGCCCGCGGGCGACGTAGGTGTGCTCGAGCGCGAAGACCGCCACCATCGGGGGGTTGTCCACGAGCCGCCGCTGGACCTGGCGGTACAGCGCGGCGCGGGCGGCGGGGTCCGCCTCGGCGCGGGCCGCCTCCAGCAGCCGGTCGACCCGCGGGTCGGCGTACCCGGAGGGGTTGGAGTAGGCGTCGTCCTCGTCGAAGACGGCGAAGTCGGAGTGCAGCTGGCGGTAGGCCTGGGCGTCGGGGTCGTACGGCATGTCGCCGCCGCCGAGCACGAAGGCCTTCTCGTCCATCGCGGTCACCGCGTACGGGCGGTCCACTCCCTCGAGCGAGACCTCGATCCCGAGCGGCGCCAGGTCGGAGGCGAAGGCCTGCGCGACGTCGCGACGCAGGGTGTCCTCGGCGAAGTACATGACGGTGAAGGCGAACGGCACGCCGTCCTTGGCGCGCACCCCGTCCGCGCCGATCGTCCATCCGGCCTTGTCGAGTAGGGCCGCGGCGGCCTCGGGGTCGTGCTCGAACGTGGCTGACGGGTCGTAGGCGTCCCCCTGCGCGGGTGTGAAGGGGCCCGCGACGGCGACGCCGTGGCCCGCCAGGATGCCGTCGATCATCGCCTGCCGGTCGGTGGCGAGGTTCAGGGCCACGCGCACGGCGGGGTCCGCGAAGAACGGCAGGGTGACGGGCAGCGAGATCGCCCGGTAGTCGGCGGACGGGTTGGTCACGAGCTCGAGCCCGTCCACGCCGTCGAGCTGGGCCGCGGTGCGCGGCGAGAGCTGGGCGCCGTCGACCTCGCCGGAGCGGACCCGCTGGGCCCGGGCGTTCTCGTCGGCCACGAACGCCAGGTGGATGGTCTGCACCTCGGGGGTGCCGCCCCACCAGTCCTCGCGCGCCTGCAGGGTCATGGAGTCGCCCCTGCGCCACTCGGCCAGCACGTACGGCCCGGTCCCGACGGGCGTGGTCGCGAGCGGGGAGTCGACGACGCTGTCGCCCAAGGCCTCGGAGGCGGGGATGCCCAGCGTCAGGCGGGCGGGCAGCCCCGCGTACGGGTGGGCCAGGTCGAATCGCACCGTCGTGGCGTCGACGGCGGTGACCGCGTCGATCATCGCGTAGTCCGCCGCCATCCAGGACCCCATGTCCGGGTCCCGCACCGCGTCGAACGCCGCGACGACGTCGTGGGCGTCGAACACCGAGCCGTCGCTGAAGGTGACGCCCTCGCGCAGCGTGACCGTCCACGAGGTGAGGTCGGCGTCGGGCACCGGCATCGCGGCGGCCAGGCCGGGCTCGAGGACACCGTCCGCGCCGACCGCGACGAGTCCGTCGTAGAGCTTCGAGGTGATGCCGAGCGGGTACTCGAGCGGGTTGAGGGTGTCGTAGTCCCCCGTCTCGGCGAGCCGGACAGTGGCCGCGCCCGCGCCGGTGGGGACGCCGGACGCCGTCGTGCCGGGCGCCGCGCAACCACCGGCCAGGAGCGTGATGAGGGTCGTCGTGGCGAGCGCAGGTCCGGCGACGGGCACCAACCGGTGCGACCCGGCCCTGGTGCGGCGAGCGGTGCGAAGGTGCATGTGCGGGTCCTCAGGAGACGGAGATGCGCGGGTCGGCGACGGACTGCAGGACGTCCGCGACGGTGTTCACCACGACGTACAGGCCGCCGAGGACGAAGGTGACGCCGGCGATGGCCGGGAAGTCGGAGACGGGCAGGCTGGCCCCGAGGTAGGAGCCCAGGCCGCCCCAGGTGAAGACGCCCTCGATGAGGAGCACGCCACCGAACATGAAGCCGAGCTGCAGGGCGCTCATCGACAGCGCCGCGTTGAGGGAGTTGCGCAGCACGTGCCGTCCCAGCACCTGGGCCTCGGTCAGTCCCTTGGCGGTGGCGGTGCGGACGTGGTCGGAGCGCAGGGTGTCGGTGAGGCTGGAGCGCAGCACGCGTCCCACGGCGAGCGCCGGCCCGACGGCCAGGGCCAGGGCGGGCAGGGTGATGTGGGCCAGCGCGTCGCCGGTGGCCGGCAGGTCGCCGGCCAGCAGGCTGTCGAGGATCGTCAGTCCCGTGGGGCCGTCCTCGACGCCGCCCCTTCCCGAGGCCGGCAGCCAGCCCAACAGCTTGTAGAACACGATGAGCCCGACGATGCCGAGCATGAACGTCGGTGCGGTGGAGCCGACGAAGAGCAGGCCGCGGAAGACCGCCGACAGCGGCCAGCGCAGCATGCTCGAGACCGCGAACACCACGCCGAGCAGCAGGGCGATCACGAACGCCACGAGCACGAGCTCGACCGTGGCGGGCAGGTAGGCCATGAGGTCCTCGGTCACGGGGCGGCGCGTGCGGAACGACGTGCCCAGGTCCCCGCTGGCGAGCCCGGCCAGGAACACGAGATACCGCTGCGGGGCCGGATCGTCCAGCCCGAGCCGCGCGCGGGCGGCCGCGACCGCCTCCGGCGGCGCGTTGCCGCCGATGGTGGCGGCGACCGGGTCCGCCCCGGAGACCTCCTGCAGGACGAACAGCACGAGCGACAGGAACCACAGCAGGCCGAGGAGCGAGGCCAGCCGGAGGCCGACGAAGCGCAGGTGGGACATCAGGGTCACCTCCGGTGGGCGAGCCGGTTGCGCAGCGCGTCCCCGGCGAGGTTGGACAGCAGGCTCAGGAGCATCACGACGAGCCCGGGCACCAGCGGGATCCACCAGGCGTCGAGGATTTCCACGAGGCCCCGGGAGGTGTCCGAGCCGAGCTCGGGGGCGGGTGCGGGCTGGCCGAGGCCGAGGAAGGACAGCGAGGCGAGGACCATGACGACGTTGCCGATGTCGAGGCTCGCGGTGATGATCGCGGTGGGGACGACGCCCGGCAGGACGTGACGCCACATGACCCGCAGCGGGCCGACGCCCGCCATGCGGGCGGCCTCCACGTGCGGCCGGGCCACGATGGCGCGCACCTCGCCCCGGACGATGCGGGCGTAGTAGGGCCACCAGACGATGGTCACGGCCAGGAACGTGTTGAACAGCCCGGGGCCGAGCGCCGCGGCCACGGCCACCGCGACGAGCATGGACGGCAGCGCGAGGAAGACCTCCGTCGAGCGCATCAGCGCGGAGTCCACCCAGCCGCCGGCCATCCCGGCGACGACGCCGACGAGCGTCCCGGCGAGCAGGCCGACCGTGGTGACCGCGATGGACAGCAGCCAGGAGGTGCGCAGACCGATGAGCACGCGGGACAGGGTGTCGCGGCCGATCTGGTCCGTGCCGAGCAGGTGGCCCTCGGCGAACGGCGGCAGCTTGGGGACGCCGACCGGTTGGACGGGGTCGTAGGGGGCGAGCGCGGGTGAGATCAGCGCCAGGACGGTGAGGCCGGCCAGCAGGGCGATGAGCGTCCAGTCGACGGCACGGCGGGCGGCTGAGTCGGTGCCGCCGCCACGGCGGCGGGCCGGGCGGCGCCAGCGCGGCGCGGGGGCCGGCGCGGTCGGGGTGGCGGCGGCGCCCGCGCGCGTCGGCGGCTGCTCGCCCGGGCGGGTCAGGATGTCGGCCATCAGATCTCTCCCCTGCGGACGCACGCCACCTCGTGCCGTCGGGCGACGTCGGCGGACGGGCGTCCGTCGACGGCGGTGAGCTGGATCCCCACGACGGTGCGGGAGCACTCCGGCAGGGCGACGGGGCACCTCGGGTGGAAGGCGCACCCGGTGGGCGGGTCGAGCGCGCTGGCCGGCTCGCCCGGCAGCGGCTCGATCACCTTGCCGGGCTGGGGCACCGCGGCCACCAGGTTGCGGGTGTACGGGTGGCGGGGGTCGGCGATGACGTCCTCGGCGCGGCCCACCTCGACGATGCGGCCGAGGTACATGACCGCGATGCGGTCGCCGACGATGCGCGCGACCGCCAGGTCGTGGGTGACGAACATGACCGCGATGCCGAGGTCGCGGCGCAGCTCGTTGATGAGGTTGAGCACGTTCGCGGCCACCGACACGTCGAGGGCGCTGGTGGGCTCGTCGCACAGCAGGACCTGGGGCGGCACGATCGTGGCGCGGGCCAGGGCCACGCGCTGGCGCTGGCCGCCGGAGAGCTCCCCGGGCAGGGCGTCGAGCACCGCCGCGGGCAGGCCGACGCGGTCCAGGATGGCTCGGGCCTTCTGCTCCTTCTCGGTCCTGGGCATGCGGCCGGACAGGCGCTCGTGCAGCACCTCTCGGATGGTCATCCACGGGGTGAGCGAGGACCCGGCGTCCTGGAAGACCATCTGCACGTCGGTGCCGCGCGGCCCGCGCAGCGAGCCGGTGAACCGCTTCTCGAGGTGGCCGGCCACGCGCAGCAGGGTCGACTTGCCGGAGCCGGACTCCCCCACGATGGCGACGGACTCGCCGGGCTGGACGTCGAGGGTGACGCCGCGCAGGGCCCCGAGCCGGGCCTTGCGTCCGCGCTCGTCGCGGACCTGGAACGTGCACTCGACGTCGGCGGCCTGGATCAGGGAGGCGCCGCGCAGCGGCTCCGGCGACGGGGGCACCGGGTCGAGCTCGTCGCGTGCCGCCGCGGCGTCGCCCAGGCGGGCGGCCTCGAAGCAGGCCGTCAGGTGCGTGCCGGCGGCGGCGTCCGGGTCGGGGTCGGGGGCCGGCAGCAGCGGCGGCGCGGCGGCGGTGCAGGTGGTGACGGCGAAGCGGCAGCGCGGCGCGAACGGGCACCCGTCCGCCGACCGCGCGGTGACGTCGGTCGGCAGTGCCCACAACGGTCGGCTCCGGTCCGAGTCGAGCGTCAGCCGCGAGCCCAGCAGCCCGAGCGTGTAGGGGTGGCGCGCAGACTGCAGGACCTGCTGGGTCGTGCCGGTCTCCACGATCCGGCCCTGGTACATCACCGCGATGCGGTCGGCGATCTGCGCTGCCACGCCCAGGTCGTGGGTGATGAGGACGATGGAGCATCCCACCTCGTCGCGCATCGAGGCGAGGAGCTTGAGGACCTGTGCCTGCACGGTGACGTCCAGCGCGGTCGTCGGCTCGTCGGCGACCAGGAGGTCGGGGTTGCCGGCCACGGCCATCGCGATCATGACGCGCTGACGCAGGCCGCCGGACAGCTCGTGCGGGTAGGAGCGGTAGCGGCGTTCCGGCTGCGGGATGCCGACCGCGCGCATCAGCCGGATCGCCTCGTCCTGAGAGCCGGCCTTCTCCGCCACCTGGCGGCCGACGACCATCGTGGGGTTGAGGGAGGTCATCGGGTCCTGGAAGACCACGCCCATCCGGGTGCGGCGTGCCTCGCGGAGCTCCGCGGGAGACGCCGTGCGCAGGTTCATGCCGACGACCTCGAGGCTGCCGTCGATGTGCGGACGGGACGGCTCGGGCAGCAAGCCGAGCATCGCCATGCTCATGACGCTCTTGCCCGACCCGGACTCGCCGACGACGCCGAGGATCTCGCCCCGGCCGATCTCGAGGTCGATCCCGTGCAGGATCTGGGAACGCAGGCCGTTGCGCTCGAGGCTCACGTCGAGCCCGCGCAGGCGGACGACGGCGTCCAGGGTGCGGACCGTGCCCGACTCGGGCAGCGTCCCGGTGAGGGGCGGTGCAGCTGTGTCCATGGTGACCGGCTCCTTCGTGGCTGGTGCGGGACTGGCTGGTGCGGCGGGTCCGTGCGTGCAGGGTGGTCCAGCACCGTCTCGCCGCCGTCTCGGCGGAGTTTCCGGCGAGTTTCCTCAGGTGTGGGCGGGTTCGGCGGCCGCGGTGGGCGGGGCGGAGCCCGGGACCACCTGGGCGGCACGCCCGGCGGCGTCCGCGGCAGCCACCTCGGCGACCCGGCGCTGCCGGGAGTGGGCGGTGGCGGCCAGCAGGACGGCGACGACGACGCCGACCGCCGCCGCGCCGAGCCACAGGACCCGGGAGCCGAAGGCATCGAGCACGAAGCCCCCGGCGACCGGACCGACGGCCATCGCGAGCGAGTGGGTGAGCCCGTACACGCCCTGGTATCGACCCCGGCGGCGGGGGTCGGCCAGGTCGGCGGTCAGGGAGGTCGCCTGCGGGTGCGACCCCATCTCACCGAGGGTCCAGACGGCCACGGTGACCAGGTACATGGCCAGCGTGGAGGCCGCGGCCTGCATGCCGACGCCGACGGCCGTGACGCCGATCGCGAGGACGATGACGAGGTCGCGCGACCAGCGGTTGAACAGGCGGGCGGTGGGCAGCTGCAGCAGGCACAGCAGCAGCCCGTTCAGGGTGAGCAGGACGCCGAAGTGGCTCGAGGGGTGGCCTTGCTCGGCCATGACGAGCGGGAGCGTCGTCGTGGACTGCACGTAGACGCACGAGTAGACGAACATGACGGCGGCGAACGTCATGAAGACGCGGTCGCCCAGCACGGAGAGCAGTCCGTCGCCGCGGCCCACCGCACCGGCCGGCGCCTGGAGGTGACCCGACGTCACGGCGTCGGGCACGTGCAGCCGCGTCTCGGGGACCTTCGCCGCGACCACGCACGCGGAGACCAGCACGAGCGCGGCCTGGCACCAGAACAGCAGCGAGAACGAGTGCTCGGCCATGAAGCCGGCGGCCAGCGGGCCGATCGCGTAGCCGAGGTTGACCGCCCAGTAGTTGTAGTTGAACGCGGTGCGACGGTGCTGCGGCGCCACGAGGTCGCCGACCATGGTGTGAATCACGGGTCCGGCCGCGCCGTTGAACAGCCCGTACACGGTGAGCAGGGCGGCGATGAGCAGCGGGCCCTCGACCAGCGGGATGGCGACGAGCACCACCACGCTGAGCAGCTCGCTACCGAGCAGGACCTTGCGCCGGCCCACGCGGTCGGCGAGCACGCCGCCGGTCAGCGACGAGGCGACCACGCCGACGCCGTACGCGGCGACGACCAGGCCGGCCTGCCCGGCGGACATCCCCACGGCGGTGGTGAGGTAGATCGTCATGTACGGGACGACGAACCGGCCGATCCACACCACCAGCTGCGCGGTCCACAGCCACCAGAAGGCGGCAGGGAGGTCACGCAGCCGGGTGTGCCCGGGGGGCTTGGCCGTGGTCATGGTGTCTCCTTCGTCCGGGACGTCGAGCGCTGCCGGCGGTCTTCGGACGTGCGGGTTCGTGGGTGGGCTCCGACAGGGGATCGGCCGGGCCGACCCGTCGCCTCCCCGCCGGGAGGGCTGCCGCGGGGAGGCGACGGGCGGTGCTGCTCGGACGTCGGCACGACCTCACTCGGAGGTCGCCGGGTCCCCGATGCCGAGGGTCGCGAAGTCGAGCGTCGCCGGTGCGGCGATGGAGTGGGACTCCTCCAGGCCCTGGAGCCAGTTCTGGGCCACCATGAAGTCGGTGCTCCAGGCGAACGTGGGCGCGCACCCGGCCTCGTAGGCGGCCTCGCCCGCTTCCACGTACTTCTCGTCCGAACCCGTGGTCACGGCCTCCTGCAGGAGGGCGGTCGTCGTCTCGTCGGAGCACTGCAGGTGGTTCAGGCCGCCGTCCGGGTCCCAGAACACGTGGCCGTGCATGTAGGCGTTGTTGGAGTCGGGCCACGTACTCGGGGCGATCATCACGTCAGGCGCGGACTCCGGGTTCTCGGGGAAGTCACCGAAGATTTCTGACGACTGGTGGCTGGTCACGGTGGCCTGCATGCCGAGAGCCTGCAGCTGGGCGGCGATGATGTTGGCCATCTGCTCGGCGTCCGCGCCGCCCGCGCTGTGCCCGATCTGGATCGGCGTGCCCGCCGGCAGCGACGAGACCCACTGCTCCAGCGCCGCCGGGTCGTGGACCAGCTCGCGGGAGTCCACGTCGGCCGGCAGCGCGCCCTTGGGGTAGTAGCCCTCGGCCGGGACGGAGCTGACGCCGGTGACCTGGTCGATGAGCGTCACCCAGTCGATGCCCTCGAACAGGGTCCGGCGGGCCTCAGCCTCGGCGAGCAGCTCGCGGTTGGGGTTCATGTACATGACGCCGACCTGGAAGGACGGCAGCGCGTAGGCCTGGAGCTCGTCGGAGTCCAGGTACTTCTGGCGCGACGCCGTCGGAACCGCGGACAGCAGGGCGTGCAGGTCGCCGTTCTCGAGCTCGAGCTGCATCGCGGAGATCTCGGTGTAGACGGGGAGCTCGACCGTGGTGAACTCGGGCTCGAGGTCTCCCCAGTAGTCCTCGAAATAGGTCAGCTGGTAGCCCTCGCCCACGACGGCCTCGGAGAGCACGTACGGGCCCGTGCCCGCCGACGTCGTCGACAGGTACGTCTGGGCGAAGTCGTCGCCGGCGTGCTCTTCGAGCGCGCTGGGGCTGATCATGCGCGGGCCGTACGGGGAAGCCAAGTAGTCGAGGAACGCCGAGTTCGGCTCGCTCAGCGTCACCGTGACGGTGTGGGCGTCGATCTCCTCGACGCCCGCCACGCCCTGCACCATGTACGCCGGACCGGCGTCGACGTCGAGGCGCCGCTGGAAGGAGGCCTCCACCGCGGAGGAGTCGAAGTCCGTGCCGTCGTGGAACTTGACGCCTTGGCGCAGCACGAAGGTGTACTCGGTGAAGTCGTCGTTCACCTCCCAGGACTCGGCGAGCGCCGGGACGATCTTGGCCTCGTCGTGGTTGCCGGGTTCGTAGCGCACGAGGCCCTCGTAGGCGTTGGTGGTGATGGCCAGCCCGTTGCCCGAGTAGTAGACGTCCGGGTCCGGCGGCTGGCCGATGTCGTTGAGGACCCCCAGGCGAAGAACGCCGTCGGTCGGTGCGGCGCTGCCTGAGTCGCCACCGGAGCTCGCGGCGCCGCCGGAGCAGCCGGAGAGCAGCAGCGCGCCGACCGCGAGGAGCGCCAGGGAGCGCTTCGCGACCGCGGGCACGCGGGTCGTACGTCGGGTCATGGTGATCCTTCTCTCGGGGGACGGTGCGGGAAAGAGGGGACGACGGGGCGGTCAGGCCTCGCGGAAGACGCGGTTGCGGCGGTTGCCGTGCTCGTCGAGACCGACGGCGTAGGGGTGCAGGTAGTCCGGCTCGGTGACGCCCTTGCGGCGCATCGCGATGCCGGTCATGGCCTCGCGCACCGAGCGGTTCGCGAGCAGTGCCGTGATCTCGCCGCGGTCGTCGTAGGGCGGGGAGACCTCGACGACGTCCATGGCGACGATCCCGACCTCGGCGGCCAGCCGGCGCACGGCGCGGAGGATGTCGTTGGACGTGATGCCGCCCGGCTCGGGGGTGCCGGTGCCAGGGGCGTAGGCGGGGTCGCAGACGTCGATGTCCAGCGAGATGTAGAGGTGGTCCGCCTGGTCGAGCGCCTCGTCGACAGCGCGCTCGAGGACCTTGTCGAACCCGTCGCGGACGATCTCGGCCATGAAGTGCGTGCGCATCTTCTGGTCGTCCATCCAGTCGAGCGTCTGCTGGTCGGGCCAGTAGCCGCGCAGGCCCACCTGGACGAAGTTCTTGCCGGGGATCGCCCCGGAGTTGATGAGGTGTCGCATGGGGGTGCCGTGCGAGGCGAGCGAGCCGGGCATGTCGTCCCCGGTGTCGGCGTGGGCGTCGAAGTGGACGATGCCGACCTTGCCGTGCCCGTAGTGGTCCGCGACGGCCGTGGCGCACGGCCACGTGATCGCGTGGTCGCCGCCCAGGATGATCGGGATGGCGCCGGCGTCGACCACCGTGCCGACGAACTTGCGGATCCCCTCGAACGTGCGGGCGGTGTTGCCGACGGAGACCGGAGCGTCGCCGTAGTCCGCCATCACGAGCTCGGCGAACGCGTCGACGTGGGTGTCGAGGGAGAAGTGCGGCCGGCCGTAGCCGCCCTTGTAGTCGCACGCCCGGATAGCGAGCGGCCCGTGGTTGGTGCCGGTACGGCCCGTCGCCGTCGAGTCCCACGGCACCCCGAGCACGGCGACGTCCACGTTCGCCGCCCTCAGGTCCTCGGGCGTGAGCGCCACCGGCAGCTTGCCGAACGTCTGAATGCCCGAGAACCCGCCCTCGGCCTTGCGGTTGGCGAACAGCAGACCGGGCGGGCGGCCCGCGTTGTAGTCGTCGGTGGCGGCGTGTCCCTCGAGCCCTTCGCCCAGGCGCCGGGGCTGCTCCCAGAAGCCCTCTGGCCACAGGTCGTGGTGGTGGTCGTGGTCGTGGTCGTGGTCGTGCGACATGCGTGTCCTCGCGTTCTGGGTGGTTCCGATGAAGTGGGGCGTGGGGTCAGGCGCCGGGTGCGCGGAAGACCTGGGTGCGCCGGCCGCCCTCGGCGTCGAGGTTGAGGGCGTGGGGGTGGGCGTAGTCCGCGCCCGTGACACCCTTGCGGCGCATCGCGATGCCGGTCATGGCCTCACCGATGGCACGGTTGGCGAGCAGCACCGTGATCTCCCCGTTGTTGTCGTACGGCGGCGACACCTCGACCACGTCCATGGCGACGATCCCCACCTCCGCCGAGAGCCGGCGCACGGCCCGCAGGATGTCGATGGAGGTGATGCCGCCGGCGACGGGGGTGCCGGTGCCGGGCGCGAACGCCGGGTCACACACGTCGATGTCCAGCGAGATGTACAGGTGGTCGGCCTGGTCGAGCGCCTCGTCGACCGCTCGCTCGAGCACCGTGTCGAACCCGTCGCGGTCGATCTCGGCCATGAAGTGAGTCCGCATCTGGTGCTCGTCCATCCAGTCGAGCGTCTCCTGGTCGGGCCAGTAGCCCCGCAGGCCGACCTGCACGAAGTTCTTGCCCGGCACGGCGCCCGAGTCGATGAGCTTGCGGATGGGTGTCCCGTGCGACGCCAGCGAGCCGTGCATGTCCGTTCCGACGTCCGCATGGGCGTCGAAGTGGACGATGCCGACCTTGCCGTAGCCGTAGTGGTCGGCCACCGCCGTGGCGCACGGCCACGTGATCGCGTGGTCGCCGCCCATGATGAGCGGGATGGCGCCAGAGGTGACGACGGTGCCGACGAACTTGCGGATCGCCTCGAACGTGCCGGCGGTGTTGCCGACCTGGATCGGAGCGTCGCCGTAGTCGCACATCGTCAGGGCGTCGAACGGGTCGACCCGGACGTCCAGGTGCTGGCTGGGGAACCCGTAGCGGCCGAACGCGGGGGCCTTCCGCAGGGCGAGCGGTCCGTGGTTCGTCCCGGAGCGGCCCCCGGCGGTCGAGTCCCACGGCACCCCCAGCACGGCGACGTCGACCTGTGCCGCACGCAGGTCCTCCGGCGTGAGCGCCATGGGGAGCTTGGCGAAAGTCCGGATGCCCGAGTGGCCTCCGAACCGCCGGTTCACGTGGAACAGGCCCGGCTCGCGGCCCTCGTTGTAGTCGTCCACGGCACCGTGGTTTTCGAGCCCCTCGCCCAGTCGGCGCGGCTGCTCCCAGAAGCCCTCCGGGGCCAGGTGATGGTGATGGTCGTGCCCGGTGTGGCCGCCCGGGTCGCCGGTGTGCTCGCTGCTCATGCCGCGACCGTAGGGAACTGCCTAATCGTTTCGCCAGAGTGTGGGACGAGTCGAAACAAGTGTTTTACCCGCGCACCGACGTGCGGGGTTCGCTGTCATGCACCGGTGCGAAGGCCGAAACAGTGGTGAAACGATTAGTCAGCGGGCGCGGTGATCAGCTCACCCGCGGTCGAGGCCCGGAGGTGAACCGGGGAAGGCACCGTCTGGACGCTGCCCAGTGCCTCCGTCAGCGTCACGTCGCCGTCGAGGATCGAGACCAGCCGCTCCACGCACGCCACCCCCAGGGCGTGCGCCGGCAGCTCGATCGCCGTCACCGGCGGGTCCTCCTCGAGCAGCGACGGTGCGTCGGCGCCGGCCGCCACCAGCACGTCGCGTCCAGGTTGGCGTCCCAGGGCCCGCAAGGCGTCCATGGCGCCCCGTGCGGCGAAGGGTGACGCGACGAGCACCAGCTCCACCTCCGGGTGGGCGCCGAGCGCGGGCTCGACCAAGGCGCGGTGCCGCTCCACCGACCGCTCGCCGAACTCGGTGGCGACGAGCACGGGTACGGTGCCGCGCTCGGCGCACCACGCGGAAACGACGTCCCGGAGCAAGTTGCCCCAGCCGCTGTGGGTGTCGGGGGCCGCCAGCAGGACGTGACGGGCGCCGTGGGCGGCGGCCTCGTCGAGCACGGTCCGCACCGCCGTCGCGTGGTCTGCGGCCACGACCGCGCACGGCGGCATGTCCGGCGGCACGTGCTCCCCCGCCACCACCGGGAGCGGCAGCTCCATCAGCGCCCTGGCGCGCAGGTCGTTCCCGATCGGGTCGACCACCACCACACCGTCGACCCGGGGGGCGCTCCGGCGCGGACGGGCAGTGTCGGAGGACAGCACGACCAGGTCGTAGTCGTGGCGGTGGGCAGCCTCGATGGCGCCCGCCAAGAACTCTCGGAAGTACGGGGTCTCGAGGCTCGCCGCGGCACTCTGGTGGTGGACGCCCAGGGCCTGGGTGCGCCCGGTGCGCAGACCGCGGCCCAGGGGGTTGGCCACGTAGCCGAGGCCGTCGGCGGTCCGCTGCACGCGCGCACGCGTGGCTGCGGTCATCCGGCCCCGCCCGGCGAGCGCCTGCGACGCCGTCGCGACCGACACCCCGGCCGCGGCCGCGACGTCCTTGAGCGTGACGACGCCCCCGCCGCGCTCCGTGGAGCTCATGCGTCTCTCCTATGTCAGGCCAGGAATCCGCCATGGTAGCTGTTTCGTGCAGTCGTCCCCTTCGTGCGGCTACGAGCCGTAGCGGGGGAAGAAAGGTGTACCCCGGTCGACGCCGTCTGGGTACGAGAGCGGCGCGATGTTCAGACGAGCCCAAGAAGGGCACGGAGCTTGATGCGTGCCGGCTCGTCCAGTCCCCGCAGGGGCGCCGGCAGGCTCGAGGACCGGACAAGCCCCAGTTCTTCGGCGATCGCGGCGACCACACGCAGACTTCCCCCGTTCTCGGCGAAGAAGCCCCATAGCGGCGCAAGCTCGGCATCACGCCGCATTGCCTCCCGGTAGTCCCCGCCGATGGCGGCCCGTGCCAGCGCGACCGCCCGTTCCGGCAAGGTCCCTCCGATGACGGAGTACCAGGCGTCGGCGCCACCAAGAAGACCCGCACAGGCGGCGGCGTCTCCGGAGACGCCGATGGCCACCCCGGCGGGTAGCAGACCGCGCAGGTGCTCGACGCGGCGCCGTGCCGCTGCACGATCACGCGGCAGCGGCGGAACCTTGATGGCCGCCACGTTGGGCAGCTCCGCGACACGGGCATACAGGTCGTCGCTGAAGCTGAACCGGGTGGTGGCAGGGTTGTCGTAGACGACGAGCGGAACCGACAGGTTGGCGTCGACCTGCTCGAAAAGCCCGTAGGCCTCCGTCTCGGTCAGCGGCTGGTACTGCATGACGGGCAGCAAGACACCGGCGGCACCGGCCTGTTGGGCGTCCTCGACGTGGTCGAGCACCATGCGTGTGGCGATCGCGCCGACACCGACCAGCACCGGCAGTCCCTGCGCATGCTCGACGGCCGTCGTGGCGACACGCAACCGTTGGTCTCGGGTCAGGTACGGATACGAGCCTGTTGAACCCAGTACGCCCAGGGAATCCACGCCCGCCGCCGCGGCACGGGCCACCAGCGTCTGGATCGCTCGTTCGTCGATCTCGTCGGCGGGTGTCGTGGGAGTCAGAGTGAACGCACACAGCCCGTGCGCGACAGCGGAAGCGGCGGACGATCGCATGGCGAGACTGTACTGAGGGCTTCGCGGCTCAAGCACGAGGAGATGGCCGCTCCCAGCGGCGAGTGCCACCTCGGTGGTCATGGTGGCTCCGTACTCGAGGGGGCAGAACGTCCGAGGCGGGCCTGACGGCGCCGGCGGTCCGCTCGATCGTAGTCACGGTCGCGATCCGCAGCTCGGCGCGGGGGTCCAGCGGCGCGGCGTACAGCTCGGCGCACAGCGTCGACACACCGCCCGACGCACAGAGTTGGCTTACCTCCCTTCTTCCTTGCTGGCCCCGTCCTGAGATGGCCTCGAACGCCAGTGGCCTATTGCCACGTCGACCTCCTGGCGACCTCGAAGACCACGTCGATCTCACGCATGTTGAGCCGCGGCGGCAACTTCCGCAACAGCTGGCTGATCCGCTTACGTTGAACGACCACAACCATCCCGTCCTCGGGCTGCTTCTTCACGGTGAAGCCCCTGTGTGCGCCCATGACAGCGATGACGCCCACGGCCCCGACAGGAAAGCCGGCACGCTCGGTCAAGAGTCGTGATGCCCGGCGCGCCTCGTGGCGGCTGTTGCGGATGTACGGGACGCGTTGCCCGTTGACCATGAACGTGTCTCCACCGACCCAGACCGAAGCGTGCGGGTGGTTCTTTGCGTTCACGGTGAACACGCCGGCGGGCCCGATGACGACGTGGTCGATGTCGGAACCCCGCTCGCCCACCCGGACGGCGTGAAGGACACGCCACTCGGGTCCTAGTTTCGCGAGCTGCTCACCGACGGCCTCTTCGCCGTCCGCGCCGATTCGCCAGGCACGCTCATCGGTCTTCGCTCCCACCATGCGCGCCAACACGTGGCGCACCCTTCCCTGCACCTGGCGTTCGGCGAGCGCGCGCTCTCGAGCGGCCGCTCCGGCCACAGTCTCGCTGATGTCCTGCCACTGCATCAGGTCTTGGGTATCGACAGCGGCCTTGGGCGGCACGGTCAGCTTGTGCGAAGCGAGGTAGTCACCGATTGCCTTCTCGAGCAGCGGCAGGTTCGACAGATCGTCGGAGTGATAGCGCCCTGTCTTCAGATCCATGTACCCCAGGGCGGTGCCACCTGGCGTCTCAGCGTAGAGCCGATCATGGCCGTAGCGTGCCCACCGTCGCACGATCCAGTCAGGCATCAGCGCGCCTTCCGCACAACGGGTGGAAGCCGAACCCGCGCTTGAACGTCGCGGCCGCGTGATGCCGTTGCGCTTGGATCTCCGGTTCAGCACCGAGGGGATCTTGTCCAGCTTGGCGGCCATCGCGCGGATCGTCTCGGCGTCGATCTCGCGGACTGGCATGTCCCCCAGCTCGGGGATGAGGTAGCCCTCGACCTTGCCCCTGTAGTCACGGATGGTCGCTGGGGCTCGCATCTTCCCGCTCCGGTTCGGCGTCTCCCGGATCATCGTCAGCCACCGTTCGGCGTACTCGCGGAACCCGATCGACCTCGCTGCCTCGGCCGCTGCGTCGGCGCGGCGGCGTTCAACGGCGACGTCCGGGGCCTCCCACTCCCCGCGGACGATGTTCGTACGCGTGGCTGCAAGCCACGCGCGGGCGTCCGTCTTGGTCTGGAAGGTCAGCGACTTGTCGTCCGCGGTACGAGCCGTGCACGTCCGGGCCGGGGTACCGAGCCTGCCAACGCCCGGAGGGCAGTTGCGCAGGCTCCCCCACGCCTCTCGTGCCGTGCTCATCGCGTCCTCCCGAGGGCCCTCTGGGACGGCCAGAGCCCGTCGTGCCACTCCGTGCCACAGGGCGCGTGCCACCCGCGCAATCCGCAGAATCCGCGGAATTCCGCGGCTCCCGGGCCGTCGCACACGGCTCCTGTGGCACGAAGTGGCACGACCCCGGTGACACGCCGACCCAGAATCGGTGCCGGCAGGGGCTCCCACCGGCACCTGTCAGGTGTGCGCGTGCCACCCGCGTGCCACTCGGAACCAGTGCTGCTGACCATTTCTGACCTCCTGTGTATCGATCACGGAGGCACGCAAACAGGCCCGGAACCGCGAGATTCCGCGGTTCCGGGCCTGTGGTCAGCCTGTTCGGGAGGACGGGTCTCTGAGAGCCTTCAGAAGTCCCAGTCGTCGTCGGTGGTCTCGACGGCCTTGCCGATGACGTACGAGGAACCCGACCCGGAGAAGAAGTCGTGGTTCTCGTCGGCGTTGGGCGACAGCGCGGCGAGGATCGCCGGGTTGACGTCGGTGTCCTCCTTGGGGAACAGCGCCTCGTAGCCCAGGTTCATGAGGGCCTTGTTGGCGTTGTACCGGAGGAACTTCTTGACGTCCTCCGTGAGCCCCAGCTCGCCGTAGAGCGCGTCGGTGTACTCGACCTCGTTCTCGTACAGCTCGAAGAGCAGCTCGAACGTGTAGGCCTTGAGCTCGTCCTGCTCGGCCTGCGAGACCCGCTGCAGGCCCTTCTGGAACTTGTAGCCGATGTAGTACCCGTGCACGGCCTCGTCGCGGATGATGAGGCGGATGAGGTCGGCCGTGTTCGTCAGCTTGGCCCGGCTCGACCAGTACATCGGCGCGTAGAAGCCCGAGTAGAACAGGAACGACTCGAGCATCGTCGAGGCGACCTTGCGCTTGAGCGGGTCGTCGCCGCGGTAGTAGTCGAGGACGATCTCGGCCTTGCGCTGCAGGTTCGGGTTCTGCTCGGACCACGCGAACGCGTCGTCGATCTCCCGCGTCGAGATGAGCGTCGAGAAGATCGACGAGTAGCTCTTGGCGTGCACCGACTCCATGAACGCGATGTTGGTGTACACCGCCTCCTCGTGCGGCGTCAGCGCGTCGGGGATGAGCGAGACGGCCCCGACCGTGCCCTGGATCGTGTCGAGGAGCGTGAGCCCCGTGAACACGCGGGTGGTCATGAGCTTCTCGGCCTCGGTGAGGGTGTTCCACGACTGGATGTCGTTGGACACCGGCACCTTCTCCGGCAGCCAGAAGTTGCCGACGAGGCGGTCCCAGACCTCGAGGTCCTTCTCGTCCTCGAGGCGGTTCCAGTTGATCGCGCTGACGCGGTCGATGAGCTTGAGCTTGCCCGTGGGTGACATGTGCGTGGTCCTTCAGACATCGTGCGACGGGTGGTGAGGGCAGTCGAGGTCAGAGCATGCAGCTGACGCAGTTCTCCACCTCGGTGCCCTGCAGCGCCATCTGCCGCAGGCGGATGTAGTAGAGCGTCTTGATGCCCTTGCGCCAGGCGTAGATCTGCGCCTTGTTGACGTCGCGCGTGGTCACCGTGTCGGGGAAGAACAGCGTCAGCGACAGGCCCTGGTCGACGTGCTGGGTCGCCGCCGCGTAGGTGTCGATGATCTTCTCGTACCCGATCTCGTACGCGTCCTGGTAGTACTCCAGGTTGTCGTTCGTCATGTACGGGGCCGGGTAGTAGACGCGGCCGATCTTGCCTTCCTTGCGGATCTCGATCTTGGCCGGCACCGGGTGGATCGACGACGTCGAGTTGTTGATGTAGCTGATCGAGCCCGTCGGCGGCACCGCCTGGAGGTTCTGGTTGTAGATGCCGTGCTCCATGACCGAGGCCTTGAGGGCACGCCAGTCGTCCTGCGTCGGGATGTGCACGCCCGCCTCGGCGAACAGCCGCGCCACGCGCTCGGTCGCCGGCTTCCACTCCTGCTCGGTGTACTTGTCGAAGTACTCGCCCGTCGCGTACTTCGAGTCCTCGAAGCCGCCGAACGCCTTGCCGCGCTCGATCGCGAGGCGGTTCGACGCCGCGATCGCGTGGTAGGCCACCGTGTAGAAGTAGATGTTCGTGAAGTCGATGCCCTCGTCCGAGCCGTAGAAGATCCGCTCGCGCGCGAGGTAGCCGTGCAGGTTCATCTGGCCCAGGCCGATCGCGTGGCCCATCTCGTTGGCCTTCTTGACCGACGGGACCGACTCGATGCTCGTCTGGTCGGAGACCGCGGTGAGCGCCCGGATCGCCGTGTCGATGGTCCTGCCGAAGTCGGGCGAGTCCATCGTCTTGGCGATGTTGAGCGAGCCGAGGTTGCAGGAGATGTCGCGGCCGACCTCGGCGTACGAGAGGTCCTCGTTGAACGTCGACGGCGTCGAGACCTGGAGGATCTCCGAGCACAGGTTCGAGTGCGTGATGCGGCCCTTGATCGGGTTCGCGCGGTTCACGGTGTCCTCGAACATGACGTACGGGTAGCCCGACTCGAACTGCAGCTCCGCGATCGTCTGGAAGAAGTCGCGCGCCTTGATGGTCGTCTTGCGGATGCGGTCGTCGGCGACGAGCTCGTCGTACTTCTCGGTGATCGAGATGTCCGCGAACGGCGTCCCGTAGACGCGCTCGACGTCGTACGGGCTGAACAGGTGCATGTCCGCGTTCTTCTTCGCGAGCTCGAACGTGACGTCCGGGATCACGACGCCCAGCGACAGCGTCTTGATGCGGATCTTCTCGTCGGCGTTCTCGCGCTTGGTGTCGAGGAACCGCATGATGTCCGGGTGGTGCGCGTGGAGGTAGACCGCGCCGGCGCCCTGGCGCGCACCCAGCTGGTTGGCGTACGAGAACGAGTCCTCGAGGAGCTTCATCACCGGGATGACGCCCGACGACTGGTTCTCGATGTGCTTGATCGGCGCGCCGTGCTCGCGGATGTTGCTCAGGAGCAGCGCGACGCCGCCACCGCGCTTGGACAGCTGCAGCGCCGAGTTGATGCCGCGCGCGATCGACTCCATGTTGTCCTCGATGCGCAGCAGGAAGCAGGACACGGGCTCGCCGCGCTGCGCCTTGCCCACGTTGAGGAACGTCGGGGTCGCGGGCTGGAAGCGCCCGGAGATGACCTCCTCGACGATGTCGCGGGCCATCTGCTCGTTCCCGTCCGCGAGGCCGAGCGCGACCATCGAGACGCGGTCCTCGAAGCGCTCGAGGTACTTCTTCCCGTCGAACGTCTTGAGCGTGTACGAGGTGTAGTACTTGAAGGCGCCGAGGAACGACTCGAAGCGGAAGTTCTTCGAGTACGCGAGCTGGAACAGCTCCTTGACGAACGCGCGCGAGTACTTGTTCAGCACCGCGGGGTCGTAGTACTTGTTCTCGACCAGGTAGTCGAGCTTCTCGTCGAGCGTCGGGAACGTGATCGTGTTGGGCTCGACGTGCTGGCGGAAGTACTCACGCGTCGCCTCGCGGTCCTTGTCGAACTGGATCTTGCCGTCCGGACCGTAGAGGTTGAGCATCGCGTTGAGCGCGTGGTAGTCGAGCTGCACGTTCTGCAGCGGCACGGACTGCGCCGGTGCCGTCGTCGAGCTCACGCCGAGATCAGTGACTGTCGTTGCCAAAATCGTCCCAATCCGTCACGGACGCGCGTGGCGTCCTCGGCCGTTCCCAGGAGTTCGAAGGCATACAGGTACGGGACCTGGCACTTCGCGGAGATGATGTCGCCGGCGATGCAGTACGCAGCGCCGAAGTTCGTGTTGCCCGCCGCGATCACGCCGCGGATCAGCGAGCGGTTGTGCGGGTCGTTGAGGAAGCGCCGCACCTGCCGGGGCACGGCGCCGCCCTCATTGCCGCCGCCGTAGGTGGGGACCATGAGGACGTACGGCTCGTCCACCGTGAGGAAGCCGTCCGCAGGGCGCAGCGGGATGCGGTGCACCGCCATGCCGAGCTCCTCGAGATCGAGGCGCTCGACGAACCGGTGCGTGTTCTCCGAGACGCTGGAGAAGTAGACGAGCGACCCCATGTCACCCCTCCCCCTGCAGACGTGCTGTGCGGTGCTCCGGCCGCGCCCCCACGCGGCCGGGCGTGGCGTGCGTCAGGCCGAGACGGCCTGCTTCGCCGCGAGAGCGCTGATCTGGTCGGGGCGGAAGCCCGACCAGTGGGTGTCGCCGGCGACGACGACCGGCGCCTGCATGTACCCGAGCCCACGGACCATCTCGAGCGCCTCGGCGTCCTGCGTGATGTCGACGACGGTGTACTCGATGCCCTTGCGGTCGAGGGCGCGGTAGGTCGCGTCGCACTGCACGCACGCCGGCTTGCTGTAGACCGTGATGCTCATGTCCGTCTCCCCTGTGTCCTGCCCTCGCGGGTCCTGCTGTGCCGGCGTGCTTCCCCGTGCCCCCGGCGGATCGCCCCGCAGGGCTCCGACCTGGAATGACACCGATGGAACTACGCCGATGTTGTTCGTCCGAGGGCCTGTGTCCCCCGCTGCCCAAAACACTACACCTAGGGGTGGGATCGCGCTCGGCACCGACATGTTGTGGTTGACACGCATGTCATTCGCCTCCCCAGCTCGCGTCCTGACCCGCTCTCCGATGCTCCCACGACCCTCTGACACCCCCGTGCGGGGCAGGTTCTGCACCGCGTCGTGCACCGCCCGGACGGGTCGCCGACCGCGTCGTTCCGCGCTTCCGCGACGCTGTCCACAGCCGGTGGACCGTCGGTGTCCACAGCGTGTGCGCGGCCGCCGGACGACCTCGTGCACCGGCTCGCGCGAGCCCCGGAGGACCGATCGAGCGCCCCGGCGAGCCCCGGCAGATCGGACATACGTCACGGCTCGGCGCCCAGAAATTCGCCCGAACGTCGGCGTGTCGCGCCCGTCCGCGTGTCCCACACCCGGGCGCGGGTCTCAGGCCGTGGGAGGCGCGGTCCAGCCCTCGGGACCGACGCCGCCCGGCACCGCGGTGCGCGGGTCGTACGGCAGGCGCGTGAGGTGGAACGTGCCGACGTCGAGCGCGGCCGCGCCACCGTGCTCGACGACACGCAGGCGCTCGCCGAGCCAGTACCCGCCCTCGACGCCCAGCCACCCGTGCTCGTCGCGTGCGAAGACGGTCGCCCGGCCCCCGCCGCCGGCCGCCTCGAGCCGCAGCCGCCCGGCGTCGAGCGTGACCGTGTACGGCACGGGGCCCCAGTACCAGGTGCCCGTGAGCCGCGCGTCCTCGGAACGCGTCGCCGCGCCCGTGCTCGCGCCCGTGCCCGACGCCGGCACGCGCCCGGGTGCACCGGCGGACGCGGCGTCGTCGAGCACGTCGAGGAGGAACCCGCCGTCGCCGAACCCGGCGGTCGAGCTGCCGCACACCGCGACGGCGTGCCCCGTGACGACGTCGACCCGTACCTCGGCGGTGAACCCCGGGACCGACCCGCCGTGGCCGACGAGCCGGCGCGGCGGACGGTCCCCGCGCGGCACGTGGTGGACGGAGACGCCCAGCCCCCAGGCCGCGAACGGCGCGCCGGGCTCGTCGACGACGACGCGCGGCCGCGTCGTGCAGCGCCGCCACGCGAGCGGCAGCACCGCGTCGTCGGCGGCGCCCGGACCCCGCCCCGTGAGCCACGAGGCGAACCGTACGAGGTCCGACGGCGTCGACCACACCTCCCCGGCCGGACCCAGGGCACGGTACTCGGCCACGGGTTCCGCGAGCACCAGGTCGGCGTGCGGGTGCACGGCGTAGCCGGTCGCGTGCGGCCCGGACGGCTCCCGCCCCGTCGCCGTCATGCCGAGCGGCTCCCACACCGTGTGCCGCAGCACCGCGTCCCACGCGCGGCCGTGCGCCTCCTCGACGAGCCGGCCCAGCACGGCGTAGCCGAGGTTCGAGTAGTGGAACCGCTCGCCGGGCGCCCAGAGCGGCTGCGGGCGCGCCGCGACCAGCTCCTCCCACGTGCCGCCGCCGTGACGCTCCCACCACGGTCCGGGCGGCTCCGCGGGCAGCCCCGCGGTGTGCGTCAGCAGGTGGGCGACGGTCGCATCGGGTGCGGGCGCGTCCGGCAGCCACCGCCCGACGGGTTCGTCGAGCGCGAGACGACCGTCGGCCACCAGGCGCAGCACGGCGACGGCGGTCATCGGCTTGGTGATCGAGCCGACGCGGAACGCGGTCCGGTCGGTCGCCGGCTCACCCGGCGCGGCGACACCCGCCGCACCCGTCCAGAGCAGCTCGCCGTCGTGTGCCACGGCCGCCGCGAGCGCCGGCGCGCGGCGCTCGCGGCGTCGAGCCTCGAGGGCCCGGTCGAAGGCGGCGGCGTCCGTCATGGCCGCACGCTACCCGCGCACGGCACGCGTCGCCGCCCCTCCGGGCGCGGCCCCTCAGGCGTCGAGCGGCTCGACGTCCGTCAGCCCCGGCAGCGTGCCCGTCGCGGCCAGGCGTGCGTACCAGTACGCCGAGTCCTTCCACGTGCGCTCGCCCGTCGGGTAGTCGACATGGAGGATGCCGAACCGCTTGGAGTACCCGTAGGACCACTCGAAGTTGTCCATGAGCGACCACGCGAAGTACCCGCGGACGTCCGCTCCGGCGTCGAGCGCCGCGCCGACGGCGTCGACGTGGTCGTGCAGGTAGCGCACGCGCCGCTCGTCGTGCACGCGACGGCGTCCCGCGCCGTCGACGGTGAGCTCGTCGGCGAACGCGGCGCCGTTCTCCGTCACGGCGAGCGGCAGGTCCGGGTACCGGCGGGCCAGGTCGAGCAGCAGCTCGGTCAGGCCCGCGGGTTCGATGTTCCAGCCCATCTCGGTGTGCGGGCCCGGCTGGGGCAGGAACTCGACGTCCGTGACGCCCACCCACGGGGACGCGCCGGTGGTGCGGTGGCCGTCCGCCTGCTCGGGCGCGCCCTCGCCGGTGAACTTCCGCACCAGCGTCGTGGAGTAGTAGTTGACGCCGAGCACGTCGAGCGGCTGACGGATCTGCTCGAGGTCGCCGTCCTGCACGAACGACCAGTCGGTGACCGCCGCCGTGTCGTCGAGCAGGTCCTGCGGGTACGCGCCGTCGAGCATCGGCCCGGTGAAGGCGCGGTTGGCCAGCGCGTCGATCTTCCGGACGGCGTCGGCGTCGCCCTCCGACGACGGGTCCGCGGGCCGGATGACGTGCAGGTTGAGCGTGACCGAGGTCTTCGCGCCGGGCAGCTCGTCGCGGATCGCCTGCACGGCGAGGCCGTGGGCGAGGTTGAGGTGGTGCACGGCCGCGAGCGCCGCCGCCGGCTCGGTGCGGCCCGGGGCGTGCACGCCCGAGGCGTACCCGAGGTAGGAGCTGCAGAACGGCTCGTTGAGCGTCGTCCACACCTCGACCCGGTCCCCCAGCTCGCGGGCCATGTGGCGCGCGTACTCGGCGAACGCGAGCGCGGTGTCGCGGTTCGCCCAGCCGCCGGCGTCCTCGAGCTCCTGCGGCAGGTCCCAGTGGTAGAGCGTCACGTAGGGGCGGATGCCGCGCTCGTGCAGCGCCTCGAGGAGCCGGCGGTAGAACTCGACCCCCTTGGCGTTGAGCGGGCCACGGCCGCCCGGCTGCACGCGCGGCCAGGAGATCGACAGGCGGTAGGCGCCGACGCCCAGCCGCGCGAGGTGCTCGACGTCCTCGGGCCAGCGGTGGTAGTGGTCGCACGCGACGTCGCCCGTGTCGCCGTCCTGCGTGCGCCCGGGCGTGTGCGAGAACGTGTCCCAGATCGACGGCCCGCGACCGTCCTCGGTGGCGGCGCCCTCGATCTGGTAGGCCGCGGTGGCGGTGCCCCACAGGAAGTCGGTCGGGAACGTGCGTCGCGCGCTCGTCGCCGTCTGGGTGTCGGTCGGTGTGCTCACAGCTGGATCCTCACTTCTCCGGGTCCGGTCGCGCCGGCGCGGCGGCCGCCGACCTGGACGGTCCATCCTGCAGGTGCGTCGTCGCTCGTCACGACGACGGCGCCCCCGTCGCGCCGCACGCGGAACGTCGCGGGCGCGCCGCTCCCGCCGGGGACGGTCGTCACCGTGTCGTGCCCGTCCTCGAGACCGACGCAGTGCAGCGTGACGTCCTCGGCCCACGCGTAGTCCGGCCGGTCGGTGCGCGAGCCCACGGGCAGGACGCTACCCGGGCGCACGAGCAGCGGCAGGCTGTCGTAGCCGTGCGTCTCGGTGACCCACCGCGGGCCGGTGACCGTCTCGGGACGGCCCGTCGCGTCGTCGGGCAGCAGACGGGTCCACGTGCCCTCGGGCACGTAGTACTCGACCCGCCCGGCGGCGTCGAGCACCGGGGCGACGAGCAGCGCGTCGCCGAGCATGTACTGGGTGTCGACGCCGTAGGTGCCGCGGTCGTGCGGGAACTCGAGGACCATGGGCCGCATCACGGGCGTGCCTGTCGCGTGCGCCTCCTCGCCGAGCCGGCCGAGGTAGGGCATGAGCGACATCTTCAGGTGCGTGAACCGGCGCGCGACGTCGACGGCCTCCTCGTCGAACGCCCACGGGACGCGGTACGACGACGAGCCGTGCAGGCGCGAGTGGCTCGACAGCAGGCCGAAGGCGAGCCAGCGCTTGAAGACGCCGGCGTCGGGCGTGCCCTCGAACCCGCCGATGTCGTGGCTCCAGTACCCGAACCCGGACAGCGACAGCGACAGGCCGCCGCGCAGCGACTCGGCCATCGACGCGTAGGTCGAGTCGCAGTCGCCGCCCCAGTGGACGGGCAGCTGCTGACCGCCCGCGGTCGCCGACCGCGCGAACACGACCGCCTCGCCCGCGCCGCGACGGCGCTCGAGCAGCCGGAAGACGGCCTCGTTGTAGAGCTGGGCGTAGTAGTTGTGCATCTTGCGCGGGTCCGAGCCGTCGTGCCAGACGACGCCGTCCGTCGGGATCCGCTCGCCGAAGTCGGTCTTGAAGCAGTCGACGCCCTGGTCGAGCAGGCGCTCGAGGTGGCCGGTGTACCACGCGGTCGCCTCGGGGTTGGTGAAGTCGACCAGCCCCATCCCGGCCTGCCACATGTCCCACTGCCAGACGCCGCCGTCGGCCGTGCGCAGCAGGTAGCCCTTCTCGGCGCCCTCCGCGAACAGCGGGGAGCGCTGCGCGATGTACGGGTTGATCCACACGCACACCTTGAGGCCGCGCTCGTGCAGCCGGGCCAGCATGCCCTCGGGGTCCGGGAACGTGCGCGGGTCCCACTCGAAGTCGCACCACTGGTACTCGCGCATCCAGAAGCAGTCGAAGTGGAAGACGCTCAGCGGCAGGTCGCGCTCGGCCATGCCGTCGATGAAGCTCGTGACCGTCTTCTCGTCGTAGTCGGTCGTGAACGACGTCGACAGCCACAGCCCGTACGACCAGTCCGGCACGCGCGCGGGCCTGCCGGTCAGGCCGGTGTAGCGCCGCAGCACGTCCTTGGGGGTCGGCCCCGCGATGACGTAGTACTCGAGCGCCTGGCCCTCGACCGAGAACTGCACGCGCGTGTTGACCTCGGAGGCGACCTCGAACGAGACCCGCTCGGGGTGCGCCACGAACACGCCGTAGCCCTTGCTCGTGAGGTAGAGCGGCACGTTCTTGTAGGCCTGCTCGCTCGACGTGCCGCCGTCCTCGTTCCAGATGTCGACGGCCTGGCCGTTCTTGACGAACGGCCCGAACCGCTCCCCCAGCCCGTACACGTGCTCGCCCGGCTCGAGCGTGAGCTGCTCGTGCACCCACGAGCCGCCCGCGAGGGGCCCGTGCTCGGCCGTCATGACCCCGACCGACTTCGGCAGGCTCGACGTGAGCGCGCGCCCGTCGTGCTCGAAGTCGACGTGCCAGCGCCCGCCGCGGTGCACGCGCACGGTGAGCCCGCCGGTCTCGAGCACGCCCGCGTGCTCGTCGACCTTGACCACGGGCCGGTAGCCGTCCTGCGCGGTCACGGCGAACGCCGGGCCCGACGACGCCGCCCCCGCGTGGTGCTCGACGCGCACCTTGACCACGCCCGGCGCGGGCGAGGAGTACGTGACCGTGACCATCGGGCGGTTGAGCGTGTCGCCGCGGTGGCGGATCGCCGCCGTCGGCGCGTAGACCGTCATCGTGCCCGCCGCCTCGTCGACGCGGACGTCGTCGACCTCGACCGCGTAGAGCGGGCTGATCCCGCGTCGCGTCTGCCAGTAGCCGTCGGTGAACTTCATCGTTGCCTCTCGATCAGGACGACGGCGCCCGTGGCGGGGACGTGCGCCTCGCCGTCCACCGGCGCTCCGGTGAGCAGGTCCGTCGCCGGTGCCGGGACCGGGACCCGGGCGTCGACGTCGGAGTGGTTGAGCAGGAACAGGGCGTCGCCACGGCGCACGGCCTCGAGCCCGTCGACGGCACGGACGCCGGGCAGGACGGGGGCGACCCCCGCCGCGTCGAGCGCGTCGCCGACGACCCGCTCGAGCAGGGGTGCGTCGGGGACCGTGCCGACGTACCAGGCGTGGCCCGCGCCCGTCCGGGCGCACGTCACGGCGGGCAGGCCGGCGAGGTGTCCCTCGGCGAACCGCGCGAGGACCGTCGCGCCCTCGGCACGCAGCGCCTCGCCGAAGATCGCGGCGTGCGCGTCCGCGGCGACGCCGGCCGCGCTCCGCCAGCCGTCCGGTTCGACGACCAGCCGGACGCCGCCGTCGGGCAGCGGCGCCCACTCCTCGCCGCCGACGCGCAGCAGGTCACGCAGGAGGGCGGGGAACCGGCCGGTGCGCACGTGCGCGTTCTCGTCGGCGACGCCGGTGAACGGTCCGACGACGGCGCTGGCGCCCCGCTCGACGGCCACGGTCACGCCGGCTGCCGCGCGCTCGTCGAGCAGGTACGTCTGCGGCACGAGCACGACGTCGTAGGGGTCGAGGGCCGTCCGTGGGTGGACGACGTCCGCCGCGACCCCGGCCTCCCACAGCGGGCGGTACCACGCCCGCAGCTGCGCGAGCGTGTCGAGCCTCGTCGTGGGTCGGGCGAGCTCGTGGGCGGCCCACCACGACTCCCAGTCGAAGAGCAGCGCGACCGTGGCGGCGACCCGGGTGCCGACGACCGGTCGGAGCCGACGCAGGTCGGCGCCGAGGCGCCGGATCCCGGCGTGGGCCCGCGTGTCGGGACCCGCGTGGGGAAGCATCGCCGAGTGGAACCGCTCGGCCCCCGCGCGCGAGGCGCGCCACTGGAAGAAGCACACGCCGTCCGCGCCGCGCGCGACCGCCTGGAGCGACTCGAGCCGTGACCGCTCGGGGGACTTGGGGAGGTTGTGGTCGCGCCAGCTCACGGCCCCCGCCGCCTGCTCCATGAGCACCCACGGCCGCCCGCCGCCGAGCGAGCGCACGAGGTCCTGGGTCAGCGCCGAGTCGGCCGGCGCGTCGGGGTCGCCGGGGTCCGGGTAGGCGTCGTCGGCCACCACGTCGAGGTCGTCCGCCCAGGACCAGTAGTCCGCGAGCGGGAAGAAGCCCATGAGGTTGGTGGTGATCGGCCGCCGCGGGTCGCGCGCGCGGACGAGGTCGCGCTGCTCGCGGTAGAGAGCGAGGAGCTGGTCGGACGAGTACCGCCGGAAGTCGAGCGCCTGCGTCGGGTTGGGGTGGTAGGGCATGCGCCGCGGCGGGAGGATCTCCTCCCAGTCGTCGTAGCGCTGGGACCAGAACGTCGTGCCCCAGGCCTGGTTGAGGCGCTCGATGGTGCCGTAGCGCTCGCGCAGCCACCGGCGGAACTCCCGCGCCGACTCGTCGCCGTAGCAGACCTGGCCGAACTCGTTGCCGACGTGCCACATCCGCACGGCGGGGTGGTCCGCGTACCGGTCCACCAGGTCGGCGGCGATCGCGAGCGCGTGCTCGCGGTACACGCGCGACGCCGGCGAGAAGTGGTTGCGGGATCCGGCCACGAGCCGCACGCCGTCGGCGTCGACGGGCAGGGTCTCCGGGTAGAGGTGCCCGAGCCAGGCGGGCGGCGACGCTGTCGGCGTCGCCAGGTCCACGCCCACGCCGTGCGCGTGCAGCAGCTCGATCACCTCGTCGAGCCAGGCGAAGTCACGGACGCCGGGACGCGGCTCGTACCGGGCCCAGGAGAACACCCCGACGGTCACGAGGTTGACGCCCGCCTCCTGCATGAGCCGCGCGTCCTCGCGCCAGGTGGCCGGGTCCCACTGCTCGGGGTTGTAGTCCCCGCCGTACAGCAGCCCGACGTCGTCCGTGAGCGCGGCGAACCGCGCCCCCGCGCCCTCGGCCTGCGTCATCACCGGCACCGTCGCCTCCTGGTGGTCCTGAATCGATGGTCGTCCGCGGCGCCGCCCTCGGCGACCGCATTTGTCGAAGCGTTTCAACACGCTAGCCTGGAATCATGTCCGGTGTCCAGCGTCGCCACACCTCCGCCCCCGACCAGCCCTCCGGCCGCCCAGAGCAGCACAGCACGGCTGGTTTGCCGCGCAATCTCGCCAATCTCGACCGCGCGGACGACGCCGCCGCACCGGACGAGCTGCATCTGCTGCGGTACGACCGTCCCGCGTCGAAATGGATCGAAGCGCTTCCGGTCGGGAACGGGCACCGCGCCGCCATGTGCGCCGGACGGCCCGCCCGCGAGCGCCTGTGGCTCAACGACGTCACCGCGTGGTCGGGCCCGCCCCCGGACGACCCGCTCGCCGGCACGCGCGCACGCGGGCCCGAGCACCTCGACCGGGTGCGTCGCGCGGTCGACGAGGGCGACGTGCGCACCGCCGAACGCCTGCTCCAGGACCTCCAGACGCCGTGGGTGCAGGCATACCTCCCCCTGGCCGAGCTCGAGGTGTCCGTGGTCCCCGGCGAGGGGAACGGGCCGACGGACGACGTGACGTTCGCCGGGCGGCACCTCGACCTGCGCACCGCGGTCGCCACGCACGCGTGGACGTCGCCCGGGACCGGCCGGGTCGTCCAGGAGACGTGGGCCGACGCGCGCGGCGGCGTGCTCGTGCACGTCGTCCGTGCCGAGCGGCCTGTGCGCGCCGAGGTGCGCGTGAGCTCCCTGCTGCGACGGGCCGACGAGGTGCGCCCCGACGCGGACCGGGGCGCCGGACCCGCGGACGGCGGGGCGCGCCTGCACGCGGTGCTGGACCTGCCCGTCGACGTCGCGCCCGGTCACGAGCCGGTCGACGACCCGGTCCGGTACGCACCGGACGGCAGGCAGGGAGTCGTCGCGGTCGCCGCGCTCGGCGACCCGGAGGCCGTCGTCGAGCAGGACGTGCTGCGGACCGCCACCGCCCGGTGCCACGTGCTCGCCGTCGCCACGGCCACGACCGACCCGCCGGGCGACGTGCCCGCAGACCGGTCCGCCGCGAGCCGCGTCGCCGCGATGCTCCGTGAGGCGGGGTCCGTCGCCGTGCCGGGTCCGGCGGGCGATGGTGCGCGTACCGCCCTCGCCCGCGAGCTGCGCGCGGCGCACGTCGCCGCCCACCGCCGGCTCTACGACCGCTGCCGCCTCGTGCTCCCCACCCCGCCCGAGGCGCTCGGCCTGCCGACCGACGTCCGCGTCGCGGCGGCGCAGCACCGGCCCGACCCGGGCCTCGCCGCGCTCGCGTTCCACCACGGGCGCTACCTGCTCGCCGCGTCGTCGCGCGATGGCGGCCTGCCGGCGACGCTCCAGGGCATCTGGAACGCGGAGCTGCCCGGTCCCTGGAGCAGCGCCTACACGCTCAACATCAACACGCAGATGGCGTACTGGCCGGCCGAGGTCACGGGGCTGGCCGAGTGCCACGAACCGCTGCTGCGCCTCGTCGCCCGGATCGCCGCCGGGCCGGGCGGCGTCGTCGCGCGCGAGCTCTACGGCACCGACGGCTGGACCGCTCATCACAACTCGGACGCGTGGGCGCACGCCGCGCCGGTCGGCGCCGGGCACGGCGACGCGTCCTGGGCCGCCTGGGCGATGGGCGGGCTCTGGCTCGCGCAGCACCTCGTCGAGCACCACCGCTTCGCCGCCGACACGGACGGCGACGCCTTCCTGCGCGACGTCGCGTGGCCCGTGCTCGAAGGTGCGGCGCGGTTCGCCCTGGGCTGGGTCCGCACCGAGACGGACGCCGACTCCGGGCGCGTCGTCCGGGCGTGGACGAGCCCCTCGACCTCTCCGGAGAACCGCTTCACGGCGGACGACGGTGCACCGGCCGCGGTGACGACGTCGGTCACGATGGACGTCGCGCTCGTACGGTGGCTCGCCGAGGCGTGCCGCGAGGCGGCCGAGGTGCTCGGCCGTCGCGACGCCTGGGTGGACCGTCTCGTCGAGGTGGCCGCAGCCCTGCCGCACCCGCGTGCCGGTGCGCGCGGCGAGCTGCTCGAGTGGGACCGTGAGCGCCCCGAGGCCGAGCCCGAGCACCGGCACCTGTCGCACCTGGTGGGGCTGTTCCCGCTCGGCACGCTCGACTCCGCGACGACGCCCGATCTCGCCGCCGCCGCGGAGAGGACGCTCGAGCTGCGCGGCCCGGAGTCGACCGGCTGGTCGCTCGCGTGGCGCGTCGCGCTGTGGGCGCGCCTCGGCCGGGCGGGCAGGGCGCACGAGCAGGTGCTGCTGGCGCTGCGACCGGCCGCCGACGGCCGCCACGGCGGCGAGCACCGCGGAGGTCTCTACCCCAACCTGTTCAGCGCGCACCCGCCGTTCCAGGTGGACGGCAACTGCGGCCTGACGGCCGGGATCGCCGAGATGCTGCTCCAGTCGCACCGGTCGGTCGACGGCACGCCGGCCCTCGACGTCCTTCCCGCGCTGCCGGACGCGTGGCCCGACGGCCGGGTCACGGGCCTGCGCGCTCGCGGCGGGCTCCGCGTCGATCTCGTGTGGCGCGCCGGTCGCGCCGAGCGCGTCCGCGTCCACGGCCCGCGGGAGCGGGATGCCGCCGTCGTGGTCCGCGTCCCGGGCGGCCCGCCCGCGGGGACAGCCCTGCGCGTGCCGCGCGGCGCTACGGTGACCTTCGAACCCACAACCGGGGACGCGCGTGTCGCCGGACCCGTCGCGAGGAGCTGAGAGATGGCCACGATCGAGGACGTCGCACGCGCGGCGGGCGTCTCCGCGTCGACCGTGTCGTACGTCCTGTCGGGGAAGCGGTCGATCTCCGCTCCCACGCGCCGGCGCGTCGAGCACGCGATCGCCGAGCTGGGGTACCGTCCGCACGCCGGGGCCCGCGCGCTCGCATCGAGCCGGACCAACGTCATCGGCCTCGTCGCACCGCTGCGCTCCGGCGTGGACGTCGCGGTCATCATGCAGTTCGTGACGGGGGTCGTGACGCGGGCGCGCGAGTTCGACCACGACGTGCTGCTCCTCACCCAGGACGACACCGGGGGCCTCGAGCGCGTCGCCGCCGGCTCGATGGTCGACGCGATCGTCGTCATGGACGTCGAGGCCGACGACCCGCGCATCCCGACGCTCCGCGCGCTCCGTCAGCCGACCGTGCTCATCGGCCTGCCCCGCGAGCCCGCGGGCCTGAGCTGCGTCGACCTCGACTTCGAGGCCGTCGGCCGCCTCGGCGCCACGCACCTCGCGCGGACCGGCCACACCGACGTCGCGCTCGTCGGGTCGCCGCCGGAGGTGATGGCCCGGCACACCTCCTACGCCGACCGGGTGGTCCGGGGCTTCCGCGAGGCGTGCGCGGAGCACGGGCTGCGCGGCGAGATCGAGCCGTGCGAGCCGACGCCGGCCGGCGCACGGCACGCGGTCGACGCGGTGCTGGACCGGGCGCCGGGCACGACAGGACTGCTCGTGCACAACGAGCGCGCACTCCCCCACGTCCTCGCGCACCTGGCCGAGCGGGGCCGGGCGGTACCCGACGACGTCTCGCTCGTCGCGGTGTGCCCCACGGACGTCGCTCTCGCCCAGTCGCAGCCGCTCACGAGTATCGACATCCCGGCGGAGGTCATCGGCGGCGTCGCGGTCGAGATGGTCCTCTCCCGCCTGCGGGGCGAGCAGCCCGCCGAGACGCGGCTGCTCGCCCCGGTGCTGACGGAGCGGGACAGCACCGCCGTGCACGAGGCCCACGTCAGCCCTTGATCGCCCCGAAGATGACGCCCTTGGTGAAGTGGCGCTGGACGAACGGGTAGACGAGGAGGATCGGCACGACCGCCAGCACCATGACCGCCATCTTCACGGGCAGACCGGTCACGGCTCCGGTCGCGACGTCAACCTGGCCGACGCCCGAGCCGGGCAGGGTGACGCCCTGCAGCACGTACGAGCGCAGGACGAGCTGCAGCGGCCACTTGGCGTTGTCGTTGATGTAGAGCATCGCGTTGAAGAACGCGTTCCAGTACCCGACGCCGTAGAACAGGGCGACGACGGCGATCGCGGCCTTCGACATCGGGGCGACGATCCGGAAGAGGATCCGCCAGTCCCCCGCGCCGTCGATGCGCGCGGCGTCGGTGATCGCCGGGTCGATCCCCATGAAGAACGACCGCAGGATGAGCACGTTGAACGCCGACACCGCCGTGGGGAGGATGAGCGCCCAGTACGAGTCGATGAGGCCGAGCGCCGACACGAGCAGGTAGGTGGGGATCATCCCTGCCCCGAAGAACATCGTGATGAGCAGGACGAACAGCAGCGGGCGGTGCCCGAACGAGCCGGGCCGGCTCAGGCCGTACGCCGCGAGCAGCGACACCGTGGTCGACAGCAGCGTGCCGACGGTCGTGACGCCGACCGACACGAGCGCGGCCCGCGTAACGATGCCGCCGCCGAGGATCTGCTGGTACGCGGCGAGCGTGAGCTCGCCCGGGACGGTGACGAGCCCGCCCGACCGTGTGATGTCCGCCTGGGTCGACAGGCTGGTCAGCACGATGGTGTAGAGCGGGAAGGCGACGGCGAGGACGATGAACGTCAGCACCACCGCCTTCGCGGTGAAGCCGATCGGTCCGGGACTCTCGTCCCACGTCGGCCGGTGCTTGGACCGGCGCCGCAGGGAGGGCCGCCGCGTCGTCGTGCCCGACGGCGCGAGGACGCCGCCCGGGGATCCTGAGGTCATGGTCGGTTGAGTCATGCGCGCTTGTACACCCCCGCCTCGCCGAACATGTGGGCGAGCTTGTTGGCACCGAGGACGAGCAGCAGCGAGACCACGCCCTTGAGCAGCCCGGCGGCCGCCGCGAAGGACCAGTCGCCGTTGATGACGCCCTGGTAGTAGACGTACGTGTCGATCACCTCGGCCGCCTGCGCGCCGACGGCGCCCCGCTGCAGGATGAGCTGCTCGAAGCCGACGGTGAGCGCGTCGCCGAGGCGCAGGATGAGCAGGAGGATGATCGTGGGGCGCAGCGCCGGGAGAGTGATGTGCCAGGTGCGCCGCCACTTGCTCGCGCCGTCCATGACCGACGCCTCGTAGAGCGCCGGGTCCACCGTCGACAGTGCCGCGAGGAAGATGATCATGCCCCAGCCGGCGTCCTTCCAGACCGACTGGGCGGTGATGAGCAGCAGGAACGTGTCCGGGTTCGTCATGAGGTCGAAGCCCGAGTACCCGTGCTCGGACAGCCGCTGCGCCACGAAGCCGGCCCCGCCGAACATCTGCTGGAAGATCGTCACGACGATGACCCACGAGAAGAAGTGGGGCAGGTAGACGACGGACTGGATCGCCGTCCGGATGCGCGGGGTCATGACGCTGTTGAGCAGCAGCGCCATCGCGATCGGCACCGGGAAGAAGAACACGAGCTGGAACCCGGTGATGAGCAGCGTGTTCCCGACCGCGTGCCAGAACGTGGGGTTGGCGAACAGCCGTTCGAAGTTCCACCAGCCGACGAACGGGCTGTTCGCGATCCCCACGTACGGCGAGTAGTCCTGCCACGCCACGACGTTGCCGAGCATCGGCACGTACGCGAAGACGGCGAGCAGCAGGACCGCCGGCAGCGTCATGAGGATGAGCGACCGGTCGCGCTTGAACCGGACCCTCCAGGACACCCTGCGCGTCGGGACGGCGGCGCCCGGGCCCGCGCCCTCGGCGGCCGCGGGGGCCTCCGAGGGCGCGGCCGACGCCGGGACCCCGCGCTCGCGGACGCGCTGCGTCGTGCTCGGCGTCACTGCTGGTCCAGGATGTCCTGGTAGAAGGCGCGGAGCTCCTCGCCGCCCGACGAGCGCCACGTCTCGACGGCCTCGTCGAGGTCGGCCATGGACTTGCGCCCGCGCGCGATGTCCTTCTCGAGGTCGGGGAACGGCGTCGCGAGCGAGGCGAACTGGCTCGGCTCGGTGATCTGCATGCCGTAGAAGACGGGCTCCTCGAGGTACTGGGCGGCGTCGGCCATCCAGGTGCAGAAGTCCTCGACGAAGCCGGGGTACTGCACCTTCGAGTTCACGACGGGCGGGTCCACGAGGAAGATGTACGTCGGCTGGAGCTCGGTCGCCGCGAGCTCGGTCGCGACGGGGAGGTTGTCGGCGTCGAGCTCGTAGTGGACGCCCTCGACGCCGAAGTTGATCAGCTGGTACTCCTCGGTGCCGAACGGCGACGCGAGGAAGTCCGCGACGGCGAGCATCTCCTCGATCTTGGCCTTGTCCTCGTTCTTCTTGATGAAGGAGAAGATGTTGGCCGGGTTGCCCTTGAAGAGCCGCGGCGTGCCGCCGTCGTGCGCGATCGGCTCGAACGGCTGCTGGTCGTAGTCGGGGTTGCTGCCGAGCTGGCGACCGAGCGCCTCGTGCCAGCCGCCGACGCCGTCGTTGGCGATGAGGGTCTGGCCCGACTCGAAGCGCTGCTTGGCGTCGGCGGCGTTGTCCGCGACGGCGTCGGGGTGCACGGCGCCCGAGGCGAACAGCTGGGCCTGCCACTCGAGAGCCGCCCGGTACTCCTCGGTCTCGACGCGGTGCACGAGCTTCCCGGCGTCGTCGACCTTCCACTTCGGCGGGACCGCGAACATCATCGTCGCGGCGGTCCACAGGTCGTCGGTGCCCCAGCGCTGCGCCGACGGGTCGGTGATCTCCCTGGCCAGGTCCAGCAGCTCGGCCGCGCTCCGCGGCTGCTCCGTGATGCCGAGCTCGGCGAAGATGTCGGCCCGGTAGAAGATCGCGTCCGTGATGACCTCGCCCGGGAACGGCAGCCCGTAGAGCTTGTCGTTGAAGACGCAGAACCGCCACGCGTCCGTCGGGATGTTCGCGAGGTTCTTGTACTTCTCGATCTTGTCGCCCGCGAGGTACGGCGTGAGGTCCTCGAACAGCGACTCCACCGCCTGGCCGAAGCGGGGCGGCACGTTCCACGACGGGATGCAGACCCAGTCCGGCACGTCCTTGGCCGAGGCGAGCACCGCCGCGAGCTTGTCGCCGTAGGTGTTGCCGTCGGAGATCTGGAACTCGATCGTCGTGCCGAGCGCCGAGCTGACCGCCTCGTAGTACTGGTTGCCCTGCGTCGGCGGGATCGTGCCCCACAGCGGCGTCATCGCCGTGTAGCGTCCGCCCGACCCGGGCGGGCTGGAGAACGCCCTGACGAGCTCGGCGGGAATCTTCGCGTAGCCGGCGGTCGAGCCGTTCACGCTCGGGAAGTCGGGGGCGACGTACTCGATCGGCACGTAGTTGGGCAGGACGCCCTGGCTGACGGCGCCGCCGCCGCCCGCGGCCCCCACCGCGCCGTTGCTGCTGCACGAGGCCAGCACGGACGGCATCCCGATCGCGGCCGCGCCGAGTCCCATGAGCCCGAGGAAGCTCCGGCGGTCGATCGGACGGCGGGTCACCGCCGGAGATCCGGACGACTGCGTCTTCATCTCTTCACTCCTTCGTGTCGTCACGGCACGTCGACGTGCCGTGAGCATCGCCGCTCCAGGCAGCGAGGCTGTCGAAGCGCTTCGACGTCGGAGCGTAGTCACGAACTCCTGGTCCTGGCAACACCCTGGAGCAGATCCATCCCAGCAGCCGCAAGCACTTTTCAGCATGGCCACCCTGCCGTATCGTCTCGCGGCAACGGTGACGCTCGCGCGGGCGCCGTCGAACCGTTTCGACCATACATCCGTCACGGACACGGGCCGCCAGGCCCACGAGAGGAGCACCGTGTCCCTCGAGGTGCACGACGACGTGACCGACCTCGGCCCCGACGCACCGCTGCGCCGTCGGGCCGAGCATCTTCTCGCTCGGCTGAGCCCCGAGGAACGGCTCGCGATGCTGCACCAGGCGGCGCCCGCGGTCGAGCGCCTGGGCCTGGCGTCGTTCCGCACGGGCACCGAGGCGCTCCACGGCGTCGCGTGGCTCGGCACGGCGACCGTCTTCCCGCAGCCCGTCGGCCTCGCCGCGACGTGGGACGTCGAACTCCTGCGGCGCGTCGGGGACGCGGTCGCGACCGAGGTGCGGGCGAAGCACGCCGCCGACCCCACGGTCAGCCTCAACGTCTGGGCACCGGTCGTCAACCCGCTGCGCCACCCGGCCTGGGGGCGGACCGAGGAGGGCTGGTCCGAGGACCCGCACCTCACCGCCCGGCTCGCCGGCGCCTACGCGCACGGGCTGCGCGGCGACCACCCGCGGGTGTGGAAGACCGTGCCGACGCTCAAGCACTACCTCGCGTACGGCAACGAGACCGACCGCGCCGTCACGAGCTCCAACCTCTCGCTGCGGACGCTCCACGAGTTCGAGCTGCCCGCGTACCGAGGCCCCGTGGAGGCGGGGGTCGTCGGTGCGGTCATGCCGTCCTACAACCTGGTGGACGGTCGGCCCAACCACGTGGCTCGCGAGCTGCTCGACGAGCTCCGGTCCTGGGCACCCGGCTCGATCGCGGTCGTGTCGGACGCCGCCGCGCCCACCAACCTCGTGGTCGGCGAGCGCTACTTCCCCGACCACGCGACGTCGCACGCCGCCGCGCTGCGCGCCGGCGTCGACTCGTTCACCGACAACGACGCGGACGCCGGCCCGACGACGGCACGCCTCACCGGGGCCCTCGCGCGCGGGCTGCTCACCCAGGACGACGTCGACCGGGCGGTGCTGCGCCTGCTCGAGCTGCGCCTGCGGACCGGGGAGCTCGACGGGGACGCCGACCCCTACCGCGGCATCGGGCCCGACGCGATCGACCTGCCGGCCCACCGGGCGCTCGCCCGCGAGGCCGTCGCGCGCTCGGTCGTCGTGCTGCGCAACGACGGCGTCCTGCCGCTCTCGGCGCCCACGCGCGTCGCCGTCGTCGGACCGCTCGCGGACCGCATGCTGACCGACTGGTACTCGGGGACCCCGCCGTACGCGGTGGGCGTCGGCACGGCGCTGGCCGAGCGCCTGGGCGACGCGCACGTCGAGGTCGTCACGGGCGCCGACACGGTGGCGCTGCGGTCGACGAGCGCCCACGCCTACCTCGCGGTGTCCGACGCCGGCGAGGCGGGAGCCGTCGTCGCCGCGTCCGAGCCGACGGCGAGCCCGGCCACCCACCTCGAGGTGACCGACTGGGGCGACGGCCTGCTCACGCTGCGCTCGTGCCTGACCGGGCGTCTGCTCACGGGCGCCGGCTGGATCGTGCGGGCCGAGGCCGACCGGGTGGGCGGATGGGTCGTGCAGGAGAGCTTCCGCAGGCATCAGCACGCCGACGGCACGTGGTCGCTCCAGCACGTCGGGAGCGGCCGCTGGCTGCGTGTCCAGCACGGCTCCGGGTCGCTCGTGGCCGACGCCCTGACCGCCGACGACGCCGAGCGCCTCGTGTGGCGCACCGTGCGCGCCGGCCTGCCGGCGGTGGCGGACGCCGCCGCACGGGCGGACGTCGTGGTCGTCACGGTCGGGAACGACCCGCACCTGTCCGGCCGCGAGACCGAGGACCGGCCGCATCTCGACGTGCCCCAGGCGGCGGTCGAGGTCTGGCGCGCGGCCCGCGACGCCTGCGACCGCAGCGTCCTGGCCGTCGTCTCGAGCTACCCGTACGTGCTCGGGCCCGAGCTCGCCGACGCGGGGGCCGTCGTCTGGACGAGCCACGGCGGCCAGGAGCTCGGTCACGGGCTCGTCGACGTGCTGGTCGGCGACGCCGAACCGACCGGACGCCTGGCCCAGTCGTGGCCCGCACGCGCCGAGGACGCGGGGGATTTGCTCGACTACGACGTCGCGGCGCAGGGCGCAACCTACCGGCACGCGACCGCGGAGGCGGCGTTCGCGTTCGGCCACGGCCTCACGTACACGACGGTCGAGTACGAGGCGGTCGTCGCGAACCCGGCGAGCGTCGACGCGCCCGCGCCGACGCACCGGCACCCCGCCCTCGGGGACTCCGGCACGGCGAGCCGGGTGGACGTCACCGTGACGGTGCGCAACAGCGGGCCCCGGCCCGCGGAGGAGCTCGTGCAGGTCTACGCGCTCGCGCCGCAGGACCTTCCGCTGCCGCCCGCTCGCCGGCTGCTCGTCGCGTTCGAGCGTGTGCGCCTGGAGCCGGGCGAGCGCCGCGAGGTGCGGCTGTCGTTCGACGTCGCGCGGCTCGCGGTGTGGGACCCCGCCGCACGCGCGGCCGAGCCGGGGCCTGACGACTGGTTGCACGCCGGAGCGCTACGGGTCCAGCCGGGCGAGTACGTCGTGGCGGCCGGCCCGTCGTCCGCGGACCTCCCCGTGCGGGCTGCTCTGCGCGTCGCCGGCCCGCCGGCACCCGCTCGGCGGGCCGCAGGGACCGTCGTTCCGGCGCACGCGTCCCACGCGGCGCACGGAGTCGTGCCGGGCGACCGGACCCGAGAGCGCGGCGCGGCGCTGGACGTCGCGGCCGGCTCCACCACGGGCTGGGCGCGCTACGACGGCCTCGACCTCGCCGGCGTCGAGGCGCTCGAGCTGCTCGTGGCCTGCGAGCGCCCCGTCCACGGGCGGATCACCGTCGTCTGGCGGGCGACCGGCGACGACGGCGGCGCGTGGCGCCCTCTCTCCGCACCCGTCCGGGCGCACGCCGCGGGCGGGCACGACGCGAGGTACGACTGGCGGCCGGTCCGCACGGACCTCGTGGAGGTGCCCGACGGCGTGGTCGACCTTCGCGTCGACCTGCCGATCGGCGTGCGGCTCGCCGAGCTGCGCTTCGTCACGGCGAGCGGCTGAACCCCGGGTCGGGCTCAGACGCCGGCGCCCGCCCGCAGCACGCGCTGCACGCGCAGGTCACGGTCGGTGACGACGACGTCGGCGCGCCGCCCCGCGACGAGGCCGCCGACGTCGTCGAGCCCGAGCACGCGCGCGGGCACCCACGACGCCGAGCGGACCGCGTCGACGAGCGTGATCCCGGCCGCGACGGTGGCGCGCACGACGTCGACGAGGTGGGCGGTGCCGCCGGCGATCGCGCCGCCCTCGGGGTGGTCGGGGTCCGTCGCGCGCGCGACGCCGTCGCGCACGGTGACGGCCATCGGCCCCAGCTCGTACGCGCCGTCGGCCATGCCCGCCGCGGCCATGGCGTCGGTCACGAGCGCGACGCGGTCGGCGCCGAGCGTGCGCACGACGCTGCGCACGGTGGCGAGCGCGAGGTGGACGTCGTCGGCGATGAGCTCGACGACCATCTCGCCCCGGGCCGCGGCGGCCAGGCAGGCGGCGATCGGGCCGGGCTGCCGGTGGTGCAGCGGCCGCATGCCGTTGAACAGGTGGGTCGCGGTCATCTCGCGTGGCGGGGCGCTCGGTCCGGCCGCGGCGCGCAGGCCCGCGACCACCTCGGCGACGAGCTCCTCGGCCTGCTCGGTCGTGCCGTCGGTGTGGCCGAGCGACGGGATCGCGCCCGCCTCGACGAGCGCCTCCGCGGCGCCGCCCGGTCCGGCGACGCCCTCGACCTCGGGGGCGACCGTCATGGTCCGCAGGTGCCCCCGGGCCGCGGCGGCGAGCTCGCGCACGAGCCCGGCGTCGCCGGGGACGAGCGCCGCGGGGCTGTGGGCGCCGCGGCGCGCGTGCGACAGGAAGGGCCCCTCGGCGTGGATCCCGGCGATCTCGCCGTCGTCCGCGAGGCCGGCGAGCAGCTCGGCGCGCTCGAGGAGCGTCGCGCGGTCGGCCGAGACGAGGGAGGCGAGCAGCGTCGTCGTCCCGTGCCGGCGGTGCTCGAGCACGGCGACCATCGCCTCGTCGCGCGTGGCGACGTCCGGGAAGCCCGCTCCCCCGCCGCCGTGGTTGTGCAGGTCGACCAGGCCCGGCAGCAGCGTGGTGCCCGGCGCCGGCCGGGGCTCGCCGGCGACGGCGGGGAACCCGGCCGCCGCGGCGTGTGCCACCGGGCCCACCCAGGCGATCCGGTCGCCGCGCACGACGACCGCGCCGTCGTCGAGCAGCGTGTCGGGGGTCGCCACGCGGCCGCGCAGCACGACGTCAGGTCCGGTCATGCGCCACATCCTGCCGCACGCGCCGCGGCCGGGCGGCACCCGTTCAGAACAGGCGGGACTCGACGTCGTCGACGCCGCGCATCGCGTCGTAGTCGAGGACCAGGCAGTCGATGCCGCGGTCGGTCGCGAGCACCCGCGCCTGCGGCTTGATCTCCTGGGCGGCGAACACGCCCCGGACCGGGGCGAGCAACGGGTCGCGGTTGAGCAGGTCGAGATACCGGGTGAGCTGCTCGACTCCGTCGATGTCGCCGCGCCGCTTGATCTCGACCGCGACCGTGCCACCGTCGGCGTCCTTGGCGAGGATGTCGACCGGGCCGATCGCCGTCATGTACTCGCGTCGCACGAGCGAGTGGCCGACGCCGAGGAGCTCGATCTGCGCGGCGAGCAGCTCCTGCAGGTGGGCCTCGACGCCGTCCTTGACGAGACCCGGGTCGACGCCGAGGTCGTGGCTCGAGTCGTGCTGGACCTCGTGCAGCTCGATCTCGAGGCGGTCGTCGGATTTCTGGTGCTGGACCGTCCACACCTGCGTGACGCCGCGCTCGCGGGCCTCGGCGTCGGGCTCCCCGACCGCCAGGGCGCACGGGGGGCTCATCCAGTTCAGCGGCTTGTACGAGCCGCCGTCCGAGTGGAGCAGCACGCTGCCGTCGGCCTTGACGACGAGCAGCCGCGTCGCGAGCGGCAGGTGGGCGGTGAGCCGGCCCGTGTACCGGGCCGAGCAGCGGGCGACGACGAGTCGCACGGTCCTCCTTGGACGGGGCGGGTACGCGGACGACGGCGCGACGACGCGCGGGCGAGGGTCAGACGACGAGGTCGCGACGACCGGGCGGCGCGGCCTCGAGCCACGACGCCAGGCCCGCGTACGCGCCCGACGACATCGTGAGCTCGAAGTCGGTGCCGTCGTACCGACATCGGACCAGGTACTCGTCCGGCTGGCCCGCCTGGTCCAGCGGGACCCGGCCGGTGATGCTCAGCTCCTCGCGCAGCCAGGTGCGCGTCGGGCGCGGCGACAGCGACCAGCACCGCCACCACTCGATGCGCCCGACCGCGTAGTGCGCGATGCCGAGCGACCACGCCGCCTGGGGGTTGCCGGCCGGGCGGGCGGAGCACGGGAACGAGCCCACCCGGCGCGACAGCGTCCGCAGCCGCGACGCACCGGTCGCGACGATCAGCGCCAGGACGACGAGGACCGCGATCCCGGCCCAGGCGACGAACGGCACCGTGAGGTCCTCAGGCCAGCGCGGACGAGCCGGCGTTCTCGGAGATCTCGTCGACCACGATGGTCACGAGGTCGTCGTCGACGGACACGAAGCCGCCGGTGACGTGTGCCTCGACGGCGACGCCCTGCGCGTCCGAGACCTTGACGGTCCCCGGGCGCAGCACCGCGAGGAGCGGCGTGTGGCCGGCGAGGATGCCGATCTGACCCTCGACGGACGGGGCGCTCACCTCGCGCGCCGCGCCCGACCAGACCTTGCGGTCGGCCGCGACGAGGTCGACGTTCAGCTCTGCCATGTCGAGCTCCTCCTGGGGGTTCGGTCCTCACCGCGTCGTCCCGCCGACGGACGCTGGTCCGTCGGCGGGACGACGCGAGGAGGGCGGGACGGGGACGTCAGGCCCCGTACTCCTTCTGGATGCGGGCCCAGTTGCGCTCGAGGTCCTCGAGGCCACCGATGTTGTAGAAGGCCTGCTCGGCGACGTGGTCGAACTCGCCCTCGGCGATCTTCTTGAACGCCTCGATGGTCTCGCTCAGCGGCACCGTCGAACCCGGCACGCCCGTGAACTTCTCGGCCATGTAGGTGTTCTGCGAGAGGAACTGCTGGATGCGGCGCGCACGCGCGACGACCGTCTTGTCCTCCTCCGAGAGCTCGTCGACACCGAGGATCGCGATGATGTCCTGGAGCTCCTTGTTGCGCTGCAGGATCGACTTGACCTGCGTCGCGACGTCGTAGTGCTCCTGGCCCACGTAGCGCGGGTCGAGGATGCGCGACGTCGAGGCCAGCGGGTCCACCGCGGGGTACAGACCCTTCGAGGCGATCTCGCGGGAGAGCTCCGTGGTCGCGTCGAGGTGGGCGAACGTCGTCGCCGGCGCCGGGTCGGTGTAGTCGTCGGCCGGCACGTAGATCGCCTGCAGCGAGGTGATCGAGTGACCGCGCGTCGAGGTGATGCGCTCCTGCAGGATGCCCATCTCGTCCGCGAGGTTCGGCTGGTAGCCCACCGCGGACGGCATGCGGCCGAGCAGGGTCGACACCTCGGAGCCCGCCTGCGTGAAGCGGAAGATGTTGTCGATGAACAGCAGCACGTCCTGCTTCTGCACGTCGCGGAAGTACTCCGCCATCGTCAGGGCGGACAGGGCGACGCGCAGACGCGTGCCCGGCGGCTCGTCCATCTGGCCGAAGACGAGCGCCGTCTTGTCGAAGACGCCGGCCTCCTCCATCTCGTGGATGAGGTCGTTGCCCTCACGCGTGCGCTCGCCGACGCCCGCGAACACGGACACACCGCCGTGGTCCTGGGCGACGCGCTGGATCATCTCCTGGATGAGGACCGTCTTGCCGACGCCCGCACCACCGAAGAGGCCGATCTTGCCACCCTGCACGTACGGGGTGAGCAGGTCGATGACCTTGATGCCCGTCTCGAACATCTGGGTCTTCGACTCGAGCTGGTCGAACGACGGGGGCTTGCGGTGGATCGGCCAGCGCTCGGTGACCTCGAAGCGCTCGCCGTCCTTGAGGTTGAGGACCTCACCGGTCACGTTGAACACGTGGCCCTTGGTGATGTCGCCGACGGGCACGCTGATGGGCGCGCCGGTGTCGGTGACGAGGGCGCCGCGCACGAGGCCGTCGGTCGGCTTGAGCGCGATGGCGCGGACCAGCGAGTCGCCCAGGTGCTGCGCGACCTCGAGGGTCAGGGTGAAGACCTTCTCGCTCTCGCCCTGGCTCGACAGGTCGATGTCGACCGTGAGGGCGTTGTAGATGTCGGGGATCGCGTCCTCGGGGAACTCGATGTCGACGACGGGGCCGATCACGCGCGCGACACGGCCAGTTCCCGGCTCGGTCGGGGCCGCGCCGTGTGGTGCTTCCACGGTGGTGGCGGTCATTGCTTGCCTCGCTTCGAAAGGTTCGTTCCGGGTGTCAGTTCTGACGTCGCGGTCGTGCGGGTCACGATGCCGCGAGGGCGTCGGCACCCGAGACGATCTCGCTGATCTCCTGGGTGATGTCCGCCTGGCGGGCCTGGTTGGCCAGGCGCGTGTAGGTGCGGATCAGGTCCTCGGCGTTGTCGGTCGCCGTGTGCATCGCGCGCTGGCGGGCAGCCAGCTCGGACGCCGCGGCGTCGAGCATGAACGCGAAGATGCGGCTGCGCACGTAGCGCGGGAGCAGGGCGTCGAGCACGACCTCCGGGGAGGGCTCGAAGTCGTACAGCGGCAGGGCCTGGTGCTCGCCGGGGACGGCCACGCCCTCCACGACCTCGAGCGGCAGCATCCGCACGACCCGCGGGCGCTGCGTCACCATGTTGACGAACTGCGTGTACACGACGTGCAGCTCGGCGACGCCGCCCTCCTCCGCCGGGGCGAGGAACGCGCCCAGCATCGTGTCGGCGACCTCGGTCGCGACGTCGACCTGCGGGTTCTCCGACCCGTACGACCACTCGGCCGCGAGCTCGCGCTTGCGGTAGCGGTAGAACGCGATCGCCCGGCGACCGGTGGCGTAGAGGCTGACCTCCTTGCCCTCGGCGCGCAGCTGCGCGACGAGCTTCTCGGTCTCGCGGACCAGCGACGCCGAGTACGCGCCCGCCTGGCCGCGGTCGGCGCCGATGACCAGCACCGCCACGCGGTTGGTGTCGTCGCGCTCGCTCGTCAGCGGATGGTTCGTCGACGAGTGCGTCGCCACGGCCGACACCGCACGCGTGATCGCCCGCTCGTACGGGGTGGCCGCCGCCGTGCGCGCCCGCGCCTTGCCGATGCGGGACGCCGCGATCAGCTCCTGCGCGCGGAACATCTTCTTCAGCGACTGCGTCGACTTGATCCGCTGCTTGTAGACGCGCTGGGATCCTCCGGCCATACGATCAGGCCTTCTTCTGCACGACGAGCTGCTCCTGCTCGACGTCCGCCTCGCCCTCGACCGCGCCACCGACGAGCGGGGCACCGCCGCTCTTGACGAAGCCCTTGCGGAAGTCGTCGACGGCCGCGGCGAGCGCCTGCTCGGTGTCGTCCTCGAGCTTGCCGGTCTCCGCGATCGTCGTCAGGACGTCGGTGTTGCGGCGCAGGTGGTCCAGGAGCTCGGCCTCGAAGCGCTTGACGTCCTCGACCGGGACGTCGTCGAGCTTGCCCTTCGTGCCGGCCCAGATGGACGCGACCTGCTCCTCGACCGGGTACGGCGTGTACTGGGGCTGCTTGAGCAGCTCCATGAGCACCGCACCGCGGGCCAGCTGGCCGCGCGACGCCGCGTCGAGGTCGGACGCGAACATCGCGAACGCCTCGAGCGAGCGGTACTGCGCGAGCTCGAGCTTGAGCGTGCCGGAGACCTTCTTCATCGCCTTGACCTGCGCGTCACCGCCGACTCGCGAGACGGAGATGCCGACGTCGACCGCGGGGCGCTGGTCGGCGTTGAACAGGTCGGACTGGAGGAAGATCTGGCCGTCCGTGATGGAGATGACGTTCGTCGGGATGTACGCCGACACGTCGTTCGCCTTGGTCTCGATCATCGGCAGGCCGGTCATCGAGCCGGCACCCAGCTCGTCGGAGAGCTTCGCGCAGCGCTCGAGCAGGCGGGAGTGCAGGTAGAAGACGTCGCCCGGGTAGGCCTCGCGGCCCGGCGGGCGGCGCAGCAGCAGCGACACGGCACGGTAGGCCTCGGCCTGCTTCGACAGGTCGTCGAAGATGATCAGGACGTGCTTGCCGTCGTACATCCAGTGCTGGCCGATGGCCGAGCCGGTGTACGGGGCGAGGTACTTGAAGCCCGCCGGGTCGGACGCCGGGGCGGCGACGATCGTCGTGTATTCGAGCGCGCCGGCCTCCTCGAGGGCGCCGCGCACCGCCGCGATCGTCGAGCCCTTCTGGCCGACGGCGACGTAGATGCAGCGGACCTGCTTCTTCGGGTCGCCCGACTCCCAGTTGGCCTTCTGGTTGATGATCGTGTCGATCGCGATCGCCGTCTTGCCGGTCTGGCGGTCGCCGATGATCAGCTGACGCTGACCGCGGCCGATCGGGATCATCGAGTCGATCGCCTTGATGCCGGTCTGCAGCGGCTCGTGGACCGACTTGCGCTGCATGACGCCGGGCGCCTGCAGCTCGAGGGCGCGGCGGCCCTCGGTCGCGATCTCGCCGAGGCCGTCGATCGGGTTGCCCAGCGGGTCGACCACGCGGCCGAGGTAGCCCTCGCCGACGGGGACCGAGAGGACCTCGCCGGTGCGGCGGACCTCCTGACCCTCCTCGATACCGGTGAACTCACCGAGGACGACGACGCCGATCTGGCGCACGTCCAGGTTCAGGGCGAGGCCGAGCGTGCCGTCCTCGAAGCGCAGCAGCTCGTTGGCCATGGCGCCCGGGAGGCCCTCGACGTTGGCGATGCCGTCGGCGGCCAGGGTGACACGACCGACCTCCTCGCTCACCACGCCCGCGGGCTCGTACGACTTCACGAAGCTGTCCAGAGCGGCCCGGATCTCCTCCGGCCGGATCGTCAGCTCAGCCATTGCTCTACTCCTGTCGTGGCCGCGCAGTCGCGGCCTCACGTTCTGGTTGCCGACCGGGGGCCGGCTGGGCCTGTTCGGGGTTCAGCCGGCCAACCGCCGACGGGCGTCGGCCAGGCGGGACAGCACGGTGGAGTCGACGACGTCGGCGCCGACCTGGATCCGCAGCCCGCCGATGACGGACGGGTCGACGGTCACGTTGAGCTGGACGGGACGGCCGTAGGCGCGCTCCAGGACCGCGCCGAGGCGCCGCTCCTGGTCGGCGGTGAGGACGGTCCCGCTGGTCACCGACGCGACGACCCGCTTGCGCCGTTCGGCCGCGACGTCGCCGTACCAGATGAGGGTCGGCACGAACCGGCGCCCGCGGAGCGCCGTCGTGGCACGACGCGCGAGCGCGTGCGTGACCGGGTCGACCTTGTCGCCGACGAGCGCGTCGACCAGCGCCGCGCGCCGCTCGCGGCTCGCCGTCGGGTCGGAGAGGGCCTGCCGCGCCTCGCGCTGGCCCACGAGGACCCGCGTGAGCCGGAACAGCTCGTCCTCGACCGCCTCGAGCGCGCCGCGCGCCTCGGCCGACGCGAGCGACGCGTCCACACCGAGCCGCTCGACGGCGTCGACCAGGTCCCCATCGCTCGACCACCGCGAGCGTGCGAGGCCCGAGACGAGGTCCACGACCCGCTCGTCGAACCCGCCGGCCAGCACGGCCGACACGAGACGCGCCTTGTCCTCGCCGTCACGGGACGGGTCCGCGAGCGAGCGACGCAGCGCGCCGGACTCGTCGAGCGCGTCCACGACGGCGAACAGCTGCTCGCCGAGGGTCAGCGCGTCCGTGCCCGCGGCCTGCAGCACCGGCTCGAAACGCTCCTGGGCTGCCGCCAGCGATGCTCCGCTCGTTCCCCGCATCAGTTCTCCTTGGCGCCGACGGGCTGCGTGACCGTCGCCTCGAGCTCGTCGAGGAAGCGGTCGACCACGCGCGACTGGCGGGCCTGGTCCTGCAGCGACTCGCCGACGATCTTCGACGCCAGCTCGGTCGCCAGGACGCCGACCTCGGCGCGCAGCGACACGGCCGCGGCCTGACGCTCCGCCTCGATCTGCCGCTTGGCCGTCTCGACGATCCGCTGGGCGTCCTCCTGGGCCTTCGCCCGCATCTCCGCGACGATGGCCGCACCCTCGGCGCGGGCCTCCTCACGGGTCTGCGCGGCCTCGGCACGAGCGTCCGCGAGTTGCTGGTGGTACTCCGCCAGCGCCGCCGCGGCCTCCTGCTGGGCCTGCTCCGCCTTCGCCAGGCCGCCCTCGATCTTCGCGGTCCGCTCGTCCAGCACCGCGTTGAAGCGGGGCAGGACGTAGCGGTAGAAGACGAACGCGATGACGAGGGTGATGACCGCCGACCAGAGCAGGTCGTACCCGGCGGGCAGGAACAGGTCGAGGCCCGAGACCTCCGTCTCCTCCGCCGCCACCACGACCGGGGCGGCGCTCCGCACCGCCGTCATCAGCCCGCGGCCGGGAAGAGGAAGCCGGCGACCAGACCCAGGAGCGCGAGCAGCTCGACGAACGCGACACCGAGGAACATGGTGGCGCGGAGCTGGCCGGCGACCTCGGGCTGGCGCGCGATGCCCTCGATGGTCTTGCCGATGAGGATGCCGAGACCGATGCCCGGGCCGACCGCGGCGAGGCCGTAGCCGACGGAGTTGAGGTTACCGGTGACCTCGGCGAGGGTGGTGACGTCCACTGGGTTTCCTTCCGTTGGGCGCCGGGCCGCTGGTGGACCGGCGTCGCTGACTTGCGCTTGTGGTGGGTGGTGGGCGGCCGTCGGAGGCTGACCCGAGGGTCAGTGCTCCTCCTCCAGCGACAGGTTGATGTAGACCGCGGCGAGCAGGGCGAAGATGTACGCCTGCAGGCCGGCGACCAGCAGCTCGAACGCCGTGAAGGCGAAGCCGCCGACGAGCGACAGGGCGGCGAACGCCTTCATCGCGGGGGCCGCCTCGAACACGAAGTAGTGCGTCGCCGCGAAGGCCAGGACCAGCATGATGTGGCCGGCGATCATGTTGGCCGCGAGTCGCAGGGCGAGCGAGCCCGGGCGGATGATCAGGAGCTGGAGCAGCTCGATCGGCATCACGATGACGTAGACGAACTTCGGGATCCCCGGCGGGAACAGGTTGTTCTTGAGGTAGTTCCCGAGGCCGTGCTGCCGGATGCCGACCCACCAGTAGGTCGCGAAGACCCACAGGGCGAGGACGAGCGGCAGGCCGATGCGCGACGTGCCGGCGAGGTTGAGGCCCGGGACGAGACCCGTGAGGTTGAACGCGAGGATCGTCAGGAAGATCGTCGTGAGCATGGGCAGGAAGCGCTTGGCGTGCTCCTTGCCGAGGATCTGCTCGGCGACCTGGACCCGGACGAAGTCCAGGATCATCTCGACGACGTTCTGGAAGCGGCCCGGTACGAGCTTCGCGCGGCGGGCGGCCACGACGAAGACGGTCAGGAGCACCGCCGTCGCGATGACGCGGATGATCCAGATGCGGTCGATCTGGAACGGGGTCCCCTCGAAGAGGATCGCCGGCGGGAAGAAGTCCGTGATGGACGGCGCGTGGAAACCGCCCTCACCCTCGGAGGCGGCGAGCAGGCTGGGGGTCGCTGACGTGAACAGGAGGACTCCCGGAGGTCGATAGGTCCGAGCGTGCGACCACGCGCACGCGGGCACGCCGTCGGACCTGGGCCGTCATGGATTTCGCGAGTAGCCTACCCGATGATCGGCAGTGGTCCGACACCGGGGCGGGCCGTTCGTGGCCGGAATCTCGCGGCTTGTGAACGAGGGCACTTGTCGCCCGCCGTCCCGGCGGTGCCGGAGCGAGGCGCGGCGGCTCAGGGCTGGACGTACGGCACGCGGCCGCCCTTGACGGCCCGGTAGTCGAGCAGCGCGGAGCCGACGGCGCCCAGCGCGAGCACGACGAAGAGCACGTACCGGTCGTAGAAGTCGGCGCCGCGCAGGACGGCGAGCACGACGACGAGCACGACGACCTTGGCGATCCACGTGCCCATGACGAGGCCCGCCATCGCCGCGGGGCTCGAGCCGACCGAGCGCATCATCGACCAGATCGTCGTGGCGCAGAAGAACGCGGCGAGCGCCGCCCCGATCAGGGCACCCCAGACGCCCGCGGTCCCGGACAGCAGCGCGCCGACGACGACGCCCAGCACGAGCAGGCCGCCGACGAGCAGCAGGGTGTCGCGCAGCGCCCGGCGCAGGACGGCGCGCTCGGCGCTCGTGCGCTCGGCGTCGCGGGCGGGCTCGGGTGACGGGGTGGGCGTGGTCATGACGCGCGTCCTTCTCGGGTCGGTCGGGCGGGTGCGTGGTGCGGGGGCAGGGCGGGAGGTTCGTCCGCCGGCAGGAGCGGGCCGGCAGTCTCGGCGGCGCCCTGCCCGGCGGGAGGGCCCACGGCGGGCAGTGCGCCCGACGCGACGTCGTCGTCGAGGAACCGGCCGCGCGTGCGCAGCGGGCCGAGCGTGAGGAGCAGCGCGACCACGACCGCGACGACGAGCCACGCGAGCACGACCTGCCACCGCCATCGCACGAGCGCGGCGGCGCCGAACGCGAACACCGCGGTCCACACGTAGAGGATGAGCACCGCGCGGCGGTGCGAGTGGCCGAGCGCGAGCATGCGGTGGTGCAGGTGCATGCGGTCGGCGTGGAACGGGGACTTGCCGGCGGCGACGCGGCGCACGACCGCCATGGCCATGTCGAGCAGGGGCAGCAGCACGACGGCGAGCGGCAGCAGCAGCGGGAGGAACAGCGGGGCACGCTGCGCACCGGACAGGGCCGCGTCGCTCACCGTCGGGTCGATCTTGCCGGTCACGGAGATCGCCGCGCCGGCGAAGACCAGACCGAGCACCATCGATCCGGAGTCGCCCATGAAGATGTGCGACGGGAAGAAGTTGTGCGGCAGGAAGCCGAGGCACGCGCCGACGAGCACGGCCGCCATGAGCGCCGCGAGGCTCGAGAAGTCGTCGGGGCTCGCCTGCTGCGTCAGGCCGTAGGTGTACAGGAAGAACGCCGCGCCGCCGATGGCGATCATGCCCGCGGCGAGGCCGTCGAGCCCGTCGACGAAGTTGACCGCGTTCATCGCGACCACGACCACGAGGATCGTCGCCGCCAGCGAGAGCCGGGCGGAGTTGATGTAGAGGCCCTCGGGCGTGGGCAACGAGGTGAGCTGCACCTGCTGCACCGCCATGAACCCGGCCGCGAGCACCTGGCCCGCGAGCTTGGTCATCCAGTCGAGGTCCCACACGTCGTCGAGCCACCCGAGCAGGCACACGATGGCCGCCCCGCCGACGATGCCCCAGACCTGGCGGTCGAGGAACACGTCGTCGAGGAACTCGAGCTGGGACGCGAGCAGCACGGCCACGACCATCCCGAGCAGCATCGCCAGGCCGCCGAGCCGCGGCGTCGGCTGCAGGTGCACGTCGCGCGAGCGGACCGCGGAGATCGCGTTGGTGCGCACCGCGAGCCAGCGCGCGCCCGGGGTGGCCAGGTAGGTCACCGCCGCGGCGACGAGCATCAGCAGGACGTACGTCCTCACCCGGCGGCCCCGGTCTCCTCGTCGGACGTGGTGCCGGCCGTCGCGCCGGCGTCCTCCTGCGGGGGCTGCTCGCCGACGCCGAGCACGGGCGCGACCTCGCGCAGCGCCTCGAGCGAGACGGCGCCCTGGCGCACGACGCGCAGGTGCTCGCCCGTCGCGTCGACGATCGTCGAGGCCACTCCCCCGGTCACCGGGCCGCCGTCGAGGTAGCACGCGACGGCGTCGCCCAGCTGCACGCGCGCCTCGCCGGCCTCGAGCGCGGCCGCCTGGCCGCTCTTGTTCGCGCTCGAGACCGCGAGCGGCCCCGTCCGGCGCAGGAGGGCCAGCGCGGCCTCGTGGTCGGGCATGCGCAGCGCGACCGTGCCGTGCGTCTCGCCGAGGTCCCACTGCAGGGACGGCTGCGAGCGCAGGATGATCGTGAAGCCGCCGGGCCAGAACGCCTCGACGAGCCGGCGGGCGTCGTCGGGGACGTCGGTCGCGAGCCCGTCGAGGGTCCGCGCGTCGGGGACGAGGACGGGCGGCGGCATCTGGCGGCCGCGGCCCTTGGCCGCGAGGAGGGCCGCGACGGCGGCCGCGTCGAACGCGTCGGCGGCGATGCCGTAGACCGTGTCCGTGGGCAGGACGACGAGGCCCCCACGGGAGATGGTGTTGACGGCCTCGTCGATCGCGGGTCCCCACGAGTTCGGGTCGGTGACGTCGTGCACGCTGCTCACGGGGGTCAAGTCTGGCACGTCTCGCAAGGCGCTCAGGTCGTGCTGTGGACCGCGCGGCGCGCGACGACCATGCGCGGCCTGCCGGTGAGGTCGGGCAGGGTCGCCGCGGCCTCGAACGCGCGGGAGCCGGGTCCGACGGCGGGGTCGGGCGTCGCGTCGACCATCGCCCGCGCGGGCGCGTCCTGGACCTCGGCGTGCTCCATGGCGTAGAGGCCGCCGGGCCGCAGGAGCCGGGCCGCGGCGGCGGTCACGCCGCGCGGGACCTCGAGGCCGTCGGGCCCGAGGCCGTAGAGCGCGACGCCCGGGTCGTGCACGGCGACCTCGGGGTCGCGCGGGACGGCGTCCGGCGGGACGTAGGGCGGGTTGGACACGACGACGTCGACCGTGCCGTCGAGGTCGTGCAGCGCGGTGCGCGCGTCCCCGCGGACGAGCGTCACGAGCGGCTCCCGCGCCCCCGACGCCCGCGAGACGGCGTCGACGTTGCGCCGCGCCCAGGCGTGCGCGGCGGCGTCGAGCTCGACGGCGTGGACGCGCGCACCGGGCACCTCGGTCGCGACCGCGAGCGCGATCGCACCGGTTCCGGTGCACAGGTCGACGACGACGGCGCTCCCCCGCTCCGCGACCACCCGGGCGGCCTCGTCGACCGCCACCTGGGCGACCTCCTCGGTCTCGGGGCGCGGCACGAAGACGCCCGGCCCGACGGCCAGCTCGAGGTGGCGGAACGGCGCGGTCCCCGTGAGGTGCTGCACCGGCTCCCGCGTGGCGCGGCGCGCCACGAGCGCCGCGAACGCCGCCGCGGTGCCGTCGTCGGGCAACGGGGAGTCGAGGATCGCGAGCCGGCGCAGCTCGGCGCGCTCGACGCCGAGCGCGTGCGCGAGGAGGACCTCCGCGTCGACGCGCGGGCTGGGCACGCCCGCAGCGGCGAGCCGCTCGGCCGCGCGGCGCAGGAGCGCGGAGGGCCGCAGGTCGTCAGGCATCGGCCGCGGCCGCGAGGCGGGCCGCCTCGTCAGCCTCGATCGCCGACCGCACGACGGCGTCGAGGTCGCCGCCGAGCACCTGGTCGAGGTTGTAGGCCTTGTAGCCGGTGCGGTGGTCGGCGATGCGGTTCTCGGGGAAGTTGTAGGTCCGGATGCGCTCGGAGCGGTCGACCGTGCGGACCTGTGAGCGGCGCAGGTCCGCGGCCTCGGCGGCCGCGGCCTCCTGCTGCGCCGCGAGCAGCCGGGCGCGCAGGACGCGCATGGCCTGCTCGCGGTTCTGCAGCTGCGACTTCTCGTTCTGCATCGACACGACGATGCCCGTGGGCAGGTGCGTGATGCGCACCGCCGAGTCCGTCGTGTTGACCGACTGCCCGCCGGGGCCCGACGAGCGGAACACGTCGATGCGCAGGTCGTTCGGGTCGATCTCGACCTCGCCCGGGTCGTCGACCTCGGGGAAGACGAGCACGCCGGCGGCCGACGTGTGGATGCGGCCCTGCGACTCGGTCACCGGCACGCGCTGCACGCGGTGGACGCCGCCCTCGTACTTGAGGCTGGCCCACACGCCGTCGGCCGGGTCCTCGAGCGAGCGCGCCTTGATCGCGACCTGGACGTCCTTGTAGCCGCCGAGCTCGGTCTGCGTCGCGTCCAGCACCTGGGTGCTCCAACCGCGGCGCTCCGCGTAGCGCAGGTACATGCGGAGCAGGTCGCCGGCGAACAGGGCCGACTCCTCGCCGCCCTCGCCCGCCTTGATCTCGAGGATGACGTCGCGGCCGTCGTCCGGGTCGCGGGGGATCAGCACCTGGCGCAGGTGCTCCGCCGCCTCCTTCTCCGCGGCGCGCAGCGACGGGAGCTCGGCGGCGAAGGACTCGTCCTCGGCGGCCAGCTCGGCCGCGGCCGCGGCGTCGTCGCGCGCCGACTCCCACGCCCGGTACGCGCGCACGACGCGGTTGAGCTCGGCGTAGCGACGCCCGAGCGTGCGGGCGCGGGCCGCGTCGGCGTGGACGCCCGGGTCGGCGAGCGCGCGCTCGATCTCGGCGTGCTCGGCGAGCAGCGGTGCCGCGGCGGCGAACGAGTCGGTCATCGGGTCTCCGGTTCCGGCGAGGTAGCGCGTCCCTGCGCGAGGTAGCGCGTTCTCGCGCGACGTAGCGCGTGCACGCCCTGGACACAGCAACAGCGCCGGTGGTCCGACGTCCGACTGCCCCTGGAGAGGTTGTCGGCGGACCACCGGCGCTGCGTGGACGCTACTTGTTGCCGGGCTTCTTGGCGTAGCGGGCCTGGAACCGGGCCACGCGGCCACCGGTGTCGAGGATCTTCTGCTTGCCCGTGTAGAACGGGTGGCAGGCGCTGCACACGTCGGCGTTGATCTTGCCGGACGTCTGGGTGCTGCGCGTCACGAAGGTGTTGCCGCAGGTGCAGGTGACCTCGGTGACGACGTACTCGGGGTGGATACCGGACTTCATGATGCTCCTTGGTGTGATGCCGCCGGGTCGCCCCGCAGGACAGCGGGCCGTGAACCGGCAGGCCGACGAACCATTGTGCCAGAACGCGAGCGCGCCCCAGAAATTCCCGTGTCAGAAGCCTGGTGGGACCAGGCCCACCAGGCTTCTGACACGTCAGACCGTCTCGCCCGGGCGGCGGTCGTCGGTGAGACCGGCCGGCGTCGTCTTCTGCACCTGCAGGAGGAACTCGACGTTGGTCTTGGTCTCCTTGAGCTTGCCGATGAGCAGCTCCGCCGCCTGCTGCGTGTCGAGCGCGCCCATGACGCGACGCAGCTTGTAGACGATCCCGAGCTCGTCCTTCGACATGAGGATCTCCTCGCGCCGCGTGCTCGAGCCGTTGACGTCGATCGCCGGGAAGATGCGCTTCTCCGCGAGCGAGCGGGACAGGCGCAGCTCCATGTTGCCCGTGCCCTTGAACTCCTCGAAGATCACCTCGTCCATCTTCGAGCCGGTCTCGACGAGCGCGGTGGCGAGGATGGTCAGCGAGCCGCCGCCCTCGATGTTGCGGGCCGCGCCGAAGAACTTCTTCGGCGGGTAGAGCGCCGCGGCGTCGACACCACCGGACAGGATGCGCCCCGACGCCGGCGCAGCCAGGTTGTAGGCGCGCGACAGGCGGGTGATGCCGTCGAGCAGCACGACGACGTCCTGGCCCAGCTCGACGAGACGCTTGGCACGCTCGATCGCGAGCTCCGCCACGAGCGTGTGGTCCGACGCGTGGCGGTCGAAGGTCGAGGCGATGACCTCGCCCTTGACGGAGCGCTCGAAGTCGGTGACCTCCTCGGGACGCTCGTCGACCAGCACGACCATGAGGTGGACCTCGGGGTTGTTGGCCGTGATGGCGTTGGCGATCTGCTGCATGATGATCGTCTTGCCGGCCTTGGGCGGCGCGACGATGAGGCCGCGCTGGCCCTTGCCGATCGGCGCGACGATGTCGATCACGCGCGGGGTCAGGCGCGTCGCCTCGGGGTTCTCCAGGCGCAGGCGCTCCTGCGGGTACAGCGGCGTGAGCTTGGTGAACTCCGGCCGCTGGCGCGCCTCCTCGGGCGACATGCCGTTGACCGAGTCGAGGCGCACGAGCGCGTTGAACTTGCCGCGCGGGTTCTTGCCGCCGCCCTGCTGCTGCGGCTCCTCGCCCTCCCGCGGCTGGCGGATCGCGCCGACGATCGCGTCGCCGCGGCGCAGACCCGCCTTCTTGACCTGGTTGAGCGAGACGTAGACGTCGTTCGACCCGGGCAGGTAGCCGCTCGTGCGCACGAACGCGTAGTTGTCGAGGATGTCGAGGATGCCGGCGACGGGCAGCAGGACGTCGTCCTCGCGCACGTCGACGATCTCGTCGAGGCCCGTGACGTCGGGCGCGCCGCCGCGGCTGCGGTTGCGCTTGCGGTCGCGGCCGCGGTCACGGCCACGACGACGGCGCGAGCCGCGCTCGTCGTCCTGCCGGCGCTGCTGGTCGCCGTCGAGGCGACGCTGCTGCTCGGCCTGGCCGCCGTTCTGGCCGCCGTTCTGACCGTCCTGGCGGCGCTCGGCCGGGTTCTCGCGCCGGTCGCCGCGCTGCTCGTCGCGGCGCTGGCCGCGCTCGCGCGGGGCGGCGACGGCCTCGGCGAGCTGCGCGAGGCGCGCCTCGCGGTCCGCGTCGGACGCCGGGGCGCCGTCGGAGTCCTGGTCGCGCCCGCCGCGGGCCGCGACCGCGACGTCGAGCGTCTCGGTGCGGGCCTCGCCGGCCTCGGCCGAGCCCGCGCCCCGGGTCGCGCGGCGCGGGCGGCGCTGCGCCGGCTGGCCCTCGGCGGGGGCGTCGGTGCGCACGGCCGGCGCGGCGGTCGACGCCGCGGCGACGGGCGTGCTCGCGCTCACGAGCGGCTCCCCCGCGGCGGCCGGCGCAGGCGCCTGGCGGGCGGCGGCAGGTCGCGACGCTGCGTCCTGCTCCCCGCGCCCGGCGCGGATCGCGGCCTGCAGGTCGCTCTTGCGCATCTTCGAGGTGCCCTTGATGCCCATCTGGGCGGCGAGCGCCTGGAGCTCGGCGAGACGCATCGAGCTCAGGTTCCCGGACACGGCGGTGCCGTTCCGGCTGTCGGTGGTGTTCGTCACGAAGGACCCTTCCCCCTCGTATGCGGCCCGTTGTCTGTGGAGCGGGCCGGGGTGGCTGTCGTCCGGCGCAGGGAGCACCGGGACGCGTGAACCTCGCGCCATTGGCTACGACGACGTCGGCTGACGGGGGCTCGTGTCCGCCTTCTTGCAGGACGGTCGCGGCGGGTGCGCCGCGTCGAGCCCGGCGCGCGGCACCTCGGACTGCGGGTACGCACGAACTTCCGTGCGGGGCAGGTGGGGGTGGCGCCGTCGTGGTCGATCCCGAAGGCTCACTGCATCGTACCACCCCACGTCGCGCCTCCGGCAGGGGTCGCACGCCCGCGACCGGGCGTGTCGCGGGTCGCGCCGGGGCCCTCGAGCACGCGCCGGGCCCGCGCGCCCTCGGCGTCGATGCCGGGGCGGAGCGCACGCCAGCCGGCGACGTCGTCGACGAGCTCGGCGAGAAGGGCGTCGAGGACGGGCGTCTGCTCCGCCGTCGTCAGCGCGAGCACCGTGGGACCGGCGCCCGACACGGTCGCGGCGACGCCCTCGGCGCGCAGCGCGCGCAGCAGCTCGGCCGACGCCGCCATGACGCCGGCGCGGTAGTCCTGGTGCAGGCGGTCCTCGGTCGCGTCGAGCAGGAGCTCGGGCCGGCGCGCGAGCGCCTCGACGAGCAGCGCGGCGCGTCCGGCGGTGAACGCGGCGTCGGCGTGCGGCACCTGCGCGGGCAGGACGCCGCGCGCGCGGCTCGTCGCGAGGCGCGCCTCGGGGACGAGCACGGTCGCCTCGATGCGGGCGTCGAGCTCGAGGTCCACCGCCCGGGGACCGTCGGCCGACTGCCACGCGACGGTCGCGCCGCCGCGGATCGCCGGTGCGGCGTTGTCCGGGTGCCCCTCGAACTCGGTGGCGATCCGCAGCACCGCCGTCGCGTCGAGCGCGTGGGGGTCGGCGAGCAGCGCCCGCGCCGCGACGACGCCCGACACGACGGCGGCGGCCGACGAGCCGAGCCCGCGCCCGTGCGGGATCCGGTTGGCGCACCGCAGGTGCAGGCCCGTCAGGGGCGCACCCGCGAGCTCGAGCGTGTGCCGCAGGGCGCGCACCACGAGGTGGTCCTCCCCCGTCGGCACCTCGCCCGCACCCTCGCCGACGACGTCGACGACCACCTCGTCGCTCGCGACGAGCCGCACCTCGAGCTCGTCGTGGATGCCGAGCGCGAGGCCCAGCGCGTCGAAGCCCGGCCCGAGGTTCGCGCTCGTGGCGGGCACCCGGACGACCACGTGGTCGGCACCGAGCTGCATGTCCCCTCCTGCCCCGTGGCCGGTCGCGCCGGCCTCAGCCGAGACCGAGCGCGTCGGCGATCGACACGACGTCCGCGCTCACGCGGGTCGGGACGACCTCGGAGCCGTCGGCCGTGCGCAGCGCCCAGCCCGGGTCCTTGAGCCCGTGCCCGGTCACGGTGACGACGACGCGCGCGCCCGCGGGCACGAGGCCGCGCTCGGCGCGGTCGAGCAGGCCCGCGACGCCGGCCGCGGACGCGGGCTCGACGAACACGCCGACCTCGCTCGACAGCAAGCGGTGCGCGGCGAGGATCTGCTCGTCGGTCACGGCCTCGATGACGCCGCCGGAGTCGTCGCGCGCGGCCTCGGCCTGCTGCCACGACGCCGGGTTGCCGATGCGGATCGCGGTCGCGATCGTCTCCGGCTGGTCGACGGGGTGCCCCTTGACGATGGGGGCCGCGCCGGCGGCCTGGAAGCCCCACATGCGCGGGGTGCGGCTCGCGACGGCGGTCGGGGCCGCCCCCGGACCGGTCTCGCTCGTGGCGACGCCCGCGTACTCGAGGTAGCCCTTCCAGTAGGCCGTGATGTTGCCGGCGTTGCCCACGGGGAGCGCGTGGATGTCCGGCGCGTCGCCGAGGACGTCGACGACCTCGAAGGCCGCCGTCTTCTGGCCCTCGATCCGGTCGGGGTTGACCGAGTTCACCAGCTCGACGGGGTGGACCTCGGCGAGCTTGCGGGCCGCGACCAGGCAGTCGTCGAAGTTGCCGTCGACCTGGAGCAGCTGCGCGCCGTGGGCGATCGCCTGGCTCAGCTTGCCCATCGCGATCTTGCCGTCGGGGACGAGCACCGCGCACACCATGCCCGCGCGCGCCGCGTAGGCGGCGGCGGACGCGGAGGTGTTACCCGTCGAGGCGCACACGACCGCGCGCGCCCCGCGGCCCGCGGCCGCCGAGATGGCCGTCGTCATCCCGCGGTCCTTGAAGGACCCCGTCGGGTTCATGCCCTCGACCTTGACGTACACCTCGGCGCCCGTGCGCTCGGACAGCGCCGGCGCCGGGACGAGCGGGGTCCCGCCCTCGCCGAGCGTCACCACCTCGCGCGTCACGTGCTCGGGCAGGCGCTCGGCGTACTCGCGGATCACGCCGCGCCACTGGTTCGCCGGCATGGTCAGACTCCCTCGACTCGCAGGACGGACGTGATCTCGCGGACCGGCTCGAGCCCGTCGAGCGCCGCGACCGTCGCGGCGAGCGACGCCTCGCGCGCCGCGTGGGTGGTCAGCAGCAGGCTCGCGGTCCCGGTGCCGGTCGCGTCGGCCGGCGGCTCGCCGGCCGTCTGCCGCACGGTGTCGATCGAGACCCCGTGGTCCGCGAGGACCCCGGCCACCTGGGCGAGCACGCCCGGCCGGTCGGCGACGACCATGCGCACCTGGTACCGGGTCACGGCCGCGTCCGCGGGCAGCACGGGCAGCGACGCGTACGCCGACTCGTGGGGACCCTTGCCGCCGACCAGCTTGTCGCGCGCGGCCGAGACCAGGTCGCCGAGCACCGCCGACGCCGTGGGCCGCCCGCCCGCACCCTGGCCGTAGAACATGAGCGAGCCCGCGCCGTCGGCCTCGACGAAGACCGCGTTGAACGCGCCGCGCACGGCGGCGAGCGGGTGGTCGAGCGGCACGAGGGCCGGGTGCACGCGCACCGAGACGCCCTCGTCCGTCTGCTCGGCGATCGCGAGCAGCTTGACCACGTGCCCGGTGCGCGCGGCCCACGCGACGTCGTCGGCCGTGACGGACGTGATCCCCTCGCGCGCGACCTGCCCGATCGAGACGCGCGTGTGGAACGCGAGCGAGGCGAGGATCGCGGCCTTGGCGGCGGCGTCGAGGCCCTCGACGTCCGCCGTGGGGTCGGCCTCGGCGTACCCGAGCTCCTGCGCCTCCTTGACGGCCTGCGCGAGCTCGAGACCGTGCGTGGCCATCTGGTCGAGCACGTAGTTGGTCGTGCCGTTGACGATCCCGAGGACGCGGCGCACGTGGTCGCCGGCGAGCGACTCGCGCACGGGCCGCACGATCGGGATCGCGCCCGCGACGGCGGCCTCGAACGACAGGTCGACGCCCGCGGCGTCGGCGGCCTCGAACAGCGACGGCCCCTGCTCGGCGAGCAGCGCCTTGTTGGCGGTGACGACCGAGGCGCCCCCGTCGATCGCGCGCCGGATGAGGGTGCGCGCGGGCTCGATGCCGCCCATGACCTCGACGACGAGGTCGGCCTCGTCGACGAGCACCTCGGCGTCCTCGGTCAGCAGGTCGGCCGGGATGACGGTGCCGACGCCGTCGCGCGGCTTGGTCACGTCGCGCACGGCGACGCCGACGAGTTCGAGCGGCGCGCCCGCGCGCGCGGCGAGGTCGTCGGCGTGCTCGAGCAGAGCCCGGGCGACCTGCGTGCCGACGACGCCGCAGCCGAGCAGGGCGACGCGCAGCGCACGCGTGGCCGAGGCCGGGGACGGGTCGGACGCCGGGGTGTGGGCGGGCACAGGTCCACCTTCGATCGGGGTGCCGGGACGGGGGTCAGGATAGCCGTGCCGGACGACCCGTGACCGGGCCGTCCGAACGCGACGCGGACCGGCGGACGGGCGGCGCGCTCTCGTCACGATCTGGTCACGGTCCGGCGGCGGAGTGCGCCCGGGGCAACTCTGTGTCACATCTCACCCCTATGGTGTGCGCCACACCTTCCCGACAGTGAGGAGCGTTGGCGCATGACCGTGCGACGACACCCATCCCTCGCGGCTCTCGCCGCGCTCGGCATCGTCACGGCGGCCGTCGCCGTGCCGGGCGCGGCCATGGCCGACGACGCCGACGGACCGACCTACCTGGCGCCGGTCCACGACGCGCCCGCAGGCGACGACACGACCCTGGTCAACGAGACCACGGGCCGCTGGTTCGTCGAGCTGGCCAGCCCGCCGTCCGCCCAGGGCACCGCGAAGGCGCGGATCGCCCGGGAGCAGGCGGCCTTCCGCCAGGCCGCGCGCGCGGCCGGCGTCGAGTACACCGAGACGCGCTCGTTCGACACGCTGTTCAACGGCTTCTCGATCGAGATGGGCAGCGCGCAGCTGGGCAAGCTCCGCGCCACCCGGGGCGTCGAGGCGATCTACCCGATGGTCTCCTTCTCGGTGCCGGAGCCGCAGACGGCCTCCGGTCCCGACATGGCGACCGCCCTCGGCATGACCGGCGCCGACGTCGCGCAGTCCGAGCTGGGCCTCACCGGCGCCGGCGTCAAGGTCGCCGTGATGGACACCGGCATCGACTACCAGCACCCCGACCTCGGCGGGCCGGGCGCCTTCCCGACCGACCGGGTGGCCTACGGCCACGACTTCGTGGGCGACGCGTACGACGCGAGCTCGACGGACGCCGCGAAGCGCGTCCCGCGGCCCGACCCCGACCCCATGGACTGCCAGGGTCACGGCACGCACGTCGCCGGCATCGTCGGCGCGGACGGCGAGGTCCGCGGCGTCGCGCCCGACGTGACGTTCGGCGCGTACCGGGTCTTCGGCTGCGACGGCTCGACCGACGCGGACATCATGATCGCGGCCATGGAGATGGCCCTCGCCGACGGCATGGACGTGCTGAACATGTCGATCGGCTCGGCGTTCACGTGGCCGACCTACCCGACGGCGACGGCGTCCAACGCGCTGGTCGACGCCGGCATGGTCGTGGTCGCGTCGATCGGCAACAGCGGCGCGTCCGGCGTGTACTCGACGGGCGCCCCGGGCACGGGCGAGAAGGTCATCGGCGTCGGCTCGGTCGACAACACGCACTCCCGCGCGAAGGCCGTCGTGGCGAACCCGTCGGGGGCGAAGGTCGCCTACACCGAGCTCGGCGACGTGGCCCCGCCGCCGACGTCGGGCGAGACGGACGAGCTCGTGTACGTCGGCCGCGGCTGCCCGTCGCTCGGCGACACGCTCGCCGCGGACCCGGCCGGCAGGACGGCGCTCCTGGTGCGCGGCGACTGCGCGTTCGAGGAGAAGTACGCGACGGCCGCCGCGGCCGGTGCGACCGCCGTCGTGATCGCCAACAACACGCCCGGCATGTTCAGCGGCGGCGGCGTGGTGGACCGCGGGATCCCGGGCATCGGCATCTCGCAGGCCGACGGTACCGCCCTGCGCGAGCAGATCGCGGCGGGCGCGAGCGTCACGCTCACGTGGACGGACGAGGAGATCCTCGTCGCCAGCCCGACGGCGGGCCGCAAGAGCTCGTTCAGCTCGTACGGCCTCGCGCCCGACCTCACCCTCAAGCCGGACCTGGCGGCGCCAGGCGGCAACATCTACTCGACCTACCCGCTCGCCAAGGGCGGTCACGCGACGCTCTCGGGCACGTCGATGGCGGCGCCGCACGTCGCCGGGGCCGTCGCCCTGCTGCTCGAGGCTCGTCCGGACCTGGCCGCGCCCGCCGTGCGCGACCTGCTGCAGAACACGGCCGACCCGGTCATGTACAACGCGTCGTACGTCGAGACGGTGCACGGCCAGGGCGCCGGCCTCGTCGACGTCCCGGCCGCGCACGCCGCCACGGCGGGCGTGACCCCGGCGAAGCTCTCGCTCGGCGAGAGCGAGACGGGTCCCGTGACGACCACGCTGACCGTGACGAACGACGGCGACGCCGAGGTCACCTACGACCTGTCGAGCGTCGAGGCCCTGAGCACGGGCGGCAGCACGTTCGCGCCCGGGCTCTACCTCGCGGCGGCCGACGTCGCCTTCTCGGCCGACACGCTGACCGTGCCGGCCGGCGGCTCGGCGCAGGTCGACGTGACCGTCACCGCCCCGGGCGCGCCGCAGTCGCTGCAGCTCGTCTACGGCGGCTACGTGGTCCTGACCGGTGACGACGGCTCCGAGCTGTCGGTGCCGTTCGCCGGCTTCGACGGCGACTACCAGGGCATCCGGGCGATCACGCCGATCGGCACGGGCGAGAACCAGGTGGACCTGCCGTGGCTCACGCGCCTCACGGAGTGCGCCGGGTTCATCGGGCTCGACTGCGTCGACCCGGCGGGCAGCTACGAGAAGGCCGACGGCGAGTCGTTCTCCCTGCGCTGGGTCGACGGCCTGCCCGACTACCCGTACGTCGTCGCGCACCTGGCGCACCAGGTCGAGGACTTCGAGCTCTACGTGGTCGACGCGGCCACGGGGAGGACGAGCCCGACGTTCGCGATGGCGGCCGACCTGGGCGCGCTGGCACGCAACGGGTCGGCGGGCGCGTTCCACGCGTTCGTCTGGGACGGCACGGTGACGCGGGCGAACGGGAGCGGCAAGCAGGTGACCCGCCCCGCGGGCGACGGTGACTACCGCCTCGAGATCCGCGCGCTCAAGGCGAACGGCGACCGCTCGAACCCGGACCACTGGGAGACCTGGACCTCCCCGGTGTTCACGATCGACCGGGACTGACGCCGGCGAGGTAGCGCGCCCCGCGCCGAGGTGGCGCAAGGCCCCACGCTCACCGAGCGTGGGGCCTTGTGCGTGCGCTACCTCGGCGCGGCGTGCGCTACCTCGGCGCGGCGTGCGCTACCTCGGCGCGGGGTGCGCTACCTCGGCACCCGGGGTCAGCCCTGGTCGAGCGCGAGCAGGTCCTCGACGGTCTCGCGCCGCACGAGCACGCGCGAGGCGCCGTCGGCCACGGCGACCACGGGCGGGCGCGTGAGCAGGTTGTAGTTCGACGCCATGGAGCGGCCGTACGCGCCCGTCGCCGCGACGGCGAGCAGGTCCCCCGCCCGCACGTCGCCCGGCAGCATGACCTCGTGCACGACGATGTCGCCGCTCTCGCAGTGCTTGCCGACGACGCGCGCGAGCACCGGCGCGGCGTCGGACGTCCGCGACACGACCTCCGCGTGGTACTGCGCCCCGTAGAGAGCCGGCCGGATGTTGTCGCTCATGCCGCCGTCGACCGACACGTACGTGCGCACGCGACCGTCGTCGAGCGCGACCGGCTTGACCGTGCCGACCGTGTACAGCGTCAGGCCCGCCGGGCCGACGATCGCGCGGCCGGGCTCGATCGAGATCCGGGGCAGGCGCGTGCCGAGGTCGGCGCAGACAGCCGCGACCGCGGCGGCGACGTCCTTGGCGACCCGGTCCGGGTCGAGCGGCACCTCGCCCGGCAGGTAGGCGATGCCGTAGCCGCCGCCGAGGTCGACCTCGTCGACCAGCACCCCGGTGCGCTCGGCGAGCTCGGCCCGCAGGCGCAGCACGACGCGGGCGGCCGCCTCGAACCCGGCGGGGTCGAGGATCTGCGAGCCGATGTGCGAGTGGATGCCGAGCAGGTGCAGCTCCGGCCGTGCGACGACGGCGAGCAGGGCCCGCATCGCCGGCGCGTCCCCGCCCTCGGGGCCCGGGGCGACCGAGAGCCCGAACTTCTGGTCCTCGTGGGCGGTCGAGATGTACTCGTGGCCGCCCGCGTGCACGCCCGTGGTCACCCGGACCATGACGGGCGCGACGACGCCGCGCGACGCCGCGAGGTCGGCCACGCGCTCGACCTCGACCAGCGAGTCGACGATGATGCGGCCCACGCCGGCGTCGAGCGCGGCGAGGATCTCGGCGTCGGACTTGTTGTTGCCGTGCAGCCCGATCGCCTCGCCCGGGACGCCGGCGCGCAGCGCGACGGCGAGCTCGCCGCCGGACGCGGTGTCGACGCGCAGGCCCTCCTCGCGCGCCCAGCGCGCGACCGCCACGGTGAGCAGCGCCTTGCCCGCGTAGTAGACGTCGACGCCGGTGCCGACCTCGGCGAACGCCGTCTCGAACGCCGACCGGTACGCGCGGGCGCGGGCGCGGAAGTCCCCCTCGTCGAGCACGTAGGCGGGCGTGCCGTGCTCGGCCGCGAGGTCGCGGACGTCGACGCCGGCGACCTCCACCGCGCCGTCGTCGCGACGACGCACGCCGGCCGACCACGGCACGCCGACGGCGGAGGTACCGCCCGTCACATCCGCTCCGGGGCGCTCACGCCGAGCAGGTGCAGGCCGTTGGCGAGCACCTGACGCACGGCGTCGTTGAGCCACAGGCGGGTGCGATGCGTGTCGGTCACGTCCTCGTCCGGGTACGGCAGGACGCGGCGGTCCTTCTGCTGGTACCAGGTGTGGTAGTCGCCCGCGAGCGCCTCGAGGTAGCGCGCCACGCGGTGCGGCTCGCGCAGTTCGGCGGCCTGGGCGACGACGCGCGGGAACTCGTTGAGGCGGCCCAGGAGCGCGGCCTCGGTCGGGTGGTCGAGCAGCGACGGGTCGAACCCGTCCTCGCGGCGCACGGCCCGGTCGGCCGCGTTCCGGTCGACGGCGCACGTGCGCGAGTGCGCGTACTGCACGTAGAAGACGGGGTTCTCGTTCTTCTGGCTCGCGAGCAGGTCGAGGTCGAGGTCGATGTTCTGGTCGACGGACGAGCGCGCGAGGGAGTAGCGGGCGGCGTCGACCCCGACCGCGTCGACGAGGTCGTCGATCGTCAGGACCGTGCCCGCGCGCTTCGACATGCGCACCGGCTGCCCGTCCTTGACGAGGTTGACCATCTGGCCGATCAGGATCTGCAGGTTCTTGCGCGGCTCGTCGCCGAACGCGGCGCACACGGCCATCATGCGGCCGATGTAGCCGTGGTGGTCGGCGCCCAGCATGATGATGACCTCGTCGAACCCGCGCTCGCGCTTGTCGAGGTAGTAGGCGATGTCGCCCGCGATGTAGGCGGCCTCGCCGTCCGACTTGATGACCACGCGGTCCTTGTCGTCCCCGAACTCGGTCGTGCGCAGCCAGATCGCGCCGTCGGCCTCGAAGACGTGCCCCGCCTCGCGCAGCCGCGCGATCGCGCGCTCGACCGCGCCCGACTCGTGCAGCGAGTCCTCGTGGAAGTAGACGTCGAAGTCGACGCCGAACTCGTGCAGGGACGTCTTGATCTCGCCGAACATGCGCTCGACGCCGCGCGCGCGGAAGACCTCCTGCGCCTCGGCGTCGGGCAGCGTGCGCGGGTCGGGCTCGCCGGCCGCGAGCGCGTCGGCGACCACCGCGTCGGCGATCTCGGCGATGTACGCGCCGCCGTAGCCGTCCTCGGGCGCCTCCTGGCCCCGGGCGCGCGCGAGCAGCGAGCGGGCGAACCGGTCGATCTGCGCGCCGTGGTCGTTGAAGTAGTACTCGCGCGTCACGTCGGCGCCCGAGGCCTCGAGCACGCGGGCGAGCGAGTCGCCGACGGCGGCCCAGCGGACGCCGCCGATGTGGATCGGGCCGGTCGGGTTGGCCGAGACGAACTCGAGGTTGACCTTCTTGCCGGCCTCGGAGTCGTTCCGGCCGTACTCCGCGCCCGCCTCGACGATCGCGCGGGCGAGCCCGCCCGCGGCGGCGGCGTCGAGCGTGATGTTGAGGAAGCCCGGGCCGGCGACCTCGACGGCCTTGACGCCCGCCGTGGCGCCGAGGCGAGCGGCGAGGTCCTCGGCGAGCGCGCGCGGCGTCGTGCCGGCCTTCTTCGCGAGCTGGAGCGCGACGTTGGTGGCCCAGTCGCCGTGCTCGCGCTGCCGCGGTCGCTCCACGTGGACCGACGCCGGGACGGCGTCGGCGGGCAGGGCGAGGGTGCCGTCGGCCACGGCCGCGGCGAGGGCAGCGCTGAGTGCTCTCGAGAGCTCGTCGGGGGTCACCGGGCGATTCTACAAGCGCCGTGTTCACCCCGGATGTGCGCTGCGGCCCCCCGTTCCTGGTAGTCTCGTGCACCGTGCCGACGGCATACGACTCCGGTCTGCCGCGGTGCCCGCGCCTGTAGCTCAGTGGATAGAGCGTCTGCCTCCGGAGCAGAAGGTCGGGGGTTCGAATCCCTTCAGGCGCACGCTCTCCAGGACGGGCGGGTTCGCGACGGCGGACCCGCCCGTCCTGCGTTCGGCCTACCGAGCGCGGTCGCTTGGCCGGTGTGACCTGCACGCGTTAGGTTCCATGGGCAGCCGTCGACGACGACGTCGGGCGGCGACGAATCCCCGCGACCCGGAGGACAGCCCGCATGATCGACCACACCGTCCGCGTCTACCGCTCGACCGAGGCGCTCCCCCGCCCCGAGCAGCTGGCCTGGAAGATCGCGGAGGTGGCGGCGGAGCAGCTCGACCCGACGCCCGAGGTCACCGACATGGTGATCAACCGCATCATCGACAACGCGGCCGTCGCGACGGCGTCGCTCGGCCGGGCGCCGATCCTCGCGGCGCGCACGCAGGCGGAGGCGCACCCCGTGTCGCGCGGCGGCGCGGGCGCGACGATCTTCGGCAGCCCCGAGCGCACGAGCCCCGAGTGGGCGGCGTGGGCCAACGGTGTCGCGGTGCGCGAGCTGGACTACCACGACACCTTCCTCGCGGCCGACTACTCGCACCCGGGCGACAACATCCCGCCCGTGCTCGCCGTCGCGCAGCACCTGGGGCGCTCGGGCGCCGAGCTGGTGCGCGGCATCGTGACCGGCTACGAGATCCAGGTCGACCTGGTCAAGGGCATCAGCCTGCACAAGCACAAGATCGACCACGTGGCGCACCTCGGCCCGTCGGCCGCGGCGGGCATCGGCACGCTGCTCGGGCTCGACACCGAGACGATCTACCAGGCCGTCGGCCAGGCGCTGCACACGACGACGGCCACGCGGCAGTCGCGCAAGGGCGAGATCTCGACCTGGAAGGCGTACGCGCCCGCGTTCGCCGGGAAGATGGCGATCGAGGCCGTCGACCGCGCGATGCGCGGCCAGACGAGCCCGAGCCCGATCTACGAGGGTGAGGACGGCGTCATCGCGTGGCTGCTCGACGGGCCCGACGCGCGGTACACCGTCCCGCTGCCGGAGCGCGGCGAGCCACGGACGGCGATCCTCGACACGTACACCAAGGAGCACTCGGCCGAGTACCAGGCGCAGGCGTGGATCGACCTCGCCCGCCGCCTCGGCACCGAGAACCCGTGGCTGCGCGACCCGGCGAACGTGCGCTCCGTCGTCCTGCACACGAGCCACCACACGCACCACGTCATCGGCTCGGGCTCCGGCGACCCGCAGAAGTACGACCCGACGGCGAGCCGCGAGACGCTCGACCACTCGATCCCGTACATCTTCACCGTCGCGCTGCAGGACGGGACGTGGGACCACGTCGCGAGCTACGCGCCCGAGCGCGCGGGCCGTCCGGACACGGTCGAGCTGTGGCGCAAGGTCACCACGACCGAGGACCCGGAGTGGACGCGCCGCTACCACTCGGCCGACCCGTCCGAGAAGGCGTTCGGCGGCCGCGTCGAGATCGAGCTGTCCGACGGCGGCAGGATCGTCGAGGAGATCGCCGTCGCCGACGCGCACCCGCTGGGCGCGCGCCCGTTCGCGCGCGACCAGTACGTGCGCAAGTTCCGCACGCTCGCGGCGGGCGTCCTGGCCGACGACGAGGTCGAGCGGTTCCTCGACGTCGCGCAGCGCCTGCCCGAGCTCACGGCCGACGAGCTCGCCGGTCTCACCGTCACGCCCGCGCGCGACCCGCTCGCGGACCAGCCCCGCACCCCCGGGATCTTCTGATGCTCTACTCGACGACGACGCCCGCCGCCAAGCGCGCGACGTTCCGCGAGCGCCTGCGCTCCGGGGAGCTGCTGCAGCTGCCCGGCGCGTTCAACCCGCTCGCCGCCCGGCTGATCCAGGACAAGGGGTTCGACGGCGTCTACGTCTCGGGCGCGGTCGTCGCGGCCGACCTGGGGCTGCCCGACGTCGGGCTCACGACCCTCACGGAGGTCGCGACGCGCGCCGGCCAGATCGCGCGCATGACGGACCTGCCGACGCTCGTCGACGCCGACACGGGGTTCGGCGAGGCGATGAACGTGGCCCGCACGGTCCAGACCATGGAGGACGCCGGCGTCGCGGGCCTGCACATCGAGGACCAGGTCAACCCCAAGCGGTGCGGCCACCTCGACGGCAAGCAGGTCGTCGACGACACGACCGCGCTGCAGCGCATCCGCGCGGCGGTCACGGCGCGGCGCGACGAGAACCTCCTCGTCATGGCCCGCACCGACATCCGTGCCGTGGCGGGGCTGGACGCCGCGATCGACCGGGCCCGGGCGCTCGTCGACGCCGGCGCGGACGCGATCTTCCCCGAGGCCATGCGCGACCTGGGCGAGTTCGAGGCGATGAAGAACGCCCTCGACGTGCCCGTCCTGGCCAACATGACCGAGTTCGGCAAGAGCGAGCTGTTCACCGCCCGGCAGCTCGCCGACGCCGGCATCGACCTCGTCATCTACCCCGTGTCCCTGCTGCGCCTCGCGATGGGCGCGGCCGAGCGCGGCCTCGACGCGCTGCGCGCCGAGGGCTCGCTCGCCTCCCAGGTCGAGCACATGCAGACCCGGGCACGCCTCTACGAGCTCGTCGACTACGCGGCGTACGGCACGTTCGACGCCGGCGTCTTCGACTTCTCGCTCGACGACAACCTCCACCACGGCGCGAAGGAGCACCGATGAGCCAGCCCACCGGCCTCGCCGAGCAGCCCGAGGTCCGCAAGGGCCTCGCGGGCGTCGTCGCCGACGTCACCTCGATCTCCAAGGTCAACCCGGAGACCAACTCGCTGCTCTACCGCGGCTACCCCGTGCAGGACCTCGCGGACACGCAGCCGTTCGAGGCGGTCGCCTACCTGCTGTGGCACGGCGAACTGCCGACGGCGGACCAGCTCGCCGAGCTGCGCGCGACCGAGCGCGACCACCGCGCGCTCACCGACGACGTGCGCGCCGCGATCGACCTGCTCCCCACCGACGCGCACCCCATGGACGAGGTCCGCACCGCGGTGAGCGTCATCGGCGCGCGCGAGGCGGCCGGGCTCTCGGCGCTGGAGGCCGGCGGCAACCCGGAGGAGAACCTGGCCCGCAGCCTGCGGCTGTTCGCCGCGCTGCCCGCGATCGTCGCGTACGGGCAGCGGCGCCGGCACGGCCAGGACGTCGTCGCACCGCGCGACGACCTCGACTACTCGGCGAACTTCCTGTGGATGACGTTCGGCACCGAGCCCGAGCCGCTCGTCGTGGACGCGTTCAACCGCTCGATGATCCTGTACGCCGAGCACTCGTTCAACGCCTCGACGTTCACGGCGCGCGTCATCACCTCGACGCTGAGCGACCTGCACTCCGCCGTCGTCGGCGCGATCGCCGCGCTCAAGGGCCCGCTGCACGGAGGGGCCAACGAGGCCGTCATGGAGACGCTCGCGGAGATCGGCTCCGCCGACCGCGTCCCGGCGTGGCTCGACGAGGCGCTCGCCGCCAAGCGCAAGATCATGGGCTTCGGCCACCGCGTCTACAAGCACGGCGACTCGCGCGTGCCGACCATGAAGGCCGCGCTCGACACGCTCGTCGAGCACTACGGCCGCCGCGACCTGGCCGACCTCTACGGCGCCCTCGAGTCGGAGTTCGTCGAGCGCAAGGGCATCTACCCGAACCTCGACTACCCGTCGGGCCCCGCGTACCACCTCATGGGCTTCGACACCGCGACGTTCACGCCGCTGTTCGTCGCCGCGCGCGTGACGGGCTGGACCGCGCACGTCATGGAGCAGCAGGCCGCGAACTCGCTCATCCGGCCGCTGTCCGCGTACGTCGGGCCCGAGGAGCGCACGGTCCCCCGGTAGCCGTCGCCGCGTCAGGGACGCTCAGTCCGTCGTCAGGCGCGTGTTCTCGCCGAAGTCCCCGCGAAACCGGGGACCCGACGCCGCGAGCTCGGCCGCGTACCGGGCCGACCACTCGCGGTACGGGTGCACGGCGAGCGACTCGTTGGAGAAGCGGCGGTCGTCCGTGAGCTCGGTGACGCAGAAGTCGGGGATCTGCAGCTCGGTGACCGGGCTCGACCGCTCGCACTCGGCGACGATGAGCGGGTGGTTCCCGCTGCCGAAGACGTCGAGGGACCAGCCGTCCGCTCCGAGCCACGCGGCGTAGCGCGTCTTGAGCACGCGGGCCCCGCCGCGTGCGACCAGCTCGACGGCGACGAGCGGGTCGAGCTCGCGCTCCGCCTCGTAGCGCGTGCCGCCGGCCGAGGGGCCCTTGACCGTGACGGCGGCGAAGTCGACCTTGTCGCGGTACGCGTCGAGCACCATGCGCGGGTCGCTCTCGGCGTCGAGCCGCGCCTCGACGTCGGTCGCCTGCACGCGCACGCGCAGCGCGTACCCGCCGTCGGACAGGTAGTACGACTGCACGACGAGCGACGGCGCGTCGCGCAACTGGTCCGGCAGCTCGCGGACCAGGAAGCGGCGCTCGAACTCGAAGTCGGAGTAGTCCGTCGACATGCTCGCGAGCCTAGCCCCGCCGGCCCCGCCTCACCTCGGCGCCCGGCCTCGGCGTCAGTGCCAGTAGGAGACTTCCTCGACGCCCGGCCGGTACTCGAAGTGCCACGGCTCGTACTTGCCGCTGCCGCCGCGCTGCGCCCACGGCGGGTTCTCCCACCCGTACGCGGGGCCGTTCTCCCACAGCCAGCGGTACACCTCGGCGTTGCCCGTCTCCTTGGAGCACAGGTCGATCGCCAGGCCCCACCCGTGCATGGAGCGCCCCGGGGTCGCGGCGAGGTAGCCGCGGCTCGCCTTGACCGAGTACTGCGAGGCGAGCGAGCGGTAGCTGTCCACGAGGCACAGGTTGCGACCGAAGCGGGCGCGGAACGCCTCGTTGAGCGCGCTGAGCGCGACGGCGGCGTCGGGGCGCAGCCGCTCCCCCTCCTGCCACAGGGCGCACAGCGAGTGGTCGGCCAGGCGGCCGTTGCTGCCCTCGACCGGGGCGTCCGGGTCGCAGCCGGGCAGCGGGTCGCGCTCGGACGAGCGGCTGGCCGCGACCGTCACGCGCGAGTCGCGCACCTCGGCCGCGATGGCCGCGGAGGTGCGCGGAGGCGGGCCGGGCTGGCGGAGCACCTCGAGCGTCGTGGGACCCTGCGGGCTCGTGTCGAGCGCGAACGGCGACTCGTCCCCGACGGCGGCGTCGTCGCCGCCGAGCGGCACGGCGATGGTGGCGGCGGCGAGCGAGCCGAGGACCGTCAGCCGGGTGGCCCACCTCTGGCCCGGGGAGGCCGCGGCGTGCGCCGGCGCGGGGCGCTTGCGCGGCTTGCGGCCGCTGCGGGCGCGCTCCGCCTCGCGCATCGCGCGACGGGAGGCGAGTGGCCGGTCGTCGCCCTGCGGGCTCGCCTCCACGACACCTCCGTACCTCGCACACCGGGCCGCCGATCGGCGGCCCGTCACGGAACCATAACGGGGACCGGCGCCACGGCCAAGTCCCCTGGTGGCGAACCGCCCGGACCTCTGCTAGCGCGCCGCGGGCTCACACCGGCGGGCGACGCCTCTGCATGGCGTCGCGCACCTCGCCGACGAGCTCCTCGAGGATGTCCTCGAGGAACACCACGCCGACCACGCCCGAGGGCCCCTCGACGCGCGCGAGGTGCGCGCCGGTGCGCTGCATCGCCCGCAGCGCGTCCTCCACCTCGGCGTCGGGGTGCACGGACGCGAGCGCGCGCACCCGCCACGACGGCACGGGGTCGAACCGGTCGCCGTTCGTCGCGTACAGGACGTCCTTGAGGTGCAGGTATCCGACGAGCTCGTCAGCGCCGCTGGCGCCCGGCCCGACGACCGGGAACCGGCTGAAGCCCGTACGCGAGACGAGGTGCTCGACGTCGTCGGGCGTCACGCCCACGCCGACCGTGACGAGCTCGCCGACGGGCACCATGACCTCGCCCGCGGTGCGCGACGAGAACTCGATGGCACCCGTGAGCAGGCCGTGCTCGTCCTGGAGCAACCCCTCGGCCTGCGAGTGCTCGACGATCGACTGCACCTCCTCGGCCGTGAACGCCGAGGCGACCTCGTCCTTGGGCTCGACGCCGGTGAGCCGCACCGCATGGTTGGCCACCCAGTTGAGCGCCACGATGACGGGCCGGATCACGCGGGCGAAGAGCACGAGCGGCGGCGCGAACCACAGCGCGGCCGCCTCCGGCCCCGCCACGGCGAGGTTCTTCGGGACCATCTCGCCGAGCACCACGTGCAGGTACACGACGATCGCGAGCGCGATGACCATCGCGACGGGGTGGACGAGCTGCTCGGGCACGCCGAGCGTGTGGAACGGCCCCTCGAGCATGTGCGCGAGCGCCGGCTCGGCGACGATGCCGAGACCCGTCGAGCACACGGTGATGCCGAGCTGGGCGCACGCGAGCATGAGCGAGACGTGCTCCATGGCCCACAGGACGATCTTGGCCCGGCGCTCGCCGGCCTCGGCGCGCGGCTCGATCGTGCTGCGGCGCACCGACAGGACGGCGAACTCGGCGCCGACGAAGAAGGCGTTGCCCGCCAGGAGCAGCAGGCCGACGACGAGAGCGGTCGTCGTGCTCATCGCGCCACCTCCGCGCCGGGGGCGTCGGCGTCGTCGGCGGCCTGCACCCGGAGCCTCTCGACGCGCCGGCCCTCCATCGCCTCGACCCGCAGGACGACGTCGTCGACCCGGACCGAGTCGCCGACGTCGGGCACGCGGCCGAGCTCGGCCATGACGAGCCCGCCGAGCGTCTCGTACGCGGGACCCTCGGGGACGACGAGGCCGGTCGTCTCCTGGAGCTCGTCGGGGCGCAGCACGCCCGGCACGACCCAGGAGCCGTCGGCGCTGCGGACGGCGCCCGCGCGACGGCGGTCGTGCTCGTCCGCGACGTCGCCCACGAGCTCCTCCACGACGTCCTCGAGCGTGACGATGCCCGACGTGCCGCCGTACTCGTCGACGACGACGGCCATCTGCAGGCCCAGCGAGCGCAGCTCGACGAGCAGCGGGCCGAGGCTCACGGTCTCGGGGACGCGCGGCGCGTCGTCCATGAGCGCGGCGGCGGGCACCTCGGCGCGCTTCTCGTACGGGACGCTGACGGCGCGGCGCAGGTGCACCAGGCCCACGACGTCGTCCCGGTCGTCCCCGATGACGGGGAACCGCGAGTGGCCGGTGCGGCGGGCGAGCGCCACGACCTCCTCGGCCGTCGTGTCGCGCTCGACGACGACCATGCGGGTGCGGTCGGTCATGACGTCGCGCGCGCTGAGCTCGTGCAGCTCGATCGAGTTGGTCAGCAGGGTCGCCACCGACTGCTCGAGCGTGCCCTCCTGCGCCGAGCGGCGCACGAGGGACAGCAGCTCCTGGGGCGAGCGCGCGCCGGACAGCTCCTCGCGCGGCTCGACGCCCATGCGTCGCAGCAGCGCGTTGGCGGACCCGTTGAGCGCCCGGATGAGCGGGAGGAACGCCGTGGTGAAGACGCGCTGCACGGGCACGACGGCCCGCGCCGTCGTGTACGGCGTCGACAGGGCGTAGTTCTTGGGGATCAGCTCGCCGAAGAGCATCGAGAAGCCGTTGACGACGACGAGCGACAGGACGCCCGCCAGCACGCCCGACAGGCCGCGGCCGAGCGGCGTGGCGGCGAACGCGGCGTCGAACAGGGACAGCAGCGCGGGCTGCGCGGTGTACCCGAGCAGGATCGTGGTGATCGTGATGCCGACCTGCGCCGAGCTCAGCTCGGTCGACAGGTGCTTGAGCCCGGCGCGGACGGCGCGGTCCCGTCGGTCCGACGGGCGCCTCCTGCCGGGCGAGGGACTGTCGCCCTCCTCGTCGTCGCCGCCGACGACGGCCGGGTCGAGCGTCACGAGCGAGAACTCGCTCGCCACGAAGACGGCGGTGCCGGCGGTGAGCGCCACACCGAGGGCGATCATCAGGACGTCGCCTAGCACGCGAGGCCTCGCAGGGTGACGATCCGGCAGGAAAGGCTGGTATATCGGCTGTCGTCCATCGTGGCACCGATCGTAACGCCGGGGGCCCGGGCTCGTCGCCGGACAGCGTGTGCACAGCGCGTCCCCAGGTCCGCGGTGCAAGATGGGCCCATGACGACCACTCCCCCTGCAGCGGCCGGCGGCTCCGGCCCGGCCGTCGCCGGACAGCAGAGCGCGACCGTGCTCGTCGTGGAGGACGAGCCGGCGATCGCCACCGCGATCGCGCAGCGACTGTCGGCGGAGGGCTGGCGCGTCGAGGTCGCGCGCGACGGCCTCTCGGGCGTCGACGCCGCGGCCCGGCTCCAGCCCGACGCCGTCGTCCTCGACGTCATGCTGCCCGGCATCGACGGGCTCGAGGTGACGCGACGCATCCAGGCCGAGCGCCCCGTGCCGATCCTCATGCTCACGGCCCGCGACGACGAGACCGACATGCTCGTCGGGCTCGGCGTCGGCGCGGACGACTACATGACCAAGCCGTTCTCCATGCGCGAGCTCGTCGCGCGCGTGAAGGCGCTGCTGCGGCGGGTCGAGCGGGCGGCCCAGGTCGTCGTCACCGCGCCGGCCGACCCGCCGATCGTCATGGGAGACGTGACGATCGACCGCGCCCAGCGCCGGGTGCACCGGGGCGGCGAGGAGGTCCACCTCACGCCGACCGAGTTCGAGCTGCTCGTCATGCTGGCGAGCTCCCCCAAGACCGTCCTCACGCGCGAGCGGCTGCTCGCCGAGGTGTGGGACTGGGCGGACGCGAGCGGGACGCGCACCGTCGACTCGCACATCAAGGCGCTGCGCCGCAAGCTCGGGGCGGACCTCATCCGCACCGTGCACGGCGTCGGGTACGCCTTCGAGCCGCCGGCAGGCTGACGTGCGCGAGCCGCACGGCCCGCAGGGCAAGGCCCGCAAGGAGCACCGCCGGCTGCCGGACGTGCGCCCCCTGGACCCGGTCCGGTCGATCAAGACCAAGCTCGGCGTCCTCGTCGTCGCGACCGTGACGTTCGCGGTGCTCATCACCTGGGTCGGGCTGCGCAACGAGCTCGGCCCGACGCGGACCTTCCCGCTCGCGATCTTCCTGTCGCTCGTGCTCACGCAGCTCCTCGCGCGCGGCATGACCTCGCCCCTGCGCGACATGACGGCCGCGGCCCAGGCGATGGCCGACGGCCACTACTCGATCCGGGTGCGCGCCACGAGCCGGGACGAGGTCGGCCAGCTCGCCGAGGCCTTCAACATGATGGCCGCCGACCTGCACAACAGCGACAAGATCCGCCGCGAACTCATCGCGAACGTGTCGCACGAGCTCCGCACGCCCGTCGCGGCCCTGCAGGCCCAGCTCGAGAACATGGTCGACGGCGTCACCGAGCCGACCAAGGCGTCGCTCGAGCTCGCGCTCGAGCAGACCGAGCGGCTGACCCGGCTCGTGACGTACCTGCTCGACCTGTCGCGCGTCGAGGCGGGCGCCTCGGCGCTCGTGCTGAGCGACGTCGCGGTGGGCGACTTCCTCGAGGAGTGCGCGCAGGCCGTGTCGATGGTCGACGCCGGCAAGGGCCTGAGCTACGTCGTCGACGTCACGCCGCCCGACCTCAGCCTCGAGGCCGACGCCGAGCGGCTGCGCCAGGTCGTGACCAACCTGCTGCAGAACGCGATCCGCCACTCGCCGCACGGCGGCACGGTCCGGCTCGACGCCTACCCGGTCGACGACACCGTCGTCATCGAGGTCAGCGACGAGGGACCGGGGATCGCGCCCGAGGACCGCGAGCGCATCTTCGAGCGGTTCGCGCGCGGCTCGTCGGCGACGCGCGTGCACTCCGGGTCCGCGAGCGGCGGGACGGGCATCGGGCTCGCGATCGTGCGCTGGGCCGTCGACCTCCACGGCGGTCACGTCGAGGTCGCCGACACGACCCGCGGGGCCACGATGCGCGTGACGCTGCCCGCCGTCGCGCGCCCGGCACCCGGTGTCACGACCGAGTCGGACGCCTGAGACGGCGTCGCAGCGCCCGTCCGGAACGTGAGATCCGTCACACCGCAACGTCGGCGTCGCGCGGTCGTGGACAGCGCATGACGCCGCTCGACGCAACGTCGACGTGTCGTTTCCCCGTCTATTACCCGGCGCGCGCAGTAGGTGTCCAACGGCCAATCACCGCGAGGACTGGCGCGGCGGCGCGCCGCTGCGGGGCGCGCCCGAGGGCATAGGCTGGACTTTGCCCGATCCGACGGGCAACGGCACAGATCCGACGTAGCAATGTGGTGAAAGTGGGCGATCCGCGCGTGGTGTCCCCGAAGGCTGGTTCAGAGTCGATCAGCGCAGCGAGCGCGTCGTTCGGAGCCAACGAGTGGCTCGTCGACGAGCTCTACGAGCAGTACCTCAAGGACAAGAACGCGGTGGACCCCGCGTGGTGGGACTTCTTCGCCGACTACACGCCGGCCGAGTCGCGGGAGGGGTCCGACGGCGCGTCGGAGCCCGCGGCGTCCGGCGAGCCGGCGTCGGGCCAGCCGGCGCCCTCGGCGCCCGCGCAGCAGGCGCCCGACACGCAGGCCCCCGCCGCGGTCGAGTCGACGCCCGCGGCGCCGCGCGGCCAGGGCCGCTCGACGGCGGGCACCGCCGCCGCCGAGGAGGCGCAGCCCGTGCGCCCCGCCCCGGTCCCCGCGGACCCGACGGCGAGCGCGGCGGAGCCGGTCGACACCCGCCCCGTCGCCGAGGCCCAGCCTGCGACGGCCCCGTACGCCGAGGTCGCGCGCCAGACGCCGCGGACGGACGAGGACCGGGCGACCGACGTGGTCCAGAAGCTGCGCGGCCCGGCCGCGCGCGTCGTCGCCAACATGGAGTCCTCGCTCGAGGTCCCGACCGCGACCTCGGTGCGCGCGGTGCCCGCCAAGCTCATGGTGGACAACCGCATCGTCATCAACAACCACCTCGCGCGCGGCCGCGGCGGCAAGATCTCGTTCACGCACCTCATCGGGTTCGCGCTGGTCGAGGCGCTCGCCGACATGCCGGTCATGAACGCGCACTACCAGCTCGTCGACGGCAAGCCCGGCATCGTGCAGCCCGCCCACGTCGGCTTCGGCCTCGCGATCGACCTGGCCAAGCCCGACGGCTCGCGACAGCTGCTCGTGCCGAGCATCAAGAAGGCCGACGAGCTCGACTTCGCCGGCTTCTGGGCCGCGTACGAGGACCTCGTCCGCAAGGCCCGCGCCGGCAAGCTCACCGTCGAGGACTTCGCCGGCACGACGATCTCGCTGACGAACCCCGGCGGCATCGGCACGGTGCACTCGGTGCCGCGCCTCATGCAGGGCCAGGGCACGATCATCGGCGTCGGCGCCATGGACTACCCCGCCGAGTTCGCGGGCGCCTCCGAGGAGCAGCTCGCGCGCATGGGCGTGTCGAAGGTCATGACGATCACGTCGACCTACGACCACCGGATCATCCAGGGCGCACAGTCCGGCGAGTTCCTCAAGATCCTCGCCAACAAGCTGCTCGGCCTCGACGGCTTCTACGACCGGGTCTTCGCGGCGCTGCGCGTGCCGTACGAGCCCGTGCGCTGGGTGCGCGACAACACCACGGACGCCGACGTCGAGGCCGCCAAGCCCGCCCGCATCGCCGAGCTCATCCACTCCTACCGCTCGCGCGGCCACCTCATGGCCGACACCGACCCGCTCGCGTACCGCCAGCGCAAGCACCCGGACCTCGACATCCAGAACCACGGCCTGACGCTGTGGGACCTGGACCGCACGTTCCCGGTCAGCGGCTTCGGCGGCAAGCAGAAGGCGACGCTGCGCGAGACGCTCGGTCTGCTGCGCGACTCGTACTGCCGCTCGATCGGCGTCGAGTACATGCACATCTCCGACCCGGCGCAGCGCAAGTGGCTCCAGGACCGGCTCGAGTCCGGCTACGCGCGCACGCCGCGCGAGGACCAGCTGCGCATCCTGCGCCGGCTCAACTCGGCCGAGGCGTTCGAGACGTTCCTGCAGACCAAGTACGTCGGCCAGAAGCGCTTCTCGCTCGAGGGCGGCGAGTCGGTCATCCCGCTGCTCGACGCGATCCTGTCGAAGGCGGCCGAGAACGGCCTCGACGAGGTCGGCATCGGCATGGCGCACCGCGGCCGGCTCAACGTGCTCGCCAACATCGCGGGCAAGAGCTACGCCCAGATCTTCAAGGAGTTCGAGGGCCAGCTCGACCCGAAGAGCGTCCAGGGCTCCGGCGACGTGAAGTACCACCTCGGGACCGAGGGCGTGTTCACGGCCGAGTCGGGCGCGACGACGAAGGTCTACCTCGCGGCGAACCCGTCGCACCTCGAGGCGGTCGACCCGGTGCTCGAGGGCATCGTGCGCGCCAAGCAGGACCGCATCGACCTGGGCGGCGACGGCTTCTCGGTGCTGCCGATCCTCATCCACGGCGACGCCGCGTTCGCCGGGCAGGGCGTCGTGCCGGAGGTGCTGAACCTGTCGCAACTGCGCGGGTACCGCACGGGCGGCACGATCCACGTGATCATCAACAACCAGGTCGGCTTCACGACCGGCCCGTCGTCGTCGCGCTCGACGACGTACGCGACGGACGTCGCCAAGGGCTTCCAGATCCCGGTGTTCCACGTGAACGGCGACGACCCCGAGGCGTGCGTGCGCGTGGCCGAGCTCGCCTTCGCCTACCGCGAGCAGTTCGACCGCGACGTGATCATCGACATGATCTGCTACCGCCGCCGCGGCCACAACGAGGGCGACGACCCGTCGATGACGCAGCCGCTCATGTACAACCTCATCGAGGCCAAGCAGTCGGTCCGCAAGCTCTACACGAAGAACCTCGTGGCGCGCGGCGACATCACGGTCGAGGAGGCCGAGCAGGCGCTCAAGGACTACCAGGCCCAGCTCGAGCGCGTCTTCACCGAGACCAAGTCCGGCGCGTACACCGTCCCGGAGGGCACGGAGGAGATCGCCGGCCTGGAGCGGCCCGAGTCGCAGCGGGCCGACGCCGGCACGATGGTCGGCTGGAAGACGGCGATCCCGCACTCGGTCCTCGAGCGCGTCGGGGAGGTGCACGTCACCCCGCCCGAGGGCTTCACGGTCCACCCGAAGCTCATGCCGCTGCTCGAGAAGCGCCAGCTCATGGCCAAGGAGGGCGGCATCGACTGGGGCTTCGGCGAGCTCGTCGCGTTCGGCTCGCTCCTCATGGAGGGCACGCCCGTCCGCCTGGCCGGCCAGGACTCGCGCCGCGGCACGTTCGTCCAGCGCCACGCCGTGCTCCACGACCGGAACACGGGTGCCGAGTGGACGCCGCTGCTGTACCTGTCGGGCGACCAGGCCAAGTTCTGGGTCTACGACTCGTCGCTCAGCGAGTACGCGGCGCTCGGCTTCGAGTACGGCTACTCGGTCGAGCGGCCCGATGCCCTGGTGCTGTGGGAGGCGCAGTTCGGCGACTTCGTCAACGGCGCCCAGACGATCATCGACGAGTTCATCTCGTCGGCCGAGCAGAAGTGGGGCCAGTACTCGTCGGTCGTCATGCTGCTGCCGCACGGGTACGAGGGCCAGGGCCCGGACCACTCGTCCGCCCGCGTCGAGCGCTTCCTGCAGCTCGCCGCCGAGGACAACATGACCATCGCCCAGCCGTCGACGCCCGCGTCGTACTTCCACCTGCTGCGCAAGCAGGCGTACCAGCGTCCGCGCCGCCCGCTCGTCGTCTTCACGCCGAAGCAGCTGCTGCGCCTCAAGGCCGCGGCGTCGAGCGTCGAGGACTTCACGACCGGCACGTTCGAGCCGCTGCTCGGCGACCAGGGCGTGGCGGACGGCTCGATCGACCCGGCGAAGGTCGACCGCGTCCTGCTGTGCACGGGTCGCGTGTACTACGACCTCCTGGCCGAGCGGATCAAGCGTCAGGACGACCGCATCGCCCTGGTCCGGCTCGAGCAGCTCTACCCGCTGCCCGAGCAGCAGATCCGCGACGAGCTCGCGAAGTTCCCGAACGCCGAGGTCGTGTGGGTCCAGGACGAGCCCGAGAACCAGGGCGCCTGGTGGTTCCTGCACCTCAACCTGCCGGACGACCTCCCGCGCGTCGGCGTCGTCTCGCGGCCCGCCTCGGCGTCGACCGCCGCCGGCACCGCGAAGCGGCACAAGGAGGAGCAGGCCGTGCTCATCGAGCAGGCGTTCACCCGCAGCCGCTGACACCGGACACGACGGAGCCCCGCCCGCGCACCGCGCGAGCGGGGCTCCGTCGTCCGCCGAGGTAGCGCGTCCTTGCGCGAGGTAGCGCGTTCTTTCGCGAGGTAGCGCATCCTTGCGCGAGGTAGCGCGCTACCTCGCGGGAGTCCGCGGAGGGTCACCAGCGGTCGTGGACGTGCTCCTTGATCGTGCCCTCGTAGATCTCGCGCACGCCGGACGTGAACAGCGGGCCGAGGACGCGCGCGGAGCCGGCGGCGGCGTTGAGCCGTGCCTGCTCGGGGGTGCGGGCGCCGGGGATGACCGTCGAGACGCCGGGCTGCTGCCACACCCACGCGATCGCGGCCTGCGCGGGCGTGAGCTCGGGCAGCGTCGTCCGCACGAGCTCGGTGAACTCCGCGGCCGCCTCGACGCCGACCTCGAACGGCACGCCGGAGAACGTCTCGCCGACGTCGAACGACTCGCCGTTGCGGTTGTAGTTCCGGTGGTCCGTCTCGGGGAACGTCGTGTCCTTCGTGTACCGCCCGGACAGCAGGCCGGAGGCGAGCGGGACGCGCGCGATGATCCCGACGCCGGCGTCGGACGCCGCGGGGAGCACCTTCTCGAGCGGCTTGAGCCGGAAGGCGTTGAGGATGATCTGCACGGTCGCGAGGCCGGGCCGCGAGATCGCGGCGAGCGCCTCGTCGACCGTCTCGACGCTCACGCCGTACGCGGCCGTCACGCCGTCGGCCACGAGGGTGTCGAGCGCGTCGAACACCTCGTCCTGCGAGTAGACGGCGGTGGGCGGGCAGTGGAGCTGCACGAGGTCGAGCCGGTCCACGCCGAGGTTGCGGCGCGACCGGTCGGTCCACTCGCGGAAGTTCTCGAGAACGTAGTTCTCGGGCACCTGGTCGACGCGGCGGCCCATCTTCGTGGCGACGGTGATGCCGGCGTCGGCGTGGTCGGCGAGGAAGGCACCGATCAGCTGCTCGCTGCGGCCGTCACCGTAGACGTCCGCCGTGTCGAAGAACGTGACGCCGGCCTCGAGCGACGCCTCCAGGACGGCACGCGCGTCGGCGTCGCTCACCTCGCCCCAGTCGGCCCCGAGCTGCCAGGTTCCCAGGCCGACGACCGACACCATCCGGCCGGTCCGGCCGAGCACCCGTTGTTCCATCGTTCCTCCAGTCCAGGGGGTCAACCCTCCTACGCTACGTCGAGCGCACGACTTCGGCTCTCCGACTACGGTGTGAGCGTGAACACCTCCCAGACGATCCCCGCGCCGTCGGGGGTCCAGCACCGCATCTCCTCGGGCGACCAGCGCGCCACGATCACCGAGGTCGGCGCCATGATCCGCGAGTACACCGTCGGCGGCCGCGAGGTCCTCGTCCCCTTCGCCGAGGACGAGCACGCGCCCGTGTACAACGGCGCCGTCCTCGTGCCCTGGCCGAACCGCCTGCGCGACGGCGTGTACACCGTCGACGGCGAGGAGCAGCAGCTGGCGATCTCCGAGCCGTCGCGCGGCACGGCCCTGCACGGCCTGGCCTGCTGGCAGCGGTGGACCGCGGTCGAGACGGCCGACGACGCGGTCACGCTCGAGCTCGCGCTGCCGGCGCAGAAGGGATGGCCCTTCCAGGTCGTCACGCGCGCGACGTACGCGCTCGGCCCCGACGGCCTGACGATCACGGTCCGCACGCGCAACGTCGGCGCGGGCACCGCGCCGTACGGCGTCGGCTTCCACCCGTGGCTGTCCACGGGCGGCGCCGACCTCGACGAGTGCACGGTGCGGGTCGACGCCGCCACGCACGTCACGGTCGACGACCGGCTGCTGCCGACGGGCACCGAACCGGTCCAGGGCGACTACGACCTGCGCGAGACGCGTCCGCTGCGCGGCCTCGACCTCGACGACGCCTGGACCGACCCGGTCCGCGACGCCGACGGCCGGGCGTGGATCCGTCTCGGGTGCCCCGACGGCCGCACGCCCGCGGTGTGGATGGACGAGTCGATGGACTGCTTCCAGGTCTGCACGGCCGACCACATCGCGCAGCACGAGCGCATGGGTCTCGCGGCGGAGCCGATGAGCTGCTACGCGGACGCGTTCAACTCGGGCGACCGCCTCGTGCGCCTGGCCGCCGGCGACGAGCACGAGGTCCGCTGGGGCATCACCCTCCTCTGAGCCCTGCTCCGACGGGTCGACGGGCCCGGCTCGCGGTATGTTCCGGGCTGGGCCCGATCGCCCGCGCGGCCGAGGACCACGGCGTGGGATCCGGTCGGCGACGGCCGCCGTGTCCGACAATGGCGGCGCAAGTTCGAGCAAGGGGCGGTGAGAGGTCCGTGGCAGGACGCGAGGTGCGCATCTGCGTCGTCGGCGACGAGCTCAGCGTGGGCGTCGGTGACGCCCGTGCGCTCGGCTGGACCGGCCGGGTCATGGCCCGCACGCGGTTCGACCGCCCGGCGATGACGTTCACGCTCGCGGTGCCCGGGGAGACGACGTCGGCCCTCGGCGCGCGCTGGCAGGCCGAGACGGAGTCGCGGTTCGGCCCCGAGCAGGACTGCGAGAACCGGCTCGTCGTGGCGCTCGGGCGGCACGACGTCGACTCCGGTCTCTCGGTCGCGCGCTCGCGCCTCAACCTCGCCAACATCCTCGACGTGGCGGACTCGAGCCGGATCCCGGCGTTCGTCGTCGGTCCCCCGCCGGGTCGCCCCGAGGACGGCGAGCGCATCGCGGAGCTGTCGGCGGCGTTCGCCGACGTCGCGAGCCGGCGCCGCGTGCCCTACGTCGACACGTACACGCCGCTCGCCCAGCACGAGCAGTGGCTCGCCGACCTCGCGACCAACGGCAGCACCTACCCCGGGCAGGCGGGCTACGGCCTCATGGCGTGGCTCGTGCTGCACACCGGCTGGCACTCCTGGCTCGGCCTGCCGTCCGACGAGTAGCGCGCGCTCAGAGCCCCGCGCGTCGGGCCAGGCCGCGCAGGTAGGCGGCCTGGCCGACGTGCTGCAGGTCGTCGGCGAGCACGCTCACGAGGCGCACGCCGAGCGTCACGGGCGGGTCCCACGACGTGTCGACGACCCGGTCGAGGTCCTCGGGCACGAGCCCCTCGAGGAAGCGCAGCGTCGCCGCGTGCGTGTCCTCGTGGTACCCCCCGGAGCAGGTCGGCCTCGACGCGGACCGCCGCGACCTCCTCGGCGGACTGCCCGTACCCGGTGGCGCGGACCCCGAACGGCAGTGCGAACCGCTCGACCCAGCCGCGCGACGTCCAGACCTGCTCCGTCCCCGCGACGTCGGAGACGTGGTCGTCCTGGACGCGCGTGAGGTGCCACACGAGCCAGGCGACCGTGTTGGCCGCCGGGTCGGGGCGGTAGGACAGCAGCTCGGACGAGGCGTCGTCGAGGACGGCGGCGACCTCCTCGGCGATCCGGCCGTAGGCGTCGGTGAGCAGCTCGGCGACGTGCACGCGTCCTCCAGGGTCGGGCGTCGGGCGGCGGGAGCCGGACGGGGCCGTCAGCCGCGGCTGACGGACACGGTGCCGGTCGTGACGGCGGCCGACACGTACGCGGGCGCGCGGCCCTCGACGGGCGCGTCGGCGTGGTCGACGGCGAGCGTGCGGCCCTGGCTCGGCAGCGCGGCGCCGTCGAGGATCGCCTGGCCGGAGACGCCGCGCACGCGCAGGTTGACCGGGGTGCCGACGTCGAGCCGCACCTGGGCGGGGCCGGACACGCTCTTGAGGTCGACGAGGGGCACGCTCCCCCGCGCCGTGATCGCGACCGGCCCCGAGACGGTCGACACCGTGACGCGCCCGAGCGTGCCCTCGACGGCGAGCGAGCCCGAGACGATCGAGACGGACACGTCGCCCACGTGGCCGGTCGCGGCGACGTCGCCCGAGATGGTGCGCAGCGACAGCGCGCCGGAGGTGCCCGAGGTGCGGATCGCACCGGTGACGGTCTTGACCCGGGCGCCCTCGGCGCCGGTGACGTCCGCGACGGCGCCGACCGTGCCGACGTCGAGCCGAACGGACGGCGGCGCGACGACGCGCACGACGGCGCGCTCCGCGTCCTGGCTGCCGCCGCGCAGCCGGTCGACCCACCCCTGGATCCGGACCCCGTCGTAGCCGACCCGCAGGACGCCGCCCTCGCGCACCAACTGGAGCGGGCGCGAGCCGACCTCGACGACCTCGACGCGGACGCCGCTCGCGGCGTCGTCGGTCACCGTCTCGGCGCGGCCCTCGACGAGGCGGAGGCGAACCTCCGTGACCCCGGCGACGTCGATCTTCTGCGGGGCGGCGACCACCCAGGACTCGGTGCTCATCCGTGCTCCTCACGTTCACGTCTCGTCCGGGCCGGCCGATTCCGGACCAGGCCCGCTGGTGTGGGACCATGTGTCGACCCCTCGTCCACTCTTCGTGAGGAGACAACCATGAGCAAGCGCGGCAACAAGCGCCGTGCCCGCAAGGGCAAGGCCGCGAACCACGGCAAGCGTCCGAACGCCTGACGACGCCGAGAACACCAAGGGCCGGACCCCGTACAGGGGTCCGGCCCTTCGTGCGTCAGACGCCGTTCGCGGCGATGACGGTGAGCTGCTCGTGGATGCGCAGCCGCAGCGCCGCCGGCGCGCGCTCCGCGCAGGAACGCTTGACGAGCTGCTTGACGAGCTCCTCGACGCTCAGCTCCGCCAGGCACGGCGAGCAGTGGGCGACGTGGGCGCGCATGCGCTGCTCGTCCTCGGGCGTCATCTCCGAGTCGAGGTACTCGTAGAGGTGGGACAGGGCGTGTTCGCACTCGGACTCGCCCTGCGTGTCGTGGGGGATGGGCGTGATCACGGACGCCTCCGACTCGTTCCCGAGGCTGTCGGTCATGACGTGGTCCCTCCGCGCGTCGCCACCAGTCCCCGCTGCTCGGCGTAGTCCGCGAGCAGCTCGCGCAGCTGCCGGCGCCCGCGGTGCAGCCGGGACATCACCGTCCCGATCGGCGTTCCCATGATCTCCGCGATCTCCTTGTAAGGGAAGCCCTCGACGTCCGCGTAGTACACGACCATGCGCCGGTCCTCGGGCAGCTCCGCGAGCGCCCGCTTGACGTCGGAGTCCGGCAGCCGGTCGAGCGCCTCGGCCTCGGCGGAGCGCAGGCCCTGCGAGGTGTGCGACGCGGCGCGGGCGATCTGCCAGTCCTCGACCTCCTCGGTCTGGGACTGCTGCGGCTCCCGCTGCTTCTTCCGGTAGCTGTTGATGAACGTGTTGGTCAGGATGCGGTACAGCCAGGCCTTGAGGTTGGTGCCCGGCCGGTACTGGTGGAAGGCCGCGAACGCCTTGGTGAACGTCTCCTGGACCAGGTCCTCGGCGTCGGCGGGGTTGCGCGTCATGCGCAGCGCGGCCGAGTAGAGCTGGTCGAGGTACTGCAGGGCGTCCGCCTCGAAGCGGGCGGCGCGGGCCGCCGGGTCCTCCCCGTCGGGGGCCCGGTCGGTGTCCTCGCCGACCTCGTCGACGGGCGTCGGCTCGTCGCCGGCCTCGTCCGCGGGTTCGGGCGACATGTTCTGGCTCATCGCTGTCGAGCCTAGCCCTGCGGCCCACCCCTCGTGCGCCGAACGGCCGGCCGTGGACAGGCCGAGGTCGTCGGGGACGGCGAACAGCCGCACGGCGGGTGCGGGCGTCGCGGGTCGGTCGAGGCAGGCTTCCACGTCTGGGTGCAACCGGTGCGGCGCCTGCGACATTCCCTCGGCGTCAGGACGCCATCTCGTCGCGGCACGCGAACCGACGACGGTAGGCGACGGGGCTGGTCCCGAGCGTGCGCGCGAAGTGGTGCCGCAGCACCGCGGCGGCGCCGAACCCGACGAGCCGGGCGATCTCCTCGACCGACGCGTCGGTCGACTCGAGCAGCTCCTGGGCCCGGGCGACGCCGCCGGGACCGTGCTCCTCCCCCTCCATGCGCACACCGTAGGGCGCTCGAGGAGCGAGCCGCGCGGCGGTCTGCCAAGGTGGGCACATGCTGCTCCGTCGTCTCGCCAGGCCCCTGCTGGCCTCCTCGTTCGTGTACGACGGCGTGCAGGCCGCGAAGAACCCGGCCGAGCACGCAGCCGCCGCGCGCGAGGGTGCCGCCCTCGTCACCGAGCGCCTCGGCACGTCGCCGCTCACCGAGTCGCAGGTCATGACCCTCGTGCGCGCGCACGGGGTCGCGACCGTCCTCTGCGGGATCGCGCTCGCGGTGGGCAAGGCGCCGCGCACCGCGGCGCTCGCGCTCGCGGCTCTCACCGTGCCGCTCGCCGTCGTCAACCAGCCGTTCACCGCCAAGGGCGCCGAGCGCGAGGCAAGGACGGCCAAGTTCGTCAAGAACCTCGGCATGCTCGGCGCGACCGTCATCGCGGGCGTCGACCTCGAGGGCCGTCCCGGGCTGTCCTACCGCGTGAGCCACGCGAGCGCGGCCGCGGCCCGCTCGGCGCAGCTCTCCGCGCGGTCGGCCCAGCGATCGGTCCACGACGTGTCGCACCGCGCGAGCCACACGGTCTCCGCCGCCGCCCGCAAGGCCGAGAAGGCCGCCCAGCGCGCGGCGAAGCAGGGCCGCCGGGCCGCGAAGGAGAGCCGCCGGGCTCTCGCCGGCGTCGGCCGCTGAACGCCGCCGCCCCGAGACCCTCCGCCGGACCGGGCGGCCGCTCCACTAGCCTGGAGCCCATGACGCCAGCGCCCGCCAGCCCCGACGCCACCAGTCCCGCGCCCGCCTCCGAGGCGCCGTGGGAGGCCCCGGTCGCGCCGGGCGAGCTCGACGCCACCGTCGAGATCCCGGGCAGCAAGTCGCTGACGAACCGCCTGCTCGTCCTCGCGGCGCTCGCCGACGGCCCGGGCGTCCTGCGCGGCGCCCTGCGCAGCCGCGACGCCGACCTCATGATCGCGGCGCTGCGCGCGCTCGGCGCCGAGATCACCGAGGGCACCGAGCCGAGCACCCTGCACGTCACGCCCGGGCCCGTGCGAGGCGACGTCGACGTCTTCACCGGCCTGGCCGGCACGGTCATGCGGTTCCTGCCGCCCGTCGCGGCGCTCGCGGACGGCCCGGTGCGGTTCGACGGCGACCCCGAGGCCCGGGTGCGGCCCATGCTTCCCGTCCTCGCCGCGCTGCGCGCGCTCGGCGTCAAGGTCACCGGAGACGGCCCCGACTTCCCGTCCCACCTGCCGTTCACCGTGCACGGCAAGGGCTCGCTGCGCGGCGGCGCCGTCGACGTCGACGCGTCGGCGTCGTCGCAGTTCGTCTCCGGCCTGCTGCTCGCCGCCCCACGTTTCGACGACGGCCTCGCCCTGCGGCACATCGGCGCCACCCTGCCGAGCCTGCCGCACATCGAGATGACGGTCGCGACGCTGCGCGAGGTCGGCGTCGCGGTCGACGACTCGCGCGACGGCATCTGGCACGTCTCCCCCGGCGCGATCTCGGCCCGCGACGTCCGCGTCGAGCCCGACCTCTCGAACGCCGCGCCGTTCCTCGCGGCGGCGCTCGCGGCCGGCGGGACCGTCCGCGTGCCCGGCTGGCCGGCGTCGACCACCCAGCCGGGCGCCATGGTGCCCGAGCTGCTCGAGCGCATGGGCGGGCGGGTCACCGTCGAGCACACCGCCGACGACGGCACGAGCGTCCTCGCGGTGACGGGCACGGGCGAGATCCACGGCATCGACGTGGACCTGCACGCCGCGGGCGAGCTAGCCCCGACGTTCGCGGCGCTCGCCGCGCTGGCCGACTCCCCCAGCCGCCTGCGCGGCATCGCGCACCTTCGCGGGCACGAGACGGACCGCCTGGCGGCGCTCGCGACGGAGATCACGCGGCTCGGCGGCCGGTGCGAGGAGACGCGCGACGGCCTGGTCATCACCCCGCGGCCGCTGCACGGCGCGACGTTCCGCACCTACGCCGACCACCGCATGGCGACGTCGGCCGCCGTGCTGGGGCTGCGGGTCCCGGGCGTGCAGGTCGAGAACGTCGGCACGACCGCGAAGACGCTGCCCGGCTTCGACCGGATGTGGGAGCGCATGCTCGCGGCCGGACGGACCGTGGGGGCCGGCGCCTGATGGCGCGCCGCGCCGTCGACGAGGAGGCCCGCTTCGGGCGTCCGTCGAAGCGCGGGTCGCGGCCGCGGAGCAAGCAGCGGCCCGAGCACGCCGACGCGGTCACGGGCCTGATCGTCGGCGTGGACCGCGGCCGGTACCGCGTCGTCGTCGACGAGGGCGAGGCCGACGAGCGCGAGATCGTCGCCATGAAGGCGCGCGAGATCGGCCGCACGCGCGTCGTCGTCGGCGACCTCGTCGACGTCGTCGGCGACACGTCGGGGGCCGAGGGCACGCTCGCCCGCATCGTGCGGATCCAGGACCGCACGTCGGTGCTGCGCCGCACCGCGGACGACACCGACCCCTACGAGCGCATCGTCGTCGCGAACGCCGACCAGCTCGTCGTCGTGACCGCGCTCGCCCAGCCCGAGCCGCGCACCGGCATGATCGACCGCTGCGTCGTCGCGGCGTACGACGCCGGCATGGACGTGCTCCTGTGCCTCACCAAGGCGGACCTGGCCGACCCCGCTCCCCTGCGCGGGCTGTACGAGCCGCTCGGCGTCGACGTCGTCGTGACGCGACGCGACGACGCGACGTCGGTCGAGGAGGTGCGCGAGCGCCTGCGGGGCCGCACGTCCGTCCTGGTGGGCCACTCGGGCGTCGGCAAGTCGACCCTCATCAACGCGCTCGTGCCCGACGCGCGCCGCGCGACCGGCGTCGTCAACGACGTCACGGGGCGCGGGCGGCACACGTCCACGTCGGCCGTCGCGCTCCGGCTGCCCGTGGCGCCGGGGGCCGACGAGTACGACGGGTGGGTCATCGACACGCCCGGCGTGCGGTCGTTCGGGCTCGCGCACGTCGAGGTCGAGCACGTGCTCGCCGCGTTCGAGGACCTCGACGACGTCGCCGCGGAGTGCCCGCGGGGCTGCACCCACCTCGACGACGCCCCCGACTGCGCGCTCGACGAGTGGGTCGAGGCCTCGCCCGACGACGAGACCCGTGCCGTGCGCACCGCCCGGCTCGCCTCGTTCCGGCGGTTGCTCGCCTCCCGCGCCGCCGCCGACTGACCGCCGTCCGGCAGGCGCCGTGGCGCGACACGCGGTCCGGTCCGCGTGCTGGCGCACCGCGTGCGGGTCCGGGACCGATACCGTGTGACCGTGGCCTCCTTCCAGCACTCTCCCAGCCCCGCCGGGCCGGTGCGCACGTACGAGGACGACCTGCGCCTGGCCCACGTCATCGCCGACCAGGTCGACTCGATCACCATGTCCCGCTTCAGGGCGGTCGACCTGCACGTGGAGAGCAAGTCCGACGACACGCCCGTGAGCGACGCCGATCGCACGGCCGAGGAGGTCATCCGCGGGCAGCTGGCCCGGGCGCGGACGCGTGACGCGATCGTCGGCGAGGAGTACGGCTCGGCGGGCAGCGGCGCCCGGCGGTGGATCGTGGACCCGATCGACGGCACCAAGAACTTCGTGCGGGGCGTGCCCGTGTGGGCGACGCTCATCGCGCTCGCCGACGGCGACGAGGTCGTCATGGGTCTCGTGTCGGCGCCGGCGCTCGGCCGGCGCTGGTGGGCCGCGCGCGGGTCGGGCGCGTGGACGGGCAAGTCGCTCGCCGCGGCGACGCGCCTGCAGGTCTCGGGCGTGCGCACCCTCGCGGACGCGTCGTTCTCCTACTCCTCCCTGACGGGCTGGGAGGAGCACGACAAGCTCAACGGCTTCCTCGACCTGTCCCGCCAGGTGTGGCGCACGCGCGGGTACGGCGACTTCTGGTCGTACATGCTCGTGGCCGAGGGCGCGGCCGACATCGCGGCCGAGCCCGAGCTCGAGGTCTACGACATGGCCGCGCTCGTGCCGATCGTCACCGAGGCGGGCGGGCGCTTCACGTCGCTCGAGGGCGAGCCGGGGCCGTGGGGCGGCAACGCGATCGCCACCAACGGCCACCTGCACGACCAGGCGCTGGTCTACCTCGGCTGACCGTCACACCGGTCAGGGGCGGGGCCGGGGGATCTGGTGGACCTCGGTCGCGTCGTACCAGAGCAGGTCGCGGTCGGTGATGCGCTGCAGGGCGTCGCCGAACGCCGGGTCGTCGTCGGCCGCGGCGAGCATCGCGCGGACGTCGTCCGCGGCCTCGGGCTCGTCGACGTGGACGGCGACGATCGGCACCGTCAGCTCGCGCACGACCCGCACCGCCGACGGCGCGGCGTCGTCCCCGTCGTGGGCGTCGACCGCGCCGTAGGAGACGGCGGAGTCCGGCACCTCGAGCGACACCACCACGCGCACGGGCGGCGCGTCGGGGCGGGCGGCGACGAGCGCGAGCGAGTCGTGGGCGGCGGCGAGGAACGCCGCGTACTCGCGCCCCTCGACGTCCTCGTCGGGCAGCGCCGCCGTGAGGGCGCCGGTGACGGCGTGCGCGTCGCGCGGCGCGACCGTCCAGCGCGCCCCGGTCGCGGTGACGGTGGCGGAGCCGAGCTCGTCGAGCGTCGCGGGCACGTAGATGCGCATGGGCACAGTCTGGCCGGTCAGGCGGGCTGGGGCACCACGGCGCGCAGGCGGTCGGCCAGCTCGAGGAACGCCAGGCGCGCGGGCGACGACGGCGCGTGCTCGGCGAGCGACCGCCCCGCGAGGACGGCGGCGTCGAGCGCGGGGCCGTCGTCCGGCACGACGTGCGCGTCCTCCACGCCCGCGTAGCGCGCGAGCGCGTCCCGCACCGCGACGTCGGGCTTCGCGCCGACGGCGGACGCCCGGACCCGGTTCGCGACCACGACGACGCGCCCGCTCACCGGCACGGGCGCCTCGCGCAGGTCCTCGAGCGCGCGCACGAGCCGCTGCACGCCGACGGGGTCCGCCGCCCCGACGACGACCACGACGTCGGCGGCCTGGAGCGCGGCGAGCGTCGCGGCGTTGCGCTGGGGCGCGTGCGTGTCGTACATGAGCAGCTCGTCGGCCTCGATGACGGGCCCGCAGTCGACGACCGTGACGTCCGCGAGCTCGCGCGCCCGTTCGAGCACGACCTCGAGCGCGCTGGCCGGCAGCTCGGGCCACCGCGCGGCCCGCGTGATGCCCGTGAGGACCCGCAGCCCCGGCGCGACGACGGGGCACTGGCGGGCCAGCGCCGGCAGGTCGAGCGCGCCCTGGCCCGCCGCACGGGCCGCGGCCGCGAGCCCGGGCGCGTCGTCGAGCAGCCCGAGGCGCGCCGCGAGCGACGAGCCGTAGGTGTCGGCGTCGACGAGCAGCGCGGAGGCGGGCGCCGGGGCGGGCGCCTCGCGGCCGCGCGCTCCCCGACGGCGGCGCCCGCCGCGCCCGCCGATGCCCGCGAACGCCGCCGCGAGCTCGACCGCGGTGGTCGTCCGTCCCGGTGCGCCGACGGGCCCCCACACGGCCACGACCGCGCCCGGCGCGCGGTCAGGGGCGGCCTCGACGTCGGGCCACGACGGCGTGCGCACCGCACCGGGCAGCCCGAACGGGGTGCCGGCGTCGAGCACCGAGCCCGGGTCGCGCAGGGGCGCGGTGTCCCGGACGGCGTCGAGCAGCGCCGCCTCGTCGAGGCCTTCGAGCACCGCGTCGGCGCCGAGGGCGCGGAGCCGGTCGGCCGACGCCGCGCCGTCGGACAGCGCGACGACGCGCACGCCGCCGCGGTGCAGGCGGCCGACGGCCTCGCGGTCGAGCCCCGGCAGGTCGGCCGAGACGACCGCGACCGTGCCGACCCCCGCGGCCGCGGCGGCGAGCAGCTCGGCGAGGTCGCCGCAGCGCCGCGTGACGGTCGCGCCCGAGCCGGGCGCGCCGAGCGCGACGACCACCGCGGTCTCGTCCTCGCCGCGGACCGCGCACAGGACGGTGACCGCGGCCATCAGGTGCCCGCCACGGGGACGACGGCCACGCTGCCCGGCGCGGAGAGCGCCGCCAGGACGGCAGGCAGCTCGGCCGTGGGCACGAGCACGTGGAGCGTGCCGCCCGTCGCGACGACGAGGCCGGCGTCGGCCACGTCGACCTGCTCGACGACGACGCCCGTCACCAGGGCCTCCGGCTCGCCGGGTGCCGCGTCCGAGCCGGGCGCCGCCTCGGGGACGAACCACAGGTCGACGACCGCACCCTTGCGGAGGCGGTCGGAGATGCCGCTGCCGACGGGCACGGCCACCGACCGTGCGTCGACCGCGTCGGCCGGGCCGAGCGCGGTGCGCGCGACGAGCTCGCCGTCGTCGACGACCCGCTGCACGACGAGCTCGTCGGGGAGCGGCTCGTCGGCGCGGAGGTACCGGTCGGTGCTGGGGCCGAGCCGCACGTCCACGGTGCGGAGGCGGTCGGGACCGACCTGCTCCCCCGGGGTGAGCGTGCCGGCGGCCGCGTAGACCGGGACGGTGCGGCCGGCGGACGACACGGCCCAGGAGCCGAGCGTCACGGAGAGGGCGACGATGACGACGCCCACGACGAGGCGCGGGTCGCGCCAGGTCGGGCGCCGCAGGCGCGGGGCGGTCGGCGCGGGAAGCGGGTCGAGGCTCAACGCCAGTCCTCCGAGGGTCGGTCGGGCACGCGGACGTCCGGCGGACGCCAGGCATCATCATCGGGCATCCGCGGAGGCATTCTGCCGTCACCTGTGCACAAAGCGCACCCACCGTCCGCCCTGTGTCACACTGCTGGTATGGCCAGCCGCTTCCTGTCCCTCGCCGACGTGCAGGAGATGCTCAACATCTCCGCGGCGCAGGCGTACTCGCTCGTCCGCTCGGGCGAGCTGCCGGCCATCCAGGTGGGCCCCAAGAAGGTGTGGCGGGTCGAGGCCACGAAGCTCGAGGAGTACATCGAGGCCCAGTACGCGCGGACGCGGCAGCGGATCGAGGCCGGCGACCTGTAGCGGCGCTCACGCCTCGCTGACGCGCAGGAGCGCGGAGAAGGGCACGAGGCGCGGCGGAGCGCCGCGCCGCTCGACGTCGTCGAGGTCGAGGTGGTCGGCGCCGACGCGCGCGATCCGGCCGGTGACCGACGACGCCCGCGTGCGCACGAGCACCCGCACCCGGTCCCGCTGCAGCCCGCGCAGCGCCGTGCCCAGCCCCAGGCCGTCGGTGCGCGCGGTCGACGGCGCGGCGTGCCGCCCGGCGCCGAGCACCCCGGCCACCGCGGACAGCGGCACGAGGTGCTGCCCCGGTCCCCGGACGCCGTGGCCGTCGAGCAGCAGCCACGTCGCGGCGACCCGACGCAGCCGACCGTCGAGCAGCTCGCCGTCGAGCAGCTCCAGGCGCAGCGTCGCGCCGACCGCGCCGCGCAGGCGGTCCGTCGTCGCGACGGACGCCTGCTCGGCCCGCGTCAGCTCCGCGACGGCTCCCTCGCGCTCGGCCGCCTCCTCGGCGGCGAGGCGCGCCTCCAGGTCGGCGAACAGCAGCTCCCACCGCGTCGGCCCGCTCGTCACGTCCCGTCCTCCCTGCTCGTGGTGACGACGGTCCAGCATGCACCGGATCGGCCCCACCTCTGGACAGGCCGTACCGCCGTCTGTTTAATGTGCAGCACGTAGTCGCATCAAACGACATCAACGGACATCATCAGTGCCACACCGAGACGATGGAGGATCGATGAGCAGCACCGACGGTCACGCCGCAGGAGACGGCCAAGCCGGTTCGAGCGTCGTCGCCCTGGTGGCGCTCGCGGCGTCGGCGGCGGCCGCGGCCGGGGTGCTGGGGCTGCGGCTCGCGGCACTCGTCCTCGCGTCGCCGTCCACGGCGGCCGTCGACCGCTGGGTCGAGCTCGGGGTGACGGCGCTCGGCGCGCTCGCCGCGGCATGGCTGGCCGCGAGCGCCGTGCTGGCCCTGGTGTGCGTCGGCGCCGCTCGCCTCGGCCGCTCGTGGCGCGCCGGCGAGGCGACGCTGCGACGCGTCGCTCCCGGCGCCGTGCAGCGCCTGGCCCGCGCCGCGGTGGGGGTCGGGGTGGGAACCGGGCTCGTGCTCGTCCCCGCGGCGGCCCACGCCGCGACCCCTGCCGCGGCGTCCGACCCGTCGCCGGCGCCCTCGGCCGCGGCGGTCGAGGTGACCACCGACATGGCGACCGACGCGACGACGGAGCTCGACCTCGGGTGGCAGCCGACGCCGTCGACGGTCGCCGACACAACCGCCACGGTGGAGCGGACGTCCGCCTTCCCGACCACGACGGAGCGCCCCACGGCGGATCCCCCGGCACGGCCGCACGTCGGCGCGGACGCGGGCACCGTCGTCGTCCACCGTGGCGACACGCTCTGGGACCTCGCCCGCGCGGCACTCGGCGACGACGCGACCGACGCGGACGTGATGCGCGCCGTCGTGCGCTGGCACGAGGCCAACCGGGACGTCATCGGCGACGACCCCGACCTCATCCTTCCCGGCCAGGTGCTGCGCGCGCCGGCCTGACCCACCCGACCGTCACCAGGCCGCGACGGCCCCATCGGAGGATCCATGACCACGCTCACCGACCCCGCGCCCCGCCCGGGGCCCGCCACGCCGCCCACCCGGCCGACCCGACTGCGGGTCTCCGCACCGCCCGGCACCACGGGTCCCGCGCGTCGCCTGGACGTGGTCCGGCCGTCGCGCGTCCGGCGCGTGCGCCTCGGCGCGGCCCGCACGGAGCTCGATCACGAGGCGGTGCCCCGGCCGCTCGCGCCCGAGCCCGCACCTACGCTGCCCGACCCGACGGCGCAGTGCTGCTCCGTCGTGCGGGCCGCGGTCGAGGTGCTGCGCGGGGAGCGCGGCCCCGGGCAGCTCGCGCGGTGGGTCACGCCGACGGTCCTTGACCAGCTCACCGAGCGGGCGCGGCTCGCGCGGCGCGTGCGCCCGGCGGCGTCCACGCCGTCGCGGCCCGTGCTCGTGCGGCGGGTCCGGCTCGTCCGCCTCGGCGAGGACGTGGCCGAGGCGACCGTCGTGCTCGACGACGACGGCCGCGTGCGCGCGGCCGCCGTCCGGCTCGAGGCCCGCCGCGGCGTGTGGCGCGTCGCGGTCCTCGAGCTCGGCTGACCCGCGCCCTCGTCACTCGTTGAGGCCGTGGCACACCTTGTACTTCTTGCCCGAGCCGCACGGGCACTGGGCGTTGCGCGGCGTGCCCGGGAACGTCCGGCCGTCGGCCTCGGCGGCCGCGGCCTCGCCGTGCAGGGCACGGCGCGTCTTGCGCGAGTCGCCGGCGACGGAGGTGGAACCGTCCTCGCTGGGTGCTGTGTACTGCAGGTTCTGCGGGCGCTGCGGGGCGTCGAGGCCCTTGGCGACGAGCACGGGCTCGTCGCTGCCACGGAACGACGCCGACACCTCCGGCTTCGCGGGCTCCGCGGGCGGAGCCGGCTGAGCCGCCGGAGCCGGCTGCGCGGCCGGCTCGCCCGAGGGCTGGGCCGGAGCCACGGGGGCGGGCGCACCGCCCGACGCCGCGATCGCCTGCGCGGCGGCCGACTGGGCGGCCGCGGCGGCGCCGGCGGTGGTGACCGACGGACCCGTGGCCGTACCGGGCTGCTGGACCTGCACCTCGAGGTTGAACAGGTACCCGACCGACTCCTCCTTGATGGCCTCGGTCATGGCCTGGAAGAGCTGGTAGCCCTCGCGCTGGTACTCCACGAGCGGGTCGCGCTGGGCCATGGCCCGCAGGCCGATGCCCTCCTTGAGGTAGTCCATCTCGTAGAGGTGCTCGCGCCACTTGCGGTCGAGGACCGAGAGGACGACCCGGCGCTCGAGCTGGCGCATCGCGGCGGAACCGAGCTGCTCCTCGCGCGCCTCGTACGCGACACGGGCGTCGGAGAGCAGCTCGTCGAGCACCATCTCGCGCGTGAGGCGCCCGGCGCCGCCGGCCTCCTCGACCACGTCCTCGGGCGTGATCGACACCGGGTACACGGCCCGCAGCGCGGTCCACAGGGAGTCGAGGTCCCACTCCTCCGGCGTGCCGGACGACGTGGCGCCGTCGACGTACGCCGTGACCACGTCGGTGAGGAAGTGCTGCACCTGCTCGTGCAGGTCCTCGCCCTGGAGCACCCGCCGACGCTCGGCGTAGATGACCGAGCGCTGGCGCGACAGGACGTCGTCGTACTTGAGGACGTTCTTGCGGATCTCGAAGTTGCGGGCCTCGACCTGCGACTGCGCGCTCTGGATGCCGCGCGTGACCATCTTCGACTCGAGCGGCACGTCGTCCGGGAAGCCCGCCCGGTTCATCATCGACGACGCCAGGCCCGAGTTGAACAGGCGCATGAGGTCGTCCTCCATCGACAGGTAGAACCGGGACTCGCCCGGGTCACCCTGGCGGCCGGAGCGACCGCGCAGCTGGTTGTCGATGCGGCGCGACTCGTGCCGCTCGGTGCCCAGCACGTACAGGCCGCCGAGGGCGACGACCTCGTCGTGCTCGGCCGCGACGGCCGCCTTCGCCTTCTCGAGGACCTCGGGCCAGACGGCCTCGTACTCCTCCGGGTCCTCGGCGGCGTCGAGGCCCCGCTCGGCCATCTCCTGGACGGCGAGGAACTCGGCGTTGCCGCCGAGCATGATGTCGGTACCGCGGCCGGCCATGTTCGTGGCGACCGTGACGGCACCCTTGCGGCCCGCCTGCGCGACGATCGCGGCCTCGCGCTCGTGCTCCTTGGCGTTGAGGACGTTGTGCGGCACGCCGGCACGCTTGAGCAGCTGCGACAGCCGCTCCGACTTCTCGACGCTCGTCGTGCCGACGAGCACCGGCTGGCCCTTGGCGTGGCGCTCGACGATGTCCTCGACGACGGCGGCGAACTTGCCGGCCTCGTTCTTGTAGACCAGGTCGGGCTGGTCGATGCGGATCATCGGGCGGTTGGTCGGGATCGGCACGACCCCGAGCTTGTAGGTGCTCTGGAACTCGGCCGCCTCGGTCTCGGCCGTACCGGTCATGCCCGCGAGCTTGTCGTACAGGCGGAAGTAGTTCTGGAGGGTGATCGTGGCGAGCGTCTGGTTCTCCGCCTTGATCTGCACGCCCTCCTTGGCCTCGATGGCCTGGTGCATGCCCTCGTTGTAGCGGCGGCCGGCGAGGATACGGCCGGTGTGCTCGTCGACGATCATGACCTCGCCGTTGAGCACGACGTAGTCCTTGTCGCGCTTGAAGAGCTCCTTGGCCTTGATCGCGTTGTTGAGGAAGCCGATGAGTGGCGTGTTGAGCGACTCGTACAGGTTGTCGATGCCGAGGTAGTCCTCGATCTTCTCGATGCCCGGCTCGAGCACGCCGACGGTGCGCTTCTTCTCGTCGACCTCGTAGTCCTTGCCGGCCTCGAGACGGCGCACGACCTTGGCGAACTCGACGTACCAGCGGTTGGCGTCGCCCGACGCCGGGCCCGAGATGATGAGCGGGGTCCGCGCCTCGTCGATGAGGATCGAGTCGACCTCGTCGACGATCGCGAAGTGGTGGCCGCGCTGCACCAGGTCGTCGGGCGACCAGGCCATGTTGTCGCGCAGGTAGTCGAAGCCGAACTCGTTGTTCGTGCCGTAGGTGATGTCGGCCGCGTACTGCTCGCGGCGCTCCGCCGGGCTCTGGCCCGACAGGATGATGCCCGTCGTCATGCCGAGGAACCGGTAGACGCGGCCCATGAGCTCGCCCTGGTACTTGGCGAGGAAGTCGTTGGTCGTGACGACGTGCACGCCCTTGCCCTCGAGCGCGTTGAGGTACGCGGCCGTCGTGGCGACGAGCGTCTTGCCCTCACCGGTCTTCATCTCGGCGATGTTGCCGAGGTGCAGCGCCGCCCCGCCCATGAGCTGGACGTCGAAGTGGCGCTGACCGAGCGTGCGGCGTGCCGCCTCGCGCACGGCCGCGAACGCCTCGGGCAGGAGGTCGTCGAGCGTGGCGCCGTGTGCCAGCCGCTCCTTGAAGCGGTCCGTCTCCTCCCGCAGCTCCTCGTCGCTGAGCTCGACGAAGCTCGGCTCGAGCCGGTTGACCTGCTCGGCCAGACCGGTCAGCTTCTTGAGGATCCGGCCCTCGCCGAAGCGGAGGACCTTCTCGAGGATCGCAGGCACGCAGTACTCCTGGGTCGGTGGCACCCGGGGTGCGCCCGGGACCGTTGGGCTGCGGCGACGACGTCGGAGGTTCGCACGACCGCGCCGTCACCTGAGTCACACCATCCGTCATCCTATGCCGCTCGGGCCACCGGCTTTCCCAGGTTCGCGGCCGACGAACGGCTCGTGGCCCGTCGACGGTCATGGCGCACGCCGGCGCGCCGCCGACGTCGAGGCTTTCGTCCCACGGGATGCGTGTCGAGAAGCGGTGGGCGACGGTGAAGGAGTGCCGCCCGCACGGGACGAGCCAGGTCACGGTCCCGGACGTCACCGGCGAGATCATCGAGGGCGGCGAAGGCCAGTTCGTGGGTGAGCTCAGCAACTTGACCGCCGTGAACGACGGCGGCGTGCCGACCCTGACGGGCACCATCACGGACCTCGCCACCGGAGAGTCGCAGGAGTTCTCCGCACCGATCCAGGGGATGGACGCGAGCGACGCGTGCGACGTCCTCAACCTGGACCTGGGTCCCCTGCACCTCGATGTGCTGGGCCTCGTGGTCGACCTCGAGCCGGTCGTCCTCGACATCACCGCCGAGCGCGGTCCCGGCAACCTCCTCGGCAACCTGCTGTGCGCCGTCGCCGGCCTGTTCGACAACCTCGGCCATGGTGGCGGTAGCGGCGGCCTCGGCGGCGTCGTGAACGGCATCGTCAACATCCTGAACCGCCTCCTCTCCGGCCTGGGTCTCTGACCACGGCCCACGCCTCCCCCAGCACGAACGCCCCCGGGACCACGTCCCGGGGGCGTCGTCATGTCCCGGCCGCAGGACGCCGAGCCTCACCGACCTGCCATGAGCACCTCGGCGGCCTGGTCCGCGAGCTCGGCGCCCGCCGCGCCGTAGAGGTGGAAGACGGCGTCGGCGCCCTGGCGGCGCAGCTCCTCGACGTCGTCGTCGTACCGCGCGATGGCGGCGACCCGGCCCTCGAAGCCCGCGGCCTGCAGCCGCGCGAGCGCGATGAGGTTGGCCTTGTGGAACGGCATCGCGAGGACCGCGACCTTGACGTGGCCCGCGCGCCGCACGCGCGCCCAGAACTCGACGTCGGTCGCGTCGGCCCGCACGACGCGGAACCCGCGCTCCTCGAGCGCGGCGACGCGGGTCTGGTCGTGCTCGACGCCGACGACCGACAGCCCGTACTCGTCGCGCAGCCGCTCGTACGTCGTCGACCCGACCCGGCCGAGCCCGAGGACGAGCGCGTCGACGCGCCCGACGTCGCCGTGGCCGATGAGCACGCCGACGGCGATGCGCCCGTACAGCGACGTGGAGTCGGAGCGCTCGTCGAGCACCTTGACGACGAAGACGGTCGACGAGAACGACAGCGCGAACCCCACGACGGCGACCGAGGCGAACGGCCGGTCCGCCAGCAGCGCGAACCCGGCCACCGCCAGTACCCCGAGGAACCCCACCGCGACGGCGGTCATGAGCACCATGTGGGCGGCCGTCGTCAGCCAGATCTCGCGCCGCGCGAGCGAGCGCACGTCGAGCTTGAGCCCGATCCCGAAGAGCAGCAGCGCGACGCCGAGGTCGGCGAGGGTGTCCAGCCCGTCGAGCTCGGGCGCGCCGAGCCCGCCCAGCGCGAAGCCGGCCGCGAGGAAGCCGACGAGCGGCGGCAGGCGCAGCAGCACCGCGAGCATGCCCGCGACGACCGCCGCCCCAGGTAGAGCGCGAAGACCTCCATGCGCCCTCCCGTCCGCCGTGCCCTGGCCCGATGGTAGGGGCGCGCGCACGACGACGCGTGCCGGGACCGCATCCCGGGCGCACGGCCGGACGACCCCGGGGGTCAGGCCGCGGCGGCGACCTCGCCCGAGAGCGCGGGCGCGAGGTCGCCGACCGGTCCCACGGCGGTCTCCCCGAGCCCGAGCCACCCGGCGAGCAGACGCAGCTCGGCCGCGAGCCTGCCCGCAGTCGCCGGACCCGCGTGCGCCGTGGCGTGCGCGGCCTGCACACGCAGGACGCCGGCCCGGCGGTCGGCCTTGAGGTCGACGAACGCCGTGATCGCGTCGTCCTCGAGGAACGGGAGCACGTAGTAGCCGAGCACGCGCCGCGGCGCCGGGACGTAGATCTCGATCCGGTAGAAGACGTCGAACAGGGCCTCGAGCCGGCGGCGCTCCCACACGACCGGGTCGAACGGGCTCAGCAGCGCCTGACCGGTCGCGCGGCGCGGCAGCGCGGCGTCGCGGTGCCGGTAGGTGGGCTCGTCCCAGCCCTGCACGCGCACGGGGACGAGCGTGCCGTCGTCGACCAGGTCCGCCAGGGCCTGGCGCGCCGCCGGGCCCTTGAGCCGGAAGTAGTCGCGGAAGCAGCGCGGCGTCCCGACGCCGTGGGCGCGCGCGCCGTGCTCGAGCAGCGCGCGCACCGCGACGTCGTCGGGCACCGGTTCGGCGGCGCGCACGGCGGGCGGCAGGACGCGCTCGGGCAGGTCGTAGCAGCGCTCGAACGCCGCGTTGCGCCGCGCCGACATGACCTCGCCCGTGAAGAAGAGGTACTCGAGGCAACGCTTCGCGACCGTCCAGTTCCAGCCCCACTCGTCGCGCGAGCGGGGCGTCGCCCGGCCGGCCGCCTCGAGCTCGTCGTGGATCTGGCTCGCGGTGAGCGGCCCGCGCTCGGCGATCATCTGCCGCACGTCCTCGAGCTCGGCCGAGTGGTCGAGCGGCGTGCCCCGGATGACGCCCCACGCCTCGGAGAGGTACGCGCGGCGCCGCCACTCGAGCAGCGGGTACGTCTCGACCGGCACGAAGGACGCCACGTGCGCCCACGTCTCGACGAGGCGCCGGGGTGCCCGGCCCGACGCGCGGTCGAGGATGCCGACGTCGTACGGCCCGAGCCGCGAGTACAGCGGCAGCAGGTGCGCCCGCGCCAGCACGTTGACCGAGTCGATCTGCAGCAGGCCGAGACGCTGGACGGCCGCGAGCGCGCGGCGCGCCGACACCGGCCCGTCGGGCCGCGGACGGTGCACCTGCTGCGCCGCGAGCGCGACGCGGCGGGCCTGGGCGAGCGAGAGCGTCTCCACGTCCCGCATCCTGCCGCCCGCCACCGACATCGGCGAGGTAGCGCTCGGGCCGGCGAGGTAGCGCTCTCGCGCGCTACCTCGCCGGCCCGGGGCGCGACCTCGCGGTGCGTCAGGTGAGGTCGGAGACCGGTTCGGCGCCCTCGACCTTCGAGTCGAGCTCGATGACGCCGTAGGTCCATCCCTTGCGCCGGTACACGGCGGCCGGACGCGCGGACTCCTTGTCGATGAAGAGGAAGAAGTCGTGACCGACGAGCTCCATCTGCTCGACGGCGTCGTCGACCGTCATCGGCTCGGCGTGGTGGAGCTTCTGGCGGATGACGACGGGCGAGTCGCCGAGCTGGCGCTCGACGGCGTCGCCGGGCCGGTCGAGCGTGGCGGGCTCGGGCTGGGGCTCGGCCTGGGGCTCGGAGGCCTTGACCGCGTCGTACGGGCGGACGTCCACGGGGGTGAGGACACCGTTGTTCCTGCGGTGGTCCTTGCGCCGGTCCCGCGAGCGGCGCAGCCGCTCGGTCAGCTTGTCGAGCGCGATGTCGAGTGCCCCGAACCGGTCGTCCGCGGCCGCCTCGGCGCGGATCACGGGTCCCTTGGCCCGGACCGTCAGCTCCACGCGCTCGCTCACTCCGGCGAGCCGCGGGTTGTTCTCGTGCGTGACCTCGACGTCCACGCGCCGCGCCGTGGGCGCCAGCTGCGAGACCTTGGCGAGCTTGTCCTCCACGTGACGGCGGAACCGGTCCGCCACCTCCGTGTGCCTGCCGACGATGACGATCTCCATCGTGTTGCTCCACTTCGTCGTGGGGCCGCCCGTCGAGCGATCTGCGAGCGGCCCGGTCTGCTCCGTCTGTGCACCGCGTCCGGTGCCGGGGATGGGCACCACCTCCGCTCGCCGGGCCCGTCCTCTGCCCGCCCGTGGGGTCGGGGGGAGCGTCTCGCCGAGCGTTCGGCTCCCCGTCGGATCCTCAGGCTAACCCCACTCCCCCGGGTCGGTACACCGTTGCGGCAAGGTCGGTCGCATCGCGGGACGAACGGGTGCCCGGAGGCGGTGTCGCGGCCGCCACGAGGGCCCCGACGACGGCCGCACCGGCGGTCTCGAGCGCCCGTTCGGCCGCCGCCAGGGTCGCCCCGGTGGTGAGCACGTCGTCGACGAGCAGGCACACCGCGGGACCACGTCCGCCCGCGCGGAGCAGCGCCCGACGGCGCACCGCGACGGCCGCGGCGAGGTTGCGCCCGCGGGCGCGCGAGCCCAGGCCGACCTGGTCGCGCGCACCGCCCCGACGGCGCAGCACGGGCGCCACGGCGGCGGGCACACCGGCGTCGGACAGACCCCGCGCGACGGCCCGCGCGAGCACGCGCACGTGCTCGCGTCCGCGGGCCCGCCGCGCGGCGGCGCTCGACGGCGCGGGAACGACGAGCACGCCGCCCGGCGCCGCGGCGGCCACCCCTGGCGCGACGGCGGCGGCGGCCCGCCGCATCCCGGCCGCCAGGAGCCGGTCGAGGTCGACCCGCCCGCGGTCCTTCCACGCCACCACGAGGTCGCGCACCGGGCCGGCGTACGCGACGAGCGCCCACACGGGCAGCGGCGCGACGCCGTCGAGCCGGTCGAGCCGCGGCGCGCCGGCCTCCACGCGCCGGGGCGCGCCGTCGAGCAGCGCCGCGCACCGCGCGCAGCACGGGACGTCGGGCAGGCCGCAGCCCGCGCACGCCACGGGCACCACGAGCCGCGCGAGCTCGCGCGCCCAGCGCCTCCACGCCGACACCATGCCGCCGACCGTGCCGCGGCCGGGCGGGACGCCGCAACGCCCGCCCCGCCCCCTGTGGACAACCCGTGTCAGAAGGTTGGTGGGCTGGGGCCCACCACCTTTCTGACACGAGCAGGTCGCCCCTCGGCGTGTCAGAAGGCTGGTGGGCCAGAGCCCACCAGCCTTCTGACACGAGTCGGGAGCTAGCCGGGGTACGCGACGAGCGCGACGTCCTCCTCGACGACCGACCACAGGGCGGACGTCTGCCGCGACAGCAGCGTGCCGTCGCCGTCGATCGCGAGCATCCCGCTCGACCCCACGACCGCGGTGACCGACCGCGGCTCGACGACGCCGGTGAGCGCGCGCGACAGGCCGCCCTGGCTCGAGAGCCCGCCGACGCCCGCGAGGAACACGCTCGGCACGCCGTCGGCGGACCCGACGAGCGCGAGCGTCGCGACGTCCTGCCACACGGCCTGCGTGACGTCGTCGACGGGCCCGCCCACCTGGACCGGCTCGGACAGGCCGGTCGGCACGTTCTGCTGGTCGCGCACGATGCCGGCGACGTGGACCTGCGCCCCGCCGGGGCCCTGGCTCACGACGGCGAGGCGGGCACCCTCGGGCGACACGCTGATCGACTCGACCGTGCGCTCGGCCAGCCACGGTGCGGGGACGTCGACCACGCGGGTCGACGCGAGCACGACCTTGAGCCGCGTGGCGTCGCCGCTCCACACGCCGCCGAAGCGGTCGGTCGACGGGGCGAGCAGGTCCCGCCCCTCGAGCAGCCGGACGGGCGCGTCGGCGCCGGTGACGCGCACGAGGCGGGCGCCGGCGTCGACGACCACCACGGGCGAGCCCCCGGGCCCGACCGCGAGCGCCGTGGGCTCCAGGCCGCCGAGGGCGGCGGGCTCGTCGAACGGCTGGAGGCGCCGCCCCGTGTACCGGTGGAGCTCCCCGTGCGCGTAGGCGACGGCCTCCCCGTCGGTGTGGGGCAGCGCGAGCTCGACCTCGCTCGGCACCGCGAGCGGCGCGGTGCCCTCGAACAGCGTGACGCTGCGCCCGTCCCCCTCGACGAGCGTCGCCTCGAGCTGCGCGACGACGAGGGCGCGCTCCTGCGCGGACGCCTCGCCGATCGGCGCGGTGAGCGGCACGTCGATCGTGCCGTCGTCGCCCACCGTGACCGCGTCGATGGCCAGGCCGGTGCCGCCGGGGATCACGGTCGTCGTGGAGTTGGCGAGCCACTCGGGAGGCCCGGCGAGGATCTGCGCGGTGGCGTCGGTGCGCCACGTCTGGTGCGGGAACCAGCGCACGTCCGGCACCCACCACGCGAGGTCGGGCGTCGGGAAGTAGAGCCGCGTGAGGTGGAACGCCTGCGTGAAGAACGCGGCAGGGATGAGCAGGCCGTCCTCGAGCTGCGAGATGCGCCACTGGCCCTCGGTGTCGCGCGCGAGGGTGAACGTCGTCTCGACGGTCGAGGGCGTCGGCTGCTCGGTGTAGACGCCGTTCTCGTCGAGCGTCGCGACGACGGTGCCCTCGGCGTGCACGGTGGCCGCGGTCGCGTCCTCGGCCACGTCCTCGGCGGTGACCCGCGGGCTCTCCTGCAGCACCAGGACGCGCGCGTACCGGTCCCAGCCGGAGACCGCCTTCGGCGTGAGGTACTCCTGCGCGACGGCGTACGAGGTCGTCGAGCGCGGCCCGGCGATCGACGCCGTGAGGAAGCCCTGCACGATCTGGTCGGGCGTCGCGCCGGCGGCGGGGCCGACGGGGATGTAGTCGACGTCGCGGCGCACCTCGATGTCGGCGGCGCCGTCGCGCACCTCGCCCGACGTCGGGATGCTGGCGCACCCCGCGACGAGGGCGACGGCCGCGGCGGTCGCCGCGCCCGCGAGCGCCTGCAGGCTCCTGCGTCGCGCGGTCATCGCGCCTCCACGTCGGTCGTGGCCCCGCTCGCGGGCCCGTGGCCCGCCGCGTGCGCGTCGGCGCCCGCGGCGTGCGCGTCGTCGCCGAGCGGGTGCACGTCGTCCTCGAGCGGGTGCGCGTCCAGGTCCGGGATCGCGGTCGGGGTCGGGCCCGTCGGCGGGTTGACGACGGGGATCTGCCCCGTCGGGTACTGCGTCATGCCGCGCGACGGCGGCACGAGCGCCAGCGGCGAGTCCTGGAGCTGGATCCCGGCGCGGCGCGGGAGCGTCAGGCGGAAGCTCGCACCCTCGCCCGGACGGCCCCACGCCTCGAGCCAGCCGCCGTGCAGGCGCGCGTCCTCGAGGGCGATCGACAGGCCCAGGCCCGTGCCTCCGGTGGTGCGGGCGCGCGCGGGGTCGGCGCGCCAGAACCGGTCGAAGACGTGCTCGGCCTCGACCGCCGTCATGCCGACCCCGTGGTCGCGCACGACGACCGCGACCGCCTTGGCGTCCGCGGCGACGGACACCTCGACCGGCTTGCCCTCGGCGTGCTCGATCGCGTTGACGACGAGGTTGCGCAGGATGCGCTCGACGCGCCGCGAGTCGACGTCGGCGGTCGGCGCCTCGGTGGGCAGGTCGACCGACAGGAACACCCCCCGGCGCTCGGCGAGCGGCGCCGTCGTGTCCGCGACGGCGGTGACGATCGAGCGCAGGTCGGTCTGCTCGACGTCGAGCACGGCGGCGCCCGCGTCGAAGCGGCTGATCTCGAGCAGGTCGGACAGCAGCTCCTCGAACCGGTCGAGCTGGTTGTACAGCAGCTCGGCGGACCGCCGTGCGGCGGGGTCGAGCTCGTCGCGCGAGGCGTGGATGACCTCGCCCGCCATGCGCATGGTCGTCAGCGGGGTGCGCAGCTCGTGCGAGACGTCGGAGGTGAACCGGCGCTGCGCGGCGGACAGCGCCTCCATGCGCACGATCTGGTCCTGCAGGTTGGTCGCCATCTCGTTGAACGTGCGCGCGAGCAGCGCCATCTCGTCCTCGCCGCGGCTGCCCGCCATGCGCTCGTCGAGGTGGCCGTCGGCCAGGCGGGCGGCGACCGTCGCGGCCCGCCGCACGGGCGTGACGGTCTGCCGGGTCACGGTCCAGGTGAGCGCGACGAGCGCGACGAGCACCGCGACGTAGCCGATCGCGAGCGTGCGCTGGACGAACGACAGCGTCTCCTGCTCGGGCTGGAACGAGTAGAGCGCGTAGAGCTCGTACGCGCCCACGGTCGGCACGTCCACCGTGGAGCCGACGACGACGCCCGGCTCGGGCACCTCGGACGACGTGAACTCGGCCGGGATGAGCACCGACTGCAGGACCTGGCCGTCGGACGCGACCGTGGCCTCGCGCAGCTCGGGCGTGATGAGCTCGCGCAGCGGCTGGCGCGTGACGACGTCGATGAGGCGGGACTGCTCGACGCTGCTGAGCAGGAAGAAGTCCTGCCCGCTCGAGGCCCCGGTGTCGAGCGTCTGGATCATGGTCGACAGCAGCAGCTGCAGCTCGTCCGACGACGTCGCGGGCGACGACGAGAACGTCTGGCGGACCTGCTCGGTCATCGCGGCGTTCTCGCGCTCGACCTGCTCGAGGCGCTGCTCGAACAGCCCGTCGCGGATCGAGAACGACAGGTAGAGACCGAGCAGCACCACCGTGACGACGCCGAGCGCGAGCGCGGACGTGACGACGCGCAGCTGCATCGACGAGCGCCAGCGGTGGGCGAGCGCGCGCGCCCACGCGGCGAGACGGAGACGGGTGCGCGCGAGGCGCCGTCGGGCCCGCCCGACGACGACGCGTGCGCCGGCGGCGACGCCGCCGTCAGCGCGGGGCACCGGCCTTGTAGCCCACGCCGCGCACCGTCAGCACCACCTCGGGGTTCTCCGGGTCCTTCTCGATCTTCGAGCGCAGGCGCTGCACGTGGACGTTGACGAGGCGGGTGTCGGCGCTGTGCCGGTAGCCCCACACCTTCTCGAGGAGGACCTCCCGCGTGAACACCTGCCAGGGCTTGCGCGCGAGCGCGACCAGGAGGTCGAACTCGAGCGGGGTGAGGCTGATGCGCTCGCCGTCCCGGGTGACGCTGTGGCCGGTGACGTCGATCTCGACGTCGCCGACGCGCAGCCGCTCGGGGCCCGGCTCGTCGGAGCGGCGCAGGCGCGCGCGGATGCGGGCGACGAGCTCCTTGGGCTTGAACGGCTTGGAGACGTAGTCGTCGGCGCCCGACTCGAGCCCGAGCACGACGTCGACCGTGTCGCTCTTGGCGGTCAGCATGATGATCGGCACGCCCGACTCCGACCGGATCTCGCGGGCGACCTCGATCCCGTCCTTGCCCGGCAGCATGAGGTCGAGCAGCACGAGGTCGGGCTGCTGGGCGCGGAACTCCGCGATGGCCGAGTCGCCGTCCGCGCAGAAGACCGGCTCGAACCCCTCCGACTTCAGGACGATGCCGATCATCTCGGACAGGGCGGTGTCGTCGTCGACCACAAGAACGCGGGACTTCATGCCTCTAGCATGCCAGGCTGTGGACCGGGGCGACCGCAACGGCGCCCCGAGGTACTAGGGTCGTGAACGCACCCCCGAATCCGTCCCGACCACCCAGAACGCTCCCCGGGAGGCCGCATGACCACGCCCGACCAGCCGCCGCAGCCGTCCGGCTGGGGCGAAGCGCCGCAGCCCCGGTACGGGCAGGGGCAGTACGGGCAGGGCCAGGGCGGGTACGGCGAGGGGGGCTACGGCCAGCCGGCCCCTCCCGGCGGGCAGTACGGTCAGCCGCAGCGCTACGGCCAGGTGCCGCCCGGTCAGCCGACCCCGCCGTACGGTCCGGACCGGTTCGCCCCGCCCGCGGCCAAGCCCGGGATCGTCCCCCTGCGGCCGCTCTCGCTCGGCGAGGTGTACGACGGCGCGTTCGGCGCGATCCGCCACAATCCGGGCGTGATGCTCGGCGCGGCGACGCTCGTGCTGCTCCTCGCGACCGTGCTCGGCGTGCTCGTCGGCCAGCTGTGGGCACCGGCGCTGAGCGTCGCGCTCGGCGACGTCTTCACCGAGGGCTTCGACGACCCGGGCATGGACCAGTTCAACACCACGTACGCGCAGATCGTCGCCGCGAGCGCGGGCATGGGCGTCACGACCCTGTTCGCCACCCCCGTGATCGAGGGCATCCTCACGGTCTCGGTGAGCCAGTCGGTCATCGGCCGCAAGCTGTCGGTGAGCGAGACGTGGGGCCGGCTGCGCCCGCGCGTGTGGGTGCTCATCGGCTGGGCGCTGCTGCGCGGCGTCGTCGGCGGCATCCTGCTGTCCGTCTACCTCGTGCTCGCGGTCCTGCTCGCCGTGGCCCTCGGGTCGGCGGCCGGCGAGGGCCTCGGCATCCTGCTCGGCTTCGTCCTGGTGGTGGCCGGGCTGCTGCTGTTCGCCTGGGTCTCGGTGCGGCTGCTCCTCGTGGCGCCCGCGCTCGCGCTCGAGGGCCAGCGGCTGTGGGCGACGGTCGCGCGGTCGTGGCGGCTCACGGCCGGGTCGTTCTGGCGGTTGTTCGGCATCTACCTGCTCGCGGCGGTCATCGTCTACATCGCCTCGAGCATCGTCAGCTACCCGTTCTCGGCGATCGGCGGGGTGGTCGCGGTCGGCGGCGGCAGCCTCGGGCCGGTCCTGCTCACGACGCTCGGGACGGTCGTCGCCACCGCCATGATCACGATCTTCCTGTCCGCGGTCGTCGCACTGCTCTACGTGGACCTGCGCATGCGCCGCGAGGGGCTCGACGTCGCGCTCGCGGCGGCGGCCGCCGAGGCGGACCGGTCGCAGCCCGGGACCCGGTGAGGACGGCGCCACCGATGCCCGGCGTCGTCCTGGACGTGCCGGTGGACCCGGACCGCGAGACCGCCCGCCGCTGGCTGCAGGAGGAGCTCTCGCGCCCCGAGTACTCGACCGAGCCGTCGCTGCTCGAGCGCCTCGTCGCCTGGCTCACGTCGCTCTTCGAGGACGTGCGCGTGCCCGACGTGCCCGGGTGGCAGCTCGCGCTCGTCACGGTGCTCGTCGTGGCCGCGGTCGTGCTCGTCGGCTGGTGGGTCGCCGGGCCGGTGCGGCTCGCGCGGCGCGGCGCGCGCGAGTCCGCCGTCGTGCTCGAGGACGACACGCGCACCGCCGCCGAGCTGCGCGCGGCGGCCGACGCCGCCGCCGCGCGCGGCGACTGGTCCACCGCCGTCCTGGAGCGGTTCCGGGCGGTCGTGCGCGCGCTCGAGGAGCGCGTCGTGCTCACCGAGCAGCCCGGCCGCACCGCGCGCGAGGCCGCCGACGCCGCGGCGGCACGCCTGCCCGGCGTCGCCGCCGACCTGCACCGGGCCGCCGCGCTCTTCGACGACGTCCGCTACGGCGAGCTGCCGGCCCGCGCGCAGGACGACGCGTTCCTGCGCACGCTCGACGCCCGCGCCGCGGCCGAGCGGCCGGCGGGCACCGCCGTCGACGGCGACGCGCCCGCGCACCACCTGGCGGGCGCGCCGTGAGCGCCGACGTGTACACGACCGCCCCGGCCGGCGGGCCCGGGGCGCGCGCCCCGCACGACGGCGCCACGCTCGGCGACGGCACGACGCTGCGGTCGCGGGCCGCGCGGCGCTGGCGGTCGGCCCGCTGGACGGTGCTCGTCCTCGCGTCGCTGCTGCTGGTCGTCGCGGTCCTGGCCGTCTCGCGGCCGCTCACCTCGACGACGCCGTACGCACCCGACAACGCGCGCCCGAACGGGGCCCGGGCGCTCGCCGAGGTGCTCGCCGACCAGGGCGTCGAGGTCGAGCACGTCACCCGGGTCGCGGACGCCCTGCGCGCCGCGGGGCCCGACACCACGCTGCTCGTGGTCCCCGCGCCCTTCCTGCTCGACGAGCAGGCGAGCGCGCTCGCGGCCGTCGAGGCCGACGTCGTGCTCGCGGGCGTCGACGGGTACGTCCTCGAGGCGATGACGGACGGCGCGCTGAGCCGCACGCCCCAGCTCGCGACGCCGGACGCCGCGGTCGCCCCGGGCTGCGACCTGCCGGCGGCCGCCCCCGCCGGGCCCTCGCGGCTGACGCCGGGCGTGACCGCCGCGGGCGACGCCGACGCGACGCTCTGCTGGCCCGACGGCCCGGGCGCCGCCGCGCTGGCCCAGGTGCGCGCGGGGGGCGCCTGGTCACGCCGCGCCCGCCGAGCCCCCGCGCCCCTCGCTCGAGCTGCGGACGGCGCTCGCGGGCGTCCGCGGCGAGGTGGGCAAGGCGGTCGTCGGCCAGGACTCGGCCGTGACGAGCCTGCTCATCGCGCTGCTGTGCTCGGGCCACGTGCTGCTCGAGGGCGTGCCCGGCGTCGCCAAGACGCTGCTCGTGCGCGCGCTCGGCGCGGCGCTCGACCTCGACCACAAGCGCGTGCAGTTCACGCCCGACCTCATGCCGGGCGACGTCACGGGCTCGCTCGTGTACGACGCGCGCACGTCGCAGTTCTCGTTCCGCGAGGGCCCGGTCTTCACCAACCTCCTGCTCGCCGACGAGATCAACCGCACGCCGCCCAAGACCCAGGCGTCGCTGCTCGAGGCCATGGAGGAGCGGCAGGTCTCGGTCGACGGCACGCCGCGTCCGCTGCCCGACCCGTTCCTCGTCATCGCGACGCAGAACCCGGTCGAGCACGAGGGGACCTACCCCCTGCCCGAGGCCCAGCTCGACCGCTTCCTGCTCAAGGTCGTGCTGCCCGTCCCCGAGCGCGACCACGAGATCGAGGTGCTGGCCCGGCACGCCGCGGGCTTCGACCCGCGCGACCTCGCCGCGGCCGGTGTCCGGGCCGTCGCGGGCCCCGAGGCGCTCGCCGCCGCTCGCGCCGAGGTGCGCCGCGTCCAGGTCGCGCCCGAGGTGCTCGGCTACGCCGTCGACGTGTGCCGTGCGACGCGCCAGTCGCCGTCGCTGTCGCTCGGCGTCTCGCCGCGCGGGGCGACCGCGCTGCTCGCGACGTCGCGCGCCTGGGCCTGGCTCTCCGGGCGGATGTACGTGACGCCCGACGACGTCAAGGCGCTTGCGCACCCGACGCTGCGCCACCGCGTGCAGCTGCGCCCCGAGGCCGAGCTCGAGGGCGTCACGGCCGAGAGCGTGCTGGGCACGGTGCTGGCGACCGTGCCCGTCCCCCGGTGAGCGGGCGCTGAGGTGGCGCTGACGCGGCGTGCCGTCTGGCTGGCGGCGGCGGGCATCGTGCCGGTCCTGCTCGTGCCGAGCGCGGGCACGGTCGTCGTGTGGGCCGTGCTCGTGGCGGTGCTGTGCGCGGTCGACGTCGCGCTGGCGGCCTCGCCGCGCGAGGTCGCCGTGCGGCGCGACGTGCCCGCCTCGGTGCGTCTCGGCACCCCGACGGCCTCGGCCCTGGTCCTGACGAACCGGTCGGGCCGGCGGCTGCGCGCGCGGGTGCGCGACGCGTGGCCGCCGTCGATGCTCACCGACGCCGCGACCGGGCTCGCCCGGGCGGTGGCCGCCTCGACGCGGCACGACGTCGACGTCGCGCCCGGCGAGTCGGTGCGCGTGCGCACGCCGCTCCTGCCGACGCGCCGCGGCGACCGGCGCGCGGGCGACGTCACGGTGCGCTCCTTCGGCCCGCTGCGGCTCGCGGCCCGCCAGGCCTCGCTGCCCGTCCCGGGACGGGTGCGCGTGCTGCCGGAGTTCGCGTCGCGACGGCACCTGCCGAGCCGCCTCGCGCGGCTGCGCGAGATGGACGGCCGCGCGGCGGTGCAGGTGCGCGGCGAGGGCACCGAGTTCGACTCGCTGCGCGAGTACGTCGTGGGCGACGACGTCCGGTCCATCGACTGGCGGGCGACGGCCCGCCGGGGCGACGTCGTCGTGCGCACGTGGCGGCCCGAGCGCGACCGGCGCGTCGTCGTCGTGCTCGACACCGGCCGCACGTCCGCCGCCCGGATCGACGCGTCCGACGGCGGGGCGTCGGCGGGCGCGACACGGCTCGAGGCGAGCATCGAGGCCGCCCTGCTGCTCGCCGCGCTGGCCGACCGCGCGGGCGACCGCGTGCAGGTGCTCGCGTACGACCGCACGCTGCGCGGGCGCGTCGCCGGCGCGTCGGGGCCGCGGCTGCTGCCCGAGCTCGCGGAGACCCTGGCGACCGTGGAGCCCGCCCTGCTCGAGACCGACTGGCACGGGCTCGTGGGCCAGGTCCGCTCGCGGGTCTCGCAGCGGGCGCTCGTCGTGCTCCTCACCGCGCTCGACCCGGCGGCGGTCGAGTCGGGCCTGCTCCCCGTCGTCGACCAGCTCACCGGCACGCACCAGGTCGTGGTCGCGGCCGTGGCGGACGCCGAGGTGGCCGCGCTGCGGGCCGGGCGCGACGACGTCGCGCAGGTCTACGACGCCGCGGCCGCCGCGCGCGGCGAGCTCGAGCGCGCGGCCGTGGCCGCAGTCCTGCGCCGACGGGGCGCGGAGGTCGTCGAGGCGCTGCCCGACGACCTCGCCCCGCAGCTGGCCGACACCTACCTCGCGCTCAAGGCCGCCGGCCGGCTCTGAGCCCCCGCTGCGGGCAGGGCGTCAGCCGGCGGTCGGCAGGACCTCGCCGGCCTGGTGCCCGGAGAGGTCGCCGGTCTCGCCCGCGGCGACCGCGCGCCGGCCGAGCACGAGCACGTACGCCCAGAACGCCGCGAGCGCCAGCGCGCCGACGACGATCTTGAGCCACCACGGCAGCCCCGACCCGGTGACGAACCCCTCGACGAGCCCCGAGACCGCGAGCGCGCCCGCGAGCCCGACGGCGACCGTGATGAGCGCGCGGCCCTCCTGCGCCAGGGCGACCGACCGCCGGCGCGGACCGGGGTCGACGAGGGTCCAGAAGATCTTCAGCCCGGCGCCGCCGGCGACGAAGATCGCCGTCAGCTCGAGCAGGCCGTGCGGGGCGATGAGCTGGAGGAACAGGTCGAGCTCGCCGTGCGCGGCCATCATGCCGCCGATCGCCCCGACGTTGACGGCGTTCTGGACCTGGACGAACACGGGCCACAGGCCCGTGATGCCGAACGCCACGCACTGCGCGGCGATCCACGCGTTGTTGGTCCAGACCATCGCGGCGAACCCCGCGCCGGGGTCGTAGTACGACTCGAAGGCCTCGTTGACGTACTGCTCCTGGTACGACGGCGGGCCGACCGCCGCGAGCGCCTCGGGGACCGTCGCGACGCGCCACCCGACGACGACGGCGATCGTGAGGAACGCGATCGTCACGCCGAGGGTCCACCACCGCACCCGGAACAGGGCGGCGGGCACGGTCACCACGGCGAAGCGCACGACGTCGGCCCACGCGGGCTCGTGCGCGCCCGCGATGCGCGCCCGGGCGCGGGTGAGCAGATCGGACAGGCGCGTCACGAGCACCGGGTCGGGCGCGGCGGAGCGCACGGTGGAAAGGTGGGTCGCGACCGTCTGGTAGAGGCGGACCAGCTCGTCGGCCTCCGCGCCGTCGAGCCGCCGGCGCCGGGTCAGCTCGTGGAGACGGTCCCACTCCGGGCTGTGCACGGTCGTGAAGGCGTCGAGGTCCACGCCCGATAGCCTTCCACACGAGGACGACGGCGCGCGCCGTCGGTCCCCAAGGCACCCGGCCGCAGCGACCCCAGGGAGAGACCGTGCACGACGGCATCCTCATCGGCGAGGGCGTGGTCCTCGACGCCCGCCCCGCCTCGTTCGCGACGCGGGCGCTCGGGGCGCTGCTCGACGTGGCGGTCACGGTGCTGGGCCTCCTCGTGCTCCTCGTCCTGGCGATGCAGACGCCGCTCGTGCTCGACATGCAGTGGGGCACGGCGCTGGGGATCGGCGTCATGGTGGTCGCGCTGGTGGTCGTCCCCGTGACGGTCGAGACGCTCAGCCGCGGCCGCTCGCTCGGCAAGCTCGCGGCGGGCATCCGGGTCGTGCGCGACGACGGCGGCCCGATCCACCTGCGGCACGCGCTCGTGCGCGCGCTCGTCGGGGTCTTCGAGCTGTGGCTGACGTTCGGTGCCGTCGCGCTCGTCGCGTCGCTCGCGAACACCAAGGGTAAGCGGCTCGGTGACGTGCTCGCGGGCACGTACGCCATCCGGGTGCGGGGCGGGCGGGGCTGGTCGGTGCCGCTCATGATGCCGCCGCAGCTCGCCGGGTGGGCTCGCACGGCGGACATGCGGCGCCTGCCCGACGGGCTCGCGCTCGCTGCGCGCCAGCTGCTCGACCGCGCGCCGAAGCTGGCACCCGCGTCGCGGGCGCGGCTCACCGACGAGATGGCCGCGAAGATCGAGGCCTACGTGGCGCCCGGTCCGCCGTCGGGCACGCCCGCCGAGGCGTTCCTGCACGCGGTGCTCCACGAGCGCCGCGAGCGCGAGCTCGCGCTGGGCCGGCGCGAGCGCGAGCGCGCGAGCCGGCTCGGGCAGACGCTCCACCGGCTCCCGTACGCGGTGCCGGACCCGCGCTCCTGACGGTCGCCGCGGCCGCCGTCGGGTCGACGTCGCACGTAAACCTTGCGTTTCGACCGTTGCCCTCGGCGCCCGTCCCTGCCAGCGTGTGACCTGCGACACGCGTCGCGGCGCCCGGCGGCCCTGCCGGGCGCTCTCGTCCCGAGCGGGAGGTCGAAGGTGCCCCGAGGATCCGCAGCACGAACAGCAAGGCTCCGGCGAGGCGCGACGGCGCTCGTCGCCGTCCCGGTCGTCCTGGGAGTGGTGCTGAGCACCGCCCAGGCCGCCCCGGCCGACGGGGAGCCCCCGGGCCTCGCCGTCGCGACCGTCCACGCCGCCACGCCCGAGGCGCAGCACCGCCTGGCGGCCACGGGGCTCGACGTCATCCACGCCGACGCCGAGCACGCCGAGGTGCTGCTGCACACCCCGCAGGACCGGCTCACGCTGGCGCTGGGCGACTGGGAGTTCGAGCTGGAGTCGGTCGAGGACGACCTGGACCGCATGGAGGCGGCGCGCGCGCACGAGTCCCGCCTCGAGGCCCGGCTGGCGGAGGACCCGTCGGTCGCCTCGACCCTGCCGACCGGCCGCGTGTCGTACCGCGAGATCGACGACGCCGAGGCGGAGATGCGGGCGCTCGCCGCGGAGTTCCCCGAGCAGGTGAGGCTCTTCGAGCTGCCGCACCCGTCGCTGCTCGGCCGGACCGTGCTCGGCCTGGAGGTCGCCGGCGACGTCGCCACCTCGGCCGGCGAGCCGACGTACCTGCTCAGCGGCGTCCACCACGCCCGGGAGTGGCCGACGCTCGAGCTCGTCCTCGAGTTCGTCACCGAGGCCGTGCACGGCTACGGGACCGACGAGCGCTTCACGGCGATCATGGACTCCAGCCGCATGCTCGTGGTGCCGGTCGTCAACCCCGACGGGTACATGATCTCGCGCGAGCGCATCAACGAGATGAAGCGCAAGAACTGCCGCGTCCTGCCGGGCGCCACGCCCACGTGGGAGGAGTGCGCGGCGGCCCAGAACGCGAACGCCGGCGTCGACCCGAACCGCAACTACGGCCCCTTCTGGGGCGGGCCCGGCTCGAGCGTCTCGGGGTCGGCGAGCAACCACCACGGCGCCGCCCCGTACTCGGAGCCCGAGATCGAGAACATGCGCGAGCTCATGAACTCCCACCAGGTGACGGTGGCGATCAACGCCCACACGCCGGACGAGCGGCTGCTGCGGGCGCCGTCGTCGCCGCTCGAGCCGGAGCCCGTCGACGCGGACGCGTACCAGGCGCTGGCCGAGGAGCTGGGCGACGCGCTCGGCGGCTGGCCCGCGGGTCCGTGGACGGAGGTGTACTACGTGGCGAGCGGCACGGCCGAGGAGCACGGCCTGTACGTCAACGGCACGTTCGGCTTCACGCCCGAGCTCATGCCTGGCTTCGACGGCCTGGACCGCTTCCACCCGCCGTACGAGTACGTCGACGACCAGTACTGGGGCACCGGCCGCTACGAGGGGTCCAGCGCCCGGGAGGCGTTCCTCCTCGCGTGGGAGAAGGCCGCCGACCCGGCCCTCCACGGCGTGGTCACCGGCACCGCTCCCCGGGGGATCGAGCTGACGATCAGCAAGGACGTCGAGGTCGAGTCGTCCCCGACGGCCGTCGCCGACGGCGGCACGATCGCCACCGCCCACGAGCTGCGGTCCACGCTGCGCGTCCCCGACGACGGCACGTTCACGTGGCACGTCAACCCGTCGGTGCGCCAGAGCCAGGAGTCGTCCACCCTCCTGGAGGAGACGTGGACGATCTCGTGCACCAACCCGGCCGGGCGGGTGCACCACGAGGTCGAGGTCGTCGTCGGGCGTGGCGAGACGGTCGACGTCGACATGACCGCATGCCCGGGCGGGCCCAAGCTCGGGCGCGGATGAGTCCGACCGGCGTCGCGCGGCGTTAGGGTCGAACGGTGCGACACCACCTCACCCGTACGACCACCTTCGCCACCGCCGCCGCGCTGGCGCTCGCCCTGACGGCGTGCTCGGGCTCCGACGGCCCCTCCGGGGCGCAGAAGTCCCCGGAGGCGTCCAGCCCGCCCGGGACCGCGACCCTGTGCGAGGCGACCGCCCAGTTCGAGGAGCTCAGCTCGCAGCTCCAGGACTTCGACATCATGCAGCTCGACGAGGCGCGCACGAGCCTCGAGGAGCTGACCACCACGCTCGAGAACGTCGACCCGCCGGCCGAGGTGGCCGACTCCGTCGAGACCGTCCGCACCCGGCTCGCCGAGCTCGGCGACGCCGTGGACCGGGCGGTCGAGAATCCCTTGGACGCCGACGCCGTGTCCGAGGCGTCGCAGGCGATCGAGTCCCTGAGCGACCGGACGTTCACCGACGCGAGGGACGAGATCCAGCAGTACACCGAGGCGAACTGCTGACCTCCACCTCCTCGAGAACTTGTCAGGCCCAGGCCCGGGTATACCGGGGCCTGGGCCTGACAACTCTCAGGAGGGTGCGTCAGTACCGGTAGTGGTCCGGCTTGAACGGGCCCTCGACCGGCACGCCGATGTAGGCGGCCTGCTCCGGGCTGAGCTCGGTGAGGCGCACGCCGAGCGCGTCGAGGTGCAGGCGCGCGACCTTCTCGTCGAGCACCTTGGGCAGGCGGTAGACCTGCCGCTCGTACCGGCGCTCGCCCTCGGGCCGCTTCATGTCCTCGAACAGCTCGAGCTGGCCGATGACCTGGTTCGAGAACGAGTTCGACATGACGAACGACGGGTGGCCGGTCGCGTTGCCGAGGTTGAGCAGGCGCCCCTCGGACAGCACGATGATCGACCGCTCGGACCGCTCGACGCCGTCGGGCCCGACGCCGGCCGGGAACGTCCACTCGTGGACCTGCGGCTTGATCTCGGTCTTGACGACGCCCGGCACGGCCGCGAGGCCGGCCATGTCGATCTCGTTGTCGAAGTGGCCGATGTTGCCCACGACGGCCTTGTCCTTCATCGCGACCATGTGCTCGACGCGGATGACGTCCTTGTTGCCGGTCGTGGTGATGAAGAAGTCGGCCTCGCCGAGCACGTCCTCGATCCGCGCGACCTGGAAGCCGTCCATCGCGGCCTGCAGCGCGCAGATCGGGTCGACCTCGGACACGATGACGCGCGCGCCCTGGCCGCGGAACGCCTCGGCGGCGCCCTTGCCGACGTCGCCGTAGCCCGCGACGAAGGCGACCTTGCCGCCGATGAGGATGTCCGTGGCGCGGTTGATGCCGTCGGGCAGCGAGTGGCGGATGCCGTACTTGTTGTCGAACTTCGACTTGGTGACCGAGTCGTTGACGTTGATCGCCGGGAACAGCAGCTCGCCCGACTCGGCGAGGTGGTACAGGCGGTGCACGCCCGTCGTCGTCTCCTCGGTGACGCCGCCGATGCCCTGCGCGATCGTCGTCCAGCGCAGCGGGTCGGCCTCGAGCGCGCGGCGCAGCACCCCGCGCACGACGTTCATCTCGTGCGTGTGGTCCGGCTCGCCCGGCAGCGTGTCCGGGGGCACGACGCCGGCACGCTCGTACTGCAGGCCGAGGTGGACCAGCATGGTCGCGTCGCCGCCGTCGTCGAGGATGAGGTTGGGGCCGCGCGTCTCGGACTCCTCGCCCGGCCACACGAGGATCTGCTCGGTGCAGTCCCAGTACTCCTCGAGCGTCTCGCCCTTCCAGGCGAACACCGGCACGCCGCGGGGGTCCTCGGGCGTCCCGTGCGGGCCGACGACGACGGCGGCCGCGGCCTCGTCCTGCGTGCTGAAGATGTTGCAGCTCGCCCAGCGGACCTGCGCGCCGAGCGCGACGAGCGTCTCGATGAGCACCGCCGTCTGGACCGTCATGTGCAGCGAGCCCGCGATGCGGGCGCCGGCGAGCGGCTGCGCCTCGCCGTACTCCTCGCGCAGCGCCATGAGGCCGGGCATCTCGTGCTCGGCGAGACGGATCTGGTGGCGGCCTGCCTCGGCCAGCGCGAGCGAGCGCACCTTGTAGCGGCCGGGGACCTCGTCGAAGCCCGGGCTCGGCTGGGTCTGCTCGGGCGCCTCCGTGGTGGCGGACATGGTTCTCCTCCGGGGTGTCAGGGTCATGTCGGTGCGCTGGGGGCTCCCGTCTGCGCGCGGCACGCCTCGGCGTGCCCGTCCTCCAGGGTATCGGGCCCGCGGCCCGGCGACAGGGCGTGCGAGCAGACCGCGGTTTCTGTAGCCTCGAACAACGTTCATCGGCGAGCCCGGCTGGCGTCGTTATCAAATCGTGACCTAGGGTCGAGGGTGATGGCAGAGACGACGCCCCTGACCCAGACCCCGCCGGCACGGCCCGCACAGCGCCTCCTGGCGGTGGACGGCCTGCGCTTCCTGGCCGCCGCCGCGGTGATGCTCTACCACTTCACCGCGACGTCGACCGTGACGCGCTACTGGGGCGGCACGCCCGGTGCCGACCTCTTCCCCGTGCTCAACCACGTGACGCGGTACGGCTGGCTCGCGGTCGAGCTGTTCTTCGTCATCAGCGGGTTCTTCATCCTCATGACCGCCCAGGGCAGGTCGCTCGCGCACTTCACGGGCTCGCGCGTGGGGCGCCTCTTCCCCGCCTACTGGGCGTGCATCGTCATCACCGCGCTGCTGCACGCCGTCTGGTCCGGCGGCCGGCAGCTGACGTTCGGCGAGACGCTGCTCAACCTCACGATGGTGCAGGAGCTGTTCGGCGTCCAGAGCTCCCAGGTCGTGTTCTGGACGCTGCTGGCCGAGCTGAAGTTCTACCTGCTCGTCGCGGTCCTCCTTGCCTTCGGGCCAATGACCCGCCTCAAGGTCCTCGGGCTCGCGACCCTCTGGCCGCTCGCGGGGATGCTCGCGCGGGCGGCGGGGCAGTACGAGCTCGGCGAGGTCCTCGTCGCCCGCTACGCCCCGTACTTCGCCGTCGGCATGCTGCTGTTCCTGCTGCGGCGCGACGGCGTGCGCGGCAACGGCGCGGTGCTGGCGGTGCTCGGCGGCAACCTCGCCCTCTGCTGCCACCTGGTGATCGTGGCCACGGGGCACGCCACGACCCTCCAGGGCGTGCCGGTGAACCCCGTCGTGGCGCTCGCGCTCATGCTCCTGTGCGTCGTCGCGGTCTGGGTCGCCTCGAGCCCGCGCGTCGAGGCGCGTGGCCGAGTCACGGTGGCGCTCTGCACCGCGGGCGGCCTGCTCACCTACCCCGTCTACCTCGTGCACAGCGAGTTCGGCTACGCGACGATCGAGGCGCTCGCGTCGCGCGGCGTCGGCCCGTGGGTCACCCTGGCGGCCGCGGTCGCCGTGACCGGGGCGCTCTCCTGGGCGATCTACCGCTTCGTCGAGGAGCGCTGGTCGCGGCGCCTGCGCCACGCCGTCGTGCGCGCGATGACGCCGACCGCCGGCGAGCGGGTCCCGCAGCGCCGGGCCGCCACGAGCAGCGCCTGACGCCGCACGCCGGCACGAGCCGGGGCGCGGACCCGCCGAGCCGTCGCGGCAGCGGGGTCGGGCGCGCGATGATGGGACCGATGCCTGCCGACGCACCCCTGTTCCCGCTGCGCACCGTCGTGCTGGGCGCGTTCGTCCCGACCTTCGTGTTCGACGTCGGGGTCGGCGCGATGCTGCCGGTCGTCGCGCCGACGGCCACGGGGCTCGGCGCGAGCCTCGCGGTGGCGGGCGTCGTCGCGGCGCTGCTCCCCGTGGGCCAGATCCTCACCGACCTGCCCGCCGGCGCGCTCGCCGACCGGTTCGGCGACCGCCGCGCGATGCTCGGCGCGGGCGGAGTCGCGGCGGTCGCGTTCGCCACGGCGGCGTTCGCGCCGCACCTCCTCACGTTCGCCGCGGCGGTGCTCGCGCTCGGCGCCGCGTCGGCGGTCTTCAACCTCGCGCGGCACTCGTACCTCACCGAGATCACGCCGCCGCTGCGCCGTGCCCGCGTGCTGTCGACGCTCGGCGGCGTGCACCGCATCGGGCAGTTCGTGGGGCCGTTCGTCGGCGCGCTGGTCATCCACGGGGGCGACGTCCGCGGCGTCTACCTGCTCGGCGCGGCGGCGGCCGTCGTGGCGACGGCGGTGCTCGTCGTCGTGCGCGAGGATCCCACCGCTCGCCGTCAGCCCGCTGTGGGCATGATCTCTGGCCCGGTTCATCCGGGTCGTCCCGATTCCGGACCCCAGAAAACACACCCACAGCGGCCGACCCTGCGCGGCGTCCTGCGCGAGCACCGCAGGCTGCTCGCGACGCTCGGCACCGCGGTGCTCCTCGTCGCGGCCGTCCGCGGGGCGCGGCAGACCGTCATCCCGCTGTGGGGCGAGCACCTCGGGCTCGACCCGGCCGTGACGTCGCTGATCTTCGGCGTCGCGGGCGGCGTCGACATGCTGCTGTTCTACCCGGCGGGCAAGGTCATGGACCGCATGGGCCGGCTGTGGGTCGGCGTGCCGGCCATGCTCGTCATGGGGATCGCGCTCGCACTTCTGCCCCTGACGCAGTCGGCCGCGAGCCTCGCCGGGGCGGCCGCGCTGCTGGGCCTCGGCAACGGCATGAGCTCGGGGATCCTCATGACCCTGGGCTCCGACGTCTCCCCGGCGCACGGACGCGCGCGGTTCCTCGGGCTGTGGCGCGTGCTGCAGGACTCGGGCACCGCCGCCGGACCGCTCGTGATCTCGGCGGGCGCCGCGCTGGGGTCGCTCGCGCTCGGCGTGTGGGCCGCCGCCGTCCTGGGTCCGGCGGCCGCGGCCGCCCTGGGGCGCTGGGTGCCGCGCTGGACGGTGCACGCGAACCGCACCACGCGCCGTCGGGCCGGACTGCTCACCTGAGCGCGCGCACGCGCGCGGATACCAGGATCGTCACGTCAATTCAACGTCACGCTCTGGTAACGATCTGGAATGTCCCGCGAGCCGCGGGATCTCAACGATCGACCAAGGGTCGGCCGCCCGCATCACCGCCAAAACTCCCGATCCGGGCTGGAAATCCCCACCCGGACGCGGCATGGTGCCCAAGGCCCATTGCGCTCACCCGACCAACGGGCGACGTGCTCGTGACCGTTGCGAGACGACGCCGGCACCCCGCCCGCCCGCCGGGGGCGCACCCGAACGTGACGGAAGGTGGCGATCACTGCCCTCATGCCGGCAGCACACACCGCCCCGACGACCGGCGCGCCCGCACCCGCGGCGCCCGGTCCGTCCGCATCAACCCCCGCACCGGTGCCCGCCCCGGCGGTCTCGGTCCGCGGCGTCTACAAGGTCTTCGGACCACGACCCGCCGAGGCCGTCCGCCGTCTCGAGGCCGGCGCCTCCCGTGACGAGGTCAAGGACCTCGGCACCGCCGCGGTCGTCGACGCGAGCTTCGACGTCGCGCACGGCGAGATCTTCGTCGTCATGGGCCTGTCCGGGTCCGGCAAGTCGACGCTGATCCGCATGCTCAACGGCCTGTGGGCACCCACCGCGGGCCACGTGCTGCTCGGCGACGCCGACCTCGCCGCCGTCGACGCCCGGCGCCTGCGCGCGCTGCGCCGCAGCCGGGTGTCCATGGTCTTCCAGCACTTCGCGCTGCTGCCGCACCGCACCGTGCTCGACAACGCGGCCTACCCCCTGGAGATCCAGGGCGTCGGCAAGGCCGAGCGCCGCGAGCGTGCCCGGACGGCGCTCGACCTCGTCGGCCTGGGCGGCTGGGAGGACTCGCTGCCCTCCGAGCTCTCGGGCGGCATGCGCCAGCGCGTCGGCCTGGCCCGCGCGCTCGCCGCCGACACCGACGTCCTGCTCATGGACGAGGCGTTCAGCGCGCTCGACCCGCTCATCCGCAGCGAGATGCAGGACCAGCTCCTCGAGCTGCAGCGCTCGCTCGGCAAGACGATCGTCTTCATCACCCACGACCTCAACGAGGCCATGCACCTGGGCGACCGCATCGCCATCATGCGCGACGGGCGGATCGAGCAGGTGGGCACGGCCGCCGAGATCCTCGAGCGGCCGGCGAGCGAGTACGTCGCGCAGTTCGTCGCCGACGTCGACCGCTCGCGCGTGCTCACGGCGTCGTCCGCGATGGTCGCGATCGACGAGCTCCCGCAGGCCGAGGCCGACCTGGCCGACGACGCGCCCGCCGTCGACCACGACGCCACGCTGGCCGACGTGCTCGTTCCGCTCGCGGACGCGGACGGCCCGCTGCGCGTCACCGACGGCGACGGCAGCACGGTCGGCGTGCTGAGCGCCGACGACGTCGTCACCGCGATGGCGCACCCGTCGAGCGGCGCGGCCGAGCAGGAGGTGCCCTCGTGAACCCCGACACCCTCGTGCCCCGCATCCCGCTCGGCGACGCCGTCGCCGACGTCGTCGACTGGTTCACGGTCACGTTCCGGGCGTTCTTCCGCCTGGTCAAGGACGCGCTCGTGGGCGTCTACGACCTGCTGGACCTCGCGCTCACGACGCCGCCCGACTGGGTCGTCGCGCTCGTCCTGGCCTCGGTCGCGTACGCGGCGAAGGGCTGGCGGCTCGCCGTCGGCTCGCTCCTCGGGTTCGCGCTGATCCTCGGCACGGACCAGTGGGGCAACGCGATGGACACGCTCGCGCTCGTGCTCGTCGCCTCCCTCATCGCGCTCGCCGTCGCGATCCCGCTCGGCATCTGGGCCGCGCGCGCGGACCGGGTCTCGACGGTCGTGAAGCCCGTCCTGGACTTCATGCAGACCATGCCCGCGTTCGTCTACCTCATCCCGACGGTCGTCATCTTCCTCACCGGCCCCGTGCCGGGGATCGTCGCGACGGTCATCTTCGCGATGGCCCCGGGCGTCCGGTTCACCGAGCTGGGCATCCGGCAGGTCGACTCCGAGGTCGTCGAGGCCGGCCACGCGTTCGGCGCGACCCCCGGCCGCATCCTGCGCCAGATCCAGCTGCCCCTCGCCGCGCCGACCCTCATGGCCGGCGTCAACCAGGTGATCATGCTCTCGCTGTCCATGGTCGTCATCGCCGGCATGGTCGGCGCGGGCGGCCTGGGCAACGAGGTGGTCGCCGCCCTCCAGCGCGTCGACGTGTCGCTCGGCGTCGAGGCCGGCCTGGCCGTGGTGATCCTCGCGATCTACCTCGACCGGGTCACCTCGGGCCTCGCGAACCGCGCTCCCGTGGCCCGTGCCCTCGCGCGGGCCGCCGCCTGACCGTCCCCGGACCCGGGGACCCCCGACCCGGACGGGCACGCCCGTCCACGGAAGGAAACATGACCACCGCACGCTTCACCCGCACGGCCCGCACCCGCACGGCCGCGACGGCCGCAGCCGTCGCGCTCGGCCTGACCCTCACCGCCTGCGCCTCCGAGGAGCCGCAGGGCGCGGGCGGCGACTCCGCCGCCGGCGGCGACGAGACCGAGATCTCGATCGGCATCCCCTCCGGCTGGGACGAGGGCATCGCCGTCTCCCACCTGTGGAAGCGCATCCTCGAGGAGCAGGGCTACACGGTCGAGACCGAGACCGCGGACGTCGGCGTCGTCTACACCGGCCTGGCCGGCGGCGACTTCGACGTGACGTTCGACGTCTGGCTGCCGTACACGCACGCCTCCTACGAGGAGAAGTACGGCTCGCAGGTGACCGACCTCGGCGTCTGGTACGACGACGCGAAGCTCACCATCGCGGTCAACGAGGACTCGCCCGCGCAGTCCCTCGAGGACCTCGCCGCGATGGCGGACGAGTACGGCAACAAGCTCGTCGGCATCGAGGCGGGCGCCGGCCTGACCCAGATCACGCAGGACGAGGTCGTCCCGACGTACGGGCTCGAGGGCATGGAGTACGCGATCTCCTCGACGCCCGCGATGCTCGCCGAGCTCAAGGGCGCGACCGACGCCGGCGAGAACATCGCCGTGACCCTGTGGCGCCCGCACTGGGCCTACGACGAGTTCCCCATCCGCGACCTCGAGGACCCGCAGGGGGCGCTCGGTGACGCCGAGGAGATCCACATCTGGGGCGCCGCGGACTTCGAGGAGCGCTACCCGCAGCTCACCGAGTGGCTCGCCGGCTTCACGCTGACCGACGAGCAGCTCTTCTCGCTCGAGAACACGATGTTCAACGACCCGCAGTACGCGGACGACCCGGAGGCCGCGGTCGACGCGTGGCTCGAGGACAACCAGGACCTCCTGGAGGACCTGGGCATCTGAGCCGACGGCTCCCCGCTCCGCCCGCCGAGGTGCCGACTCCCGGTGAGGCACCGGCTCTCCCCCGGTACCTCGCCGGGGGACCCGGTACCTCGGCGCTTGTGTACCGTGACGTCGTGCTTCGAGCCCTCACCGCGGACCGCGACCGTCTCCACCTGGGCCTCATGCTGGCCCTCACGTTCTCGACCGGGACCGCCGACGCCGTGGGCTACCTCGGCCTCGACCGCGTGTTCACGGGCAACATGACGGGCAACGTCGTGATCCTCGGCATGGCGCTCGCCGGGGCCGACGACCTGCCCGTGACGGGCCCCCTGCTCGCGTTCGGCACGTTCATGGCCGGCGCGGCGCTCGGGGGCGTCGTGCTCCGCCCGGTACGAGTGGGGTGGACGCCGCGCACGACGTCGCTGTTCGTCGTCGTCGGCGCCGTCATGGCCGCGCTCGCCGTCCTCCTCGTGGCGTTCGACGACGACATGCCGCACGCGGTCCAGCTCGTCGTGACGGTCCTGCTCGCGTTCGCGATGGGACTCCAGGCCGCGACGGCGCGCCATCTGGCGGTCAAGGACGTCACGACCGTCGTCGTCACCTCGACCATCACGAGCCTCGCGGCCGACGCGCGCCTCGGGGGCGGCACGGGGGCCCACGCGCCCCGGCGGATCCTCGCGATCGGGCTCATCGGCGCGGGGGCGTGCGTCGGCGCGCTGCTCCTGCAGGCGCACGTCGCGTGGGGCGTCGCGGTGAGCGCCGCCATCACGCTCGCGGTCGCGGCGCTGGGCCACACCACCGAGGCCGAGTAGGGCGACCGACCCCGACCACCGACCGAGACCACCGAGAGGCAACCCCGTGCCCCACCCCGCCTTCACCCCGCCGCCCGGGGCCACGACGCGCCCCGACCTCGCGGGCACGTTCGGCATGGCCGCCACGACGCACTGGCTCGCCACAGCGAGCGCGCAGGCCGTGCTCGAGCGCGGCGGCAACGCGTTCGACGCGGCGGCCGCCGCCGCGTTCGTGCTGCACGTCGTCGAGCCTCACCTCAACGGGCCCGGCGGCGACATGACGGGCGTGCTCGCCACGGCGGACGACCCCGGCCGCCCGCGCGTGCTCGTCGGCCAAGGCCCCGCACCGGCGGGCGCCACGATCGCGCACTACCGCGACACCGAGGGCCTCGACCTCGTCCCGGGCTCCGGGGCGCTCGCCGCCGCCGTCCCCGCCGCGGTCGACGCCTGGCTGCTGCTCCTGCGCGACCACGGCACCTGGCCGCTGCGCGACGTCCTGGGCTTCGCGATCGGGTACGCGCGCGACGGCCACCCCCTCCTCGCGGCCGTGTCGCGGACGGTCGAGCGGGTCGCGGGTCTGTTCGCGGAGCACTGGCCGACGTCGGCCGCGCGGTGGACGCCCGACGGCCGCGTCCCCCGCCCGGGCGAGATCGTGACGAACCCCGAGTACGCCGCCGTCCTCGAGGCGCTCGCCGGCGCGGCCGACGACGCGGCGGCCGCGGGCTCGGGCCGCACCGGGACGATCGACGCCGCCCGTGCCGCCTGGCGCGACGTCGTCGGGCCCGCGGCCGAGGAGCTCGTCGCGACCCCGCACCGCCACTCCGACGGCCGCGACCACGCCGGCGTGCTCACCGCGGCCGACGTCGCGACGTGCACCGCCTCGTACGAGGACGCGACGACCGTCGACTTCCGGGGGTACACGGTCGCCAAGACCGCGGCGTGGGGACAGGGCCCGGTGCTGCTCCAGGCGCTGCGCCTCCTCGACGGGTTCGACGACGCGCGCCTCGACCCCTCGACCGAGCTCGGCGCCCACACGGTGCTCGAGGCGCTCAAGCTCGCGCTCGCCGACCGCGACGTCTGGTACGGCGACGACGACGTGCCGCTCGACCACCTGCTCTCCGAGGCGTACGCCGCCGAGCGCCGGACGCTCGTCACCGAGCGCGCGTCGCACGAGCTGCGCCCCGGCCTCGTGCCGGGACGCCCCGCTCCCCCGCTCCCCCCGGCGCACGCCGAGGTGCCGCCGGCCGCGGACGCCTCGGGCACGGGCGAGCCCACGCTCCAGGCGGGCGGCCGCACGCGCGGCGACACGTGCCACCTCGACGTCGTCGACCGCTGGGGCAACATGATCAGCGCGACACCCTCGGGCGGCTGGCTCCAGTCCTCCCCGACCGTGCCCGGCCTGGGCTTCTGCCTCGGCACACGGCTGCAGATGACGTGGCTCGACGAGTCCTCGCCGTCGCGCCTTCAGCCGGGCCGGCGCCCGCGCACGACGCTCTCGCCGACGCTCGTCCTGCGCGACGGCGCCCCCGTGCTGGCGTGCGGCACGCCCGGCGGCGACCAGCAGGACCAGTGGCAGCTGCCGTTCCTGCTGCGCGTACTCGTGGGCGGGTACACGCCGCAGCAGGCGGTCGACGCTCCGACGCTGCACACGACGTCGGCCGTCGGCTCGTTCTGGCCGCGGACGTGGACGCCGGGCGGCGCGGTCGTCGAGGACCGCCTCGGCGCCGAGGTGCTCGCCGGGCTCGAGTCCCGCGGCCACGTGCTGACCCGCGCGGGCGACTGGGCGCTCGGCCGCCTGTCCGCCGTCACGCGCGACCCGGCGACCGGCGTCCTCGGCGCGGCCGCGAACTCGCGCGGCGCGCAGGGCTACGCGGCCGGGCGCTGAGCGCCCCGAGCGCTCAGCCGGCGCCGGCGAGCGCGGCCCGCGCGCCCGCCGCGACCTCGGGCGCGAGCGTGCGCGCGAAGGTCGCGGTCAGGTGGCCGTGGTCGAAGTAGGCGACGACGCCGCCGACGACGGCGTGGCACCGCCGCGCGTCGCACATGAGGTCCGTGACCTCGACGAGCCGCACGAGCCCGGTGTCGTCGTCCGACGCCGCGGCTGCGAGCGGGTCGGGCTCGAGCGCCGTGCTGCGCGGCGCGCCGCACGCCGCGACGTCGTCCGGGCGGGAGGCCACGCAGTCGGGCACGTCGCCCGGCATGGCCGGGGTGTCGCGCAGCACGAGGACCGGGATGCCGGCGGCCGTGAACGCCTCGAGCGTCTCGGCGTAGGCCTCCTGGGCCGCGGCCGCCTGGTCGCGCTGCGCGACCCCGGCGAGCGACTGGTTCGTCCGGGCCGACATGACGACGAGGTCGTACCCGCCCTCGACGACCGACCGCACGGCCCAGCGGTTGGTCCCCAGGCAGCCCTCGGTCTCCTCGGCGTCGTCGAACGCGAGGGGCCGGTCGACGGGGTAGCACACCGACTGCAGGTACGTCGTGAGCTGCCAGCCGTCCTCGGCGACCACGTCCTCGAGCGCCGGCAGCCAGTGGCCGGCGTGGGAGTTCCCGACGAGCGCCACGCGCGCCGACGGCTGCTCCGACCGGTCGGTGCCGGAGTACGTGCACGTGTGCCGGGTCGTGAAGGGCGCGTTGTTCCAGCACCCGTCGGCATACGGCGCGGGCTTGTCCTCGGCGGCGAACTCGGGCGGCGTGAGCAGGCTGCCCACCGTGCACGACGGGTCGCGCACGGCGCCCGCGCCGGCGCAGGGCCCGGCCGCCGCGAGCCGGTGGGCGACGACGTCGGCGGCCTCGTGCTCCGCGGCCGTCGCGCGGTCGACGACGACGAGCGCGGCCGCCCCGACCACGAGCGTGGCGAGGGCGAGCAGCCCGAACGTCGAGACCTTGCGCCGCGCCAGGCGGCGGTCGCGGCGGACCGGGTCCTCGACGAACCGCTTCGTGAGCGCGGCCAGGACGAGCGTGAGAGCCACGGCCGCGAGCTGCTCGGCCAGGCCCGGCGGCCGCCCGAGGACGAACGGAGCCACCACGACGACCGGCCAGTGCCAGAGGTACACCGAGTACGAGACGTCGCCCAGCCAGCGCACGGCCCGACGTCCCAGGACGGAGCCGGGTCCCGCCGCGACGCCGTCGGCCGCCGCGGCCACGACGAGCGCGGTCCCGACCGTCGGCACGAGCGCGGTCCAGCCGGGGAACGGCGTCCGCGCGTCGAACGTCGCGACCGCGACGCCGACGAGCAGCAGGCCGGTCCACGCGAGCACGGCACGCCCGGCGGGGCCCGGCCGCACGGGTCGCAGGGCGACGATCGCCGCCAGGAGGCCCCCGAGGCCGAGCTCCCAGGCGCGCGTCGTGCTCACGAAGTAGGCGGCCGCCGGGTCGGTCGCGGTGAGGTGCACCGACCACGCGAGCGACGTGGCCACCACGAGCGCGGCGACCACGAGCGCGGCCACGGCGGCGTCGCGGGCGCGCTCGCGGTCGGCGGGCGCCCGGCGCCGCAGCGCGCGCGACCCGCGGACGAGCAGCCAGCCGGCCACGGCGAGCGCGACGGGCCACACGAGGTAGAACTGCTCCTCGACCGAGAGCGACCAGTAGTGCTGCACGGGCGTGTGGAGCTCGTCGGCGGCGAGGTAGTCGGTCGCCGAGCGCGCCAGGGCCCAGTTCTCGACGTAGAGCACGGCGGCGAGCGCCTCCCGCCCGACGTCGGCGCGCACGGTCGCCGGCAGCCAGACCACCGCCGCGACGAGCGTGACGAGCAGGACGAGCGACGCGGCGGGCACGAGCCGCCGCACGCGGCGCGCCCAGAACTCGAGGAGGTCGCCGGCCGTGCGGAGCGGACGCCGCACGAGGTGCGAGGTGATGAGGAACCCGGACAGGACGAAGAAGACGTCGACGCCGACGTACCCGCCGGGAACGGCGGAGGGCCACACGTGGTACGCGAGGACGGCGGCGACCGCGAGCGCCCGGAGCCCCTGGATGTCGGCGCGGGGTGCGGACGGCGCCCGGCCGGGCGGGGAGCCCCCGGGTGTCGCGTCGGCGCGGCGCTCGAGCGCGGCCGCGGGCGCGCTCACGCCGCGGGCACCGGGTCGAGCATGCCTGCCAGGGTATCGGAGCCGCCGCGCCCGGGACGAGCGCGGCGGCTCCGGGCCGATCGGACGCCGCTCAGACGCTGTGCGGCAGACCGCCGACCATGCCGGCGGCGACGGTCTTGTTCGTGGACTCGTCGACGAGGATGAACGCGCCGGTCTGGCGGTTCTGCCGGTACGGGTCGACGAACAGCGGCTGGGTCACGCGCAGCCGGATGCGGCCGATCTCGTTGAGCCGGATCTCCGTGGCGTCCTCGTCGCGGTGCAGCGTGTTGACGTCGACGCGGTAGTTGATCTCCTTGACCATCGCGCGGGCCCAGCGGGTCGTGTGCTTGATGGCGTACTTCTTGCCCTGCACCAGCGGCGCCGACTCGTCCATCCAGCAGACCTGGGCGTCGAGGTCCTGCAGTGCCGCGGGCGTGTTGTTGGGCCGGCAGATCATGTCGCCGCGCGAGATGTCGATCTCGTCGGTGAGGCGCACGGTCACGGACATGGGCGGGAACGCCTCCGCGACCGGACCGTCCGCCGTCTCGATCGACGCGATGGTCGTCTCGAGGCCCGACGGCAGCGCGAGCACCTTGTCGCCCGGCTTCATGACGCCGGACGCGACGGTGCCGGCGTACCCGCGGTAGTCGCGCGCGTCGTGCGACTGGGGGCGGATGACGTACTGGACCGGGAAGCGCACGTCGATGAGGTTGCGGTCCGAGGCGACGTGGAGCCGCTCGAGGTGGCTCAGCAGCGGCGACCCGTCGAACCACGGCATGTTCTCGCTGCGGTTGACGACGTTGTCGCCGACCAGCGCGGAGATGGGGATGAACGTCAGGTCCGGCACCCGCAGGCGGGCGGCGAACTCGGTGAACTCGGCCCGGATGCGCTCGAAGACGTCCTCCGAGTAGTCGACGAGGTCCATCTTGTTGACGCAGACGACGACGTGCGGCACGCCCAGCAGCGTGGCCAGGAACGTGTGCCGCCGGCTCTGCTCGAGCACGCCCTTGCGCGCGTCGACGAGGATGAGTGCGACGTCGGCCGTCGAGGCCCCGGTCACCATGTTGCGGGTGTACTGGATGTGGCCGGGGGTGTCCGCGATGATGAACTTGCGCTTCGGCGTCGCGAAGTAGCGGTAGGCGACGTCGATCGTGATGCCCTGCTCGCGCTCGGCGCGCAGGCCGTCGGTGAGGAGCGCGAGGTCGGTGTAGTCGTTGCCGCGGTCCTTGGAGACCTGCTCGACGGACTCCAGCTGGTCCTCGAAGATCGTCTTGGAGTCGAACAGCAGCCGGCCGATGAGGGTCGACTTGCCGTCGTCGACGGAGCCGGCCGTGGCGAACCGCAGCAGGTCGACGCGACGCTCGGGCGCCGTGCCGAAGGTCGTGGCGTGCGTGGTGGCGGTCATGTCTAGAAGTAGCCCTCTCGCTTCCGGTCCTCCATGGCGGCCTCGCTCACGCGGTCGTCGCCGCGGGTCGCGCCGCGCTCGGTGAGGCGCACGGCCGCGATCTCCTCGACGATCTCGCGCAGCGTCGAGGCGGTGGACTCGACGCACGCCGTGAGATTCGCGTCGCCCACCGTGCGGTACCGCACCGAGCGGACCTCGGACGTCTCACCGTCGCGCAGCGGCGTGAACTCGTTGACCTCGTAGAGCATCCCGCCGCGGCCCACGACCTCCCGCTCGCGCGCCAGGTACAGGTCGGGGATGTCGATGTTCTCGGCCTCGATGTAGGACCAGATGTCGAGCTCGGTCCAGTTCGACAGCGGGAACACGCGGATCGACTCGCCCTGGTGGACGCGGCCGTTGTAGAGGTTCCAGATCTCGGGCCGCTGGTTCTTCGGGTCCCACTGGCCGAACTCGTCGCGGAAGGAGAACACGCGCTCCTTGGCGCGCGCCTTCTCCTCGTCGCGGCGGCCGCCGCCGAACGCCGCGTCGAACCCGTTCTTCTCGAGGGCCTCGAGCAGGACGGGCGTCTGGATGCGGTTGCGCGAGCCGTTGGGCTCGGGGCGCACGAGCCCGCGGTCGATCGCCTCCTGGACCGAGGCGACGACGAGCTGGACCCCGAGCCGCTCGACCCACCGGTCGCGGCAGTCGAGCACGGTCCGGAAGTTCAGCCCCGTGTCGACGTGCATCACCGGGAACGGGATGCGCGCCGGCGCGAACGCCTTGGCCGCGAGGTGGAGCATCACGATCGAGTCCTTGCCGCCCGAGAAGAGCAGACAGGGGCGCTCCATCTCCGCGACGACCTCGCGGAAGATGTGGATGCTCTCCGCCTCGAGGTTGCGTAGCTGGCTCAGGACGTGAGTCGTCACGGCTGGGCACCTTCCTTGCTTCTCGGACCGGTCTGGGACAGCGCCGCACGCAGGTGCGGCGCCAGGGCCGGGTGGCACACGAACAGGTCGGGGAGCCACGGGTCGGGTCGGTTGTACTCGAGCGGCGAGCCGTCGAGCCTCGTGCACACGAGCCCGGCCGCCGACGCCACGGCGACGGGCGCGGCCGAGTCCCACTCGTACTGCCCGCCGGCGTGGACGTAGGCGTCGACCGTACCCTCGACGACGGCGGCGACCTTCACGCCGGCCGACCCCATCGGAACGAGCTCGACGTCGCCCCGCGCGGCGAGCGCGGTGACGAACGCGGGCGGGCGACTGCGGCTCGCGGCCAGGCGCAGCGGCCGGCGCCCCGCGAGGACGTCGTCGACGTGGTCGACGTGGTCGACGTCGTCCGCGGGCTGCTGCGGGCCGGCTCCGACCGTGCCGTGCACGACGCCGCGCGCGGGCAGCGCCACCGCACCGGCCGACAGGCCCGCCCCGCGCTCCCACAGCGCGATGTGCACCGCGAAGTCGTCCCGCCAGCCGCCGTCGGGCGTGCGCTCGGCGAACTCGCGCGTGCCGTCGAGCGGGTCGACGATCCACACGCGGTCCGCCAGCAGCCGCGCCGGGTCGTCGGCGGCCTCCTCGGAGAGCACCGCGTCGCCCGGGCGGGCGTGCCCGAGCGCCGCGGCGAGCCACGCCTGCGCGGCGGCGTCGCCGGCGTCGCGCAGCGCACGGCCCGCGAGCCCGGTCCGCCCGGCGTCGTCGCGCAGGCCGAGCAGGACCCGGCCCGCGCTGCGCGCGAGCGCGACCGCGAGCGACGCGTCGTCGTGCGACGCGTCGGGCGGCGGCGGGCTCTGGCGGCTCATCGGCTCCTCGATCCGGGGTGTCCATTTACTGGTCCCACAGAGTGGACAGGTTCCGGGCGAGGCTAGCATCGCCACCATGCCGACCCGCAGGGTGCACCACCGACCGAGACACGCGACGCCGTACGGCGGCGCGTGTTGTCGTGTCGCCGGCACCCGCGGGCGGGGGCGGACCGCGCGATGAGCCTCGACCTGCCCCTGGTCGTGGGCGGGTTGCTCGTGGGCTTCGTCGTCGGGCTGACGGGCATGGGCGGTGGCGCGCTCATGACCCCGATGCTCGTCTTCGTCTTCCGTGTCGACCCGTTGACGGCCGTCTCGAGCGACATCGTCGCGAGCCTCTTCATGAAGCCGGCGGGCGCGATCGTCCACCTGCGGCGGCGCACCGTGAACCTCCGGCTCGTCCTGTGGCTGTGCCTCGGCTCGGTCCCCGCAGCGTTCTCCGGCGCGCTGCTCATCCGCGCGCTGCCGTTCGGCGACTCGCTCGACGAGGCGCTCAAGGCCGTGCTCGGCGGCGCGCTGCTCCTCGCCGCGGCCGGGCTCGTCGTCCGGTCGGTCCTCGGCATGCGCCGGCACCGGTCGGCGTTCGGCGAGGGTCCCGCCCGGCCGAGCAGCCCCGACGTCGTCGTCCGCCCGCTGCCGACGCTGCTGCTCGGCGTGGCCGCAGGCCTGCTCGTGGGCATGACGTCGGTCGGGTCCGGCTCCGTCGTCATCGTCGTGCTCCTGCTGCTCTACCCCGCGCTCAAGGCGTCGCAGCTCGTCGGCACCGACCTCGTGCAGGCCGTGCCGCTCGTCGCCGCCGCGTCGCTCGGCCACCTGCTGTACGGCGACTTCTCGCTCGCCCTGACGACGTCGCTCCTGGTCGGCGCGATCCCCGGCGCCTGGTTCGGCGCGCACGTGTCGAGCCGGGCACCGGGCGGCCTCATCCGGCGGGCGCTCGCGATCCTCCTGCTCGCGTCCGGCCTCAAGCTCCTCGGCGCGCCGCTGCCCGTCGTCGTCGCCGCGGCCGTCGCCGCGCTCGTGGTGGGCAACGTCGTGTGGATGGTCGTCAAGCGCCGCCTCGCCGCGGCCGCGCCGCCGCCCGACGAACCCGCCCCCGAGCCCACGCTCGCCGTCGGCCAGGACCGGCCATGAGCCTGCCGACCGCGACCCGCGTCCTGTCGCCCGACGAGCTCGACCTGCTCGAGCTCGCGCTCGGCGGCGGCTCTCCCCTACCCGCCGCGCGGCTGCTCGGGCACGACGGCGGGCCCGTCACGCTCACCGACGCCGAGAACACCCCGCTCGCGGTGCTCGACGACGGCGGTGCGCGGCCGGTCAAGCCCCTCGCCCGCGCGGCCGGCCCGCACTGGGAACCCGCGCTGCGCCGCCCTGCCGACGACGTCCGCGCCGGCCTGGCCGCGGCGCGCGACGTCGTCGCGGTGGTCGTCGACGAACCGCCCACCCGGGCGGAGGCGGGCGCCCTGCCCGCCGTCGTGGCCGGGGCCGACGCGGTGCTGCTCCTCGTGCCCGCGGCGCGGCACACCCCCAGGCCCGGCGCTGTCGGCGCGCCCGCGCTCGTGCGGGCCGCGCAGGCGCTGGCAGACCGTCTCGACGTGACCGCGCACGTCGTCGTCGTGCCGTGGCCGGCGGCCGGCGGGGTAGGTGCGGCTGGCGCGCTCGACCGGGACGGCGTCGCCGCCCGCTACGGCGCCACCCGAGCCACGCGCCTCGCGGACCACCGCGACGCCGCCACCCGCGACCGCGTCGCCCGCCTGGCCACGCTGTGGACCGACGAGGTCGCCGCCCTCTACCCCGAGCCCGTCGCGCGCGAGGTCGTCCGGGCCGCGACCGCGGCGAGCCGCCGCGGCGCCGTCGTGCTGCTCACGGGCCTGTCCGGCTCCGGCAAGTCGACCGTGGCGCGCGCGCTCGCCGCCGAGCTCGACGACGAGGGCCTCCACACGACGCTGCTCGACGGCGACGAGGTGCGCCACCACCTGTCCAAGGGGCTCGGCTTCGACCGCGCGTCACGCGAGCTCAACGTCGAGCGCATCGGCTACGTCGCCTCGCTCGTCGCCCGCCACGGTGGCATCGCGCTCGCGGCACCCATCGCGCCCTTCGCCTCCGGACGCGCCCGCGTGCGCGAGCTCGCCGAGGCGGCCGGGGCGGCCTTCGTCCTCGTGCACGTGAGCACGCCGCTCGAGGTGTGCGAGGCCCGCGACCGCAAGGGCCTGTACGCCAGGGCGCGCCGCGGCGAGATCCCCGACTTCACCGGCATCTCCTCGCCCTACGAGGCGCCCGACGACGCCGACGTCGTCGTCGACACGTCCGTCACCGACGTGCCCGACGCCGTCGCGACCGTGCGGGCCGCACTCCTGTCCGCGCTCGGCGCCTGACGCCTCAGAGCGGGCGTGCCTCGTCCGGCAGCAGCACGGGGATGCCGTCGCGCACCGGGTAGGCCAGCGGGCGCTCGCGGTCGGTCGAGTGCAGCTCGGGGCTGCCGTCGGGGCCGACCGCGTCCACCAGCTCCGCCCCCGTGACCGGGCAGCGCAGGACGCCGCGCACCCAGGGGTCGATCTCGATCCTGCTCATGCCGTCCTGCCCTCCTCGCGCACGAGCGACAGGACGTCGTCGCGCACCTTGATCATGATGTCCTCGTCGGCGGCCTCGACGTTGAGCCGCAGCAGCGGCTCGGTGTTGGACGCGCGCAGGTTGAACCACCACTGCGGGTGGGCGTCCCAGTGCGCGACGGTCAGGCCGTCGAGCTCGTCGACCTCGGCGCCCGGGTAGGCGCTCGCGTACGCCTGGCGCACGCGCGCCGTCGCGGCCGCGGCGTCGGCCACGGTCGAGTTGATCTCGCCCGACGCGACGTACGGCGAGTACATCTCGGCCAGCGCGGACAGCGGGTGCGGCTGCGAGCCCAGCGCGGCCAGCACGTGCATCGCGGCGAGCATCCCGGTGTCCGCGAACCAGAAGTCGCGGAAGTAGTAGTGCGCCGAGTGCTCGCCGCCGAACACGGCGTCGTGCTCGGCCATCCGTGCCTTGATGAAGGAGTGCCCGACGCGGGTGCGCACCGTGCGCGCGCCGGCGCACTCGAGCAGGTCCGGCACCGCCCGTGACGTGATGAGGTTGTGGATCACGGTGGGCTGGCGCCCGGCCGCGAGCTCCTTGGCGACCTCGCGCAGCCCGACCAGCGCGGTGATGGCCGACGGCGAGACGGGCTCGCCGCGCTCGTCGACGACGAAGCAGCGGTCCGCGTCGCCGTCGAACGCGAGCCCGACGTCCGCCCCGTGCTCGACGACCGCGGCCTGCAGGTCGCGCAGGTTCGCCGGCTCGAGCGGGTTCGCCTCGTGGTTGGGGAACGAGCCGTCGAGCTCGAAGTACAGCGGCACCACCTCGAGCGGCAGCGCGGGCAGGCCCGCTGCGGTGCCGAGCACCGCGGGCACCGTGTGCCCTCCCATGCCGTTGCCGGCGTCGACCACGACGCGCAGCGGCCGCACACCCGACAGGTCGACCAGGTCGCGCAGGAAGCCGGCGTAGTCCGCGAGCACGTCGCGCGCGGTCACGCGGCCCGGCGTCGTCGCGGGCTCGGGGGTGGTCGCGCCGTCCAGGATCTCCTGCGCGAGCGCACGGACCTCGGCCAGGCCCGTGTCCTGCCCGACCGGGCGAGCGCCCGCGCGGCACAGCTTGATCCCGTTGTACGCGGCCGGGTTGTGCGACGCGGTGAACATCGCCCCCGGCGCCTCGAACCGACCCGAGGCGAAGTAGAGACCGTCCGTGGAGCACAGGCCGACGTCGACCACGTCCAGTCCCGCCGCCGTGACGCCGGCCGCGAACGCCTCGACCAGAGCCGGCCCCGACTCACGCATGTCCCGGCCCACGACCACCGTCGTCGCGCCCTCCGGCAGCGCGACCACGCGCGCGAACGCCGCACCGATGGCCTCGGCCACCGCGGGCGAGAGCTGGTCCGGGACCGTGCCGCGCACGTCGTACGCCTTGATGATGCTCGCGAGGTCGATCGTCACGGGCCACAGCGTACGCGGCGGCGCCGGCGCCCCGGCGTGCACCGGCGGGGCGGGCCGGTGTGAAAGGCTGGGCCCGTGGCCGAGCTCTACCCGCTGGAGAACACGATCCAGCACTACGACTGGGGCTCGCCCACGCGGATCCACGAGCTGCTCGGGTCGAGCCCCGACGGCCTGCCCGCCGCCGAGCTCTGGCTCGGCGCCCACCCGAGCGCCCCGTCGCGCGTGCGCCCGCCGGGTGCGCCCGACGCGTCGGACTCGCTGCTCGAGCTCGTCCGGCGCGACCCCGACCGGATGCTCGGGCGCCGCGTCGCGGACGAGTTCGGCCCCCGTCTGCCGTACCTGCTCAAGGTGCTCGCGGCCGACCGCGCGCTCTCCCTACAGGTGCACCCCCGGCCCCACGCGGCGCGGGCCGGCTTCATCCGCGAGAACCTCGAGGGCCTCCCGGCCGGCTCGCCGCTGCGCTCCTTCCACGACGACCAGCACAAGCCCGAGATGGTCGTGGCGCTCACCGAGTTCGACGCACTCGCCGGGATGCGCCCGCCGCGCGCGGCGCTCGCCCTGATCGACGGTCTCGAGGGCCGGCTCGTCGACGCCGTCCGCGAGGCGCTGCGCGGCAGCCGGTCGACCACCGGCGTCCGCGAGGCGTTCTCGCTCCTCGTCGCGGCGCGGGGACGCGCGGACTGCCGCGCCGACGTCGCCGCCGCGGTCGAGTCCGTGCGAGCCAGGCATGCCGCGGGCTCGCCGACCGAGCGGGCCGACGCGACCGTGCTCCTCCTCGCCGAGCAGCACCCGGGCGACCCGGGCGCGATCGCCTCGCTGCTGCTCAACCGCGTGACGCTCGAGCCGGGGCAGGCGCTCTTCCTGCCGCCCGGCGAGGTCCACGCCTACGTGGGCGGCCTGGGGATCGAGGTCATGGCCAGCTCCGACAACGTGCTCCGTGCGGGCCTGACGTCCAAGCGCGTCGACACCGCGGCGCTGCTCGAGTGCGCGTCGTTCCAGCCCCGCCCCCCGACCGCGCCGGACGTGGACGTCAGCGAGGGCCCGGGTCACGTGGTGAGCTATCGCTCGCCCGTGCGCGAGTTCGCGCTCACGCTCGCCGACCTCGCCGACGGCGAGTCCGCGGCGCTGCACCCCGAGGGGCCGCGCATCGTGCTCTCCCTCGAGGGCGCGCCCACGCTCGTGTCGCAGGACGGCACCGAGCACCCGCTGAAGCACGGCGACTCGTGCTTCGTCCCCGACGCCGCCGGGGCGCTCGAGGTCGTGGGCGCGGGCCACGTCGTGTGCGCCTGGGTGCCGTGACGCTTGTCAGGAGTTGTGGGCGTGATTTCTGGTCTCGAGAACCAGGTCAAAAAGAACAATACGGGCCAGAAATCACGCCCACAGCGGCAAGAGAGGACGGCGGGCTACTCGGCCTCGCGCAGCACGCGCAGGTGACCGCGGCGCGCGGTCTCCGTGACCGACGGCGGCTCGGGCTGCGCGGCCTGGCGCGCGCGGCCGGCCTCGCGCACGGCCTCGGCCAGCGCCGACAGGTCGTCCTTGGTCGGACCCGACTCCTCGAACTGCGGCGTGAGGCGCACGACCTCCCAGCCGCGCGGCGCGGTCAGGCGCTCGGCGTGGTCCGCGCACAGGTCGTAGCTGTGCGGCTCGGCCCGCTGGGCCAGCGGACCCAGCACGGCCGTCGAGTCCGCGTACACGTACGTGAGCGTCGCGACGGCGGCACGCGTGCATGCCGTGCGCGAGCACTGCCTGACCGATCTCACGCGGGAAGCGTACGCCCCGGCGGTGACGCGGGGCGAAGGCACGCCGGTCGTGACCTGGCCGTGACCTGCCGGTCGGCGCGGTCGGTGGTTACGCTCGCTCCGTGGCACTCTTCGGCTCGCGCGACCCGGGCCCCGGTTCCGGCCGCCGCCCGCACTCCCGGCAGCGCCGGACGCGGCCCGCGGGCGCCGTCCCGTCCGGCCCCTTCGAGCCCCTGCCGCAGCAGCCCGACGGCGCGGTCCCGCTCCGGCGCCGCGACCGGCGGGGGCGCGGGATCCGGGGGCCGCTCCTGCCGCCCGGCATGCCCGCGCACCGCACCCGCGCCGAACGGTTCGACGACCTCGTGCTCGACGCGGTCGACGTGCTGCAGCGCCGGTGGACCGACCAGCTGTCCCGCACCGAGTTCGCGGTCGAGGACGTGCCGCCCTCGGACCCGGCGCCGTGGGAGACCGGCGGCGTCCCGCTCGGCCGGTGCTTCCCGGCCGAGGCGGGCCAGCCGCCGCGCGTCGTGGTGTACCGGCGCCCGTGCGAGGTCCGTGCCGCCGACCTCGAGGACCTCGCCGACCTGGTGCGCGACGTCGTCGTCGAGCAGGTCGCGGCGCTCCTCGCCCGCAGCCCCGAGGAGATCGACCCCCACTACGAGGGACGCTGACGCCTCACCGGCCGGCGTCGACCTCGCGCACGGCCACGTCGCCCGGCGTGGCCTGCGCACCGGTCGGCACGACGACGGAGCGCAGCGTGCCGGCGGTCGGCGTGCCGTCGTCCGTGACGAGCGTCGCGGCCCACACGACGCCGAGCGGGTCGCCGCCGGTGCGGTCGACCGTCACCAGGACGGGCTGCTCCTCGCCGGCGAGCTCCGCGACCGGCAGGGCCCGCGTCGTCCCGGCGACGAGCTCGACCTCCGTCGCGGCCGCCTCGGCGCCGTCCGTGCCGTACGCCCGCACGGTCACCGTGGTGGTCCCCGACGGGTCGGTGTCCGGGTCGCGCTCGCGCGGCACCGCCTGCAGGACGAGCGTCGCACCCACGCCCTCGGGCAGCGCGAGCTGGCCCAGCGCGTCAGGCGGGGCGACCGGGGCGCCGTCGGGCCCGGTCGACGCCTCGGCGAGCGGCTGCCCGGCCGCCCACGCGACGTCGTACGGCGTGCCCGCGAGGACCGAGTCCTCGGGCAGCGCGCCCGGGGTCTCCGAGACCCCCGCGCCGACGACCGGCACGTCGGCGTCGACGACCACCGTGTACACGCCCTCGGGGAGGCCTCCGAGCGGCACGTCGGTGACCACGCCGGCCTCCAGCGTGACCTCCTCGGCGCCCCGCAGGGTCACGCGCCCCCCGGGCCCGTAGAGACTCAGGCGCGCCGTCCCGGCCTGCTCGCCCGGCGCGAGCAGGCGCAGGCGCGGTGCGTGGGGGTCGTCGACGGCCTCGCCGGCGCTCGTGATGCCGGCGACGGCGAGCGTCCCGGCGGGCGCGGCGCCCGGGGCGACGAGGTCGGTCCCCGCGGGCACGAGCCCGTCGATCCCGTGCGCCTGGAGCGCGGCCGTCACGCGCGCGCCGGCCGAGCGCACGTGCACGGCGATCCTGCCCTGCTCGGGGGCGAGCGCCTCGAGGCGCGAGGTGACCTGCTCGCCCGGGGCCACGACGAACGAACCGCGGCCGCCCAGCGCGACGAGGCCGCCCGGCCCGTGCACGGTCAGGGTCACGCTCGCCGGGCGCGGGCTCGGGTTGTGCACGGTGAGCTGCGCGCTCGCACCGACCCGGGTGCTCCCGCCCACGAGCCAGTGGGAGGTCGACGGAGCCGTGCACCGGGCCGCGGCGAGACCTCGCAGGTCGCCGTCCGTCGTGGTCGCGGCGACCGTCCCGGCCGCCCGGAACGGGTCCCGCGCGGTCGGCTGCGCGTGCAGCACGGACGCGCCCTCGACCGCGGACCGCAGGACGGCGGCGCCCGAACCGGTGAGCTCGGCGGGCTGGTCGCCCTGGACGCCTCCCCCGGCCAGGCCGGTCGCGAGAGGCGTCCCGGTGGCACCGAGGACGCCGGCCGCGAGGCGGGTCGCGGTGGCCACGGGGGCCGCCGAGAACTGCTCGTCGCCGACGTCCGCGCCGTCGGGGAGGCGCACGGGCCCCGGGCAGACGTACGCCTCCTCGGCCGGTGCCACGGCCACGGCCTGCGTCTGCGCCGCGACCGCGCGCGACGCGTCGCCCGTCCACCCCTGCGCCCACTGGCCACCCAGCGTCGCGACGGCGGCGAGCGCGCCGGCGGCGGCCACGCCCGTGACGGTCACGCCCGCGACGCGCAGCGTCCGGCGCACGGCGACGCGGCTCGTGCCCGTCGTGCTGCGTCCCTCGCGGCTCATGCGACCCTCCCCCGGCGCCGGCCGACCGGCAGCGCCAGCAGCGCGAACACGAGCACGACGACGCCGGCGCCCGTGAGCCACGCGCCGCGGTGCGGCGAGTCGTACCAGACGTGGACGCGGCCGCCGTCCGGTCCGACCGCGAACGCCTGGAGCCCGCCCGCCTCGACCGCCGGGGCCCGGCGCCCGTCGACGGTGGCGGTCCAGCCGGCGTCGGCCGCGGCGGCGAGCACGAGCGTGCGCCCCTCGGGGCCCTCGGGGTCCAGCCGGCCCCTGGCCTCGACGCCGTCCGCGGCGAGCGTGGCGACCGCGTCGTGCGGGGCGTCCGGCGTCGGCGCCGCGCTCAGGACGGTCGCCCACCCCGACGGCGGACCGTCGGGCTGCACGCGCCACACGCGCGCGCCGTCCTCGGTCACGCGCGTGAGGCCGCTGACGAGGTCGAGCGTGGTGACGAGCTCGGGGTCGCCGCCGGGCGGGACCTGCACCGCACCGACGCCGAGCTGCGCGAGCCGCTCGGCCAGGTCGGGCGCGGTGCCGACCACGAGGTCGGCCACGACGGCCCGGAGCAGGCCGGTCGCGGGCCGGTCGGGAGCCGCGAGGAGCCCCGCCGCGCGCGCGTGCACGACGGTCGAGGAGTCCTGGAGCCGCGACCCGTCGGCGTGCAGGAGCGTGTAGCCCACGACGGCGTCGTCGCCCCGGTCGAGCTGCAGCACCGTGGCCGCGCGCGGGGGCGCCTGGACCTGCTGCCCTACGGCGGGGACGAGCGGCTCGGCCTCGGCCCGCAGCGCGGCCACCCGGCCCTGCTCGCCCGACGTGGCGTGCAGCGCCCACGACGTCGCGGTCGCGGCGGGCAGCAGGAGGGCGGTCGCGGCGAGCGCACCCCACGCGGCCCCCCGCAGCCGGACCGGCCACGCGGGCTCGGCGTCGCCGTCGGCGGGCGTCCGCGCCTCCGCGTGCGGGTCGGCGGCGTGCGGGTCGACGACGTCGGGACGCCGGTGCGACCGGTCGACGGCGTGCAGCGCCGCGGCGCCGAGCCCGAGCAGGAGGACGGACTGGCCGGCGCCCGGCCAGCCGGTCACCGGTGCAGGCTCGCCGTCGGGCCCGGGCGCGCCGGCGACCGTCGTGGCGACCGCGAGGATCGCCGCAGCCAGGCCGAGCGCCGCGCCGAACCAGGCGAGCCGCACGCCGCCGGCGCCGCGGGCACGCAGCAGCGCGACGGTCGCGAGGACGAGCACGAAGGCGCCCGGGAGCCACGGCCCGTAGGCACCGACGAGCCCCGCGAGGCCGCCTGCGTCACCGAGCCACCGCGCGAACCAGCCACCGGTCCCGGCGGCGTCGCCGGGCAGGCCCACGAGGAGCTCGAGGCCGTCGGGCGAGCCCACGGGCACCTGCGGCGCGCCCGGCTCGGCGAGCAGGAGCCGCCAGCCGCCGTCGGACCACGTCGACGCGACGTGCACCCAGAACGGGGCCCCGACGGCGAGCGCCGGCAGCGGCGCGACGAGCAGGTAGCGGCGGTGACGTCGGACGACGAGCGCGGACGCGAGCAGCACCACGACGGCGAGCGGCAGGAGCACGGGGGCCCCGCACACCGCGACGGCGAGCAGCAGGCCTGCGGCACCGAGGGCGCCGAGCGAGCCGCGGCGCTGCTCGGTCGCACGCAGCGCGAGCGCGGTCGGCACCTGCTCGCCAGAGCGCGGGTCGGTGCGCAGCTCCGGCAGGTCGACGACGTCCCGGGCGTGCGCGCCGACGGCGCGCAGGAGCGCGACGAGGACCCACGGCAGCGCGAGGTGCGCGACGACGGCGCCGAGCCGGCCGCTGCCGAGCCCCGCGAGGACGCCGGGCGGGCGGCCCCACGCAAGCCGCGGCCGCCGCGGGGGCCACGGCGAAGCGCGTGACCGTCCGGGCGCGAAACCAGCCCCCCAGCGGGGCGAGCGGCAGGGCGGCGACCACGAGCGCGTTCACCGCGGTCTGCACCGACCCGCCGACGAGCGCGGTCAGGGCCGTGAGCGGGAGCAGCAGGGGGTCGGCGGGTGCGGCGGCCCCGAGCCCGTCGCGCACCCATCCCGACGTCGCGGCGTCGGCGAGGTCGCCGAGCGTGCCGGGGGCCGGCAGCAGCGCTCCCCCGACGACGCGCCCGCCGGCCGCGAGCACGCCCTGCCACGACCCGAACAGCACGACGGCGAGCGCCACCACGGCGAGCACGACGAGCGCGAGCGCGGTCCGCCGGGCGTGCGCCAGCCGACGCAGCTCCGCGCGCTCGAGCTCGCTCGGCGACCACCGGTTGCGGTACGCCTCCGCGCGCGAGAGGCGGCGGTCGCGACGCTCGGCCACGACCTCGCGCCACGTCCCGAGCAGCGGCCGCAGGACGCGCCGCGGGCACGTCGCCGTCCGCGCGGCCTGCCGTCGGGCGCGCGCGAGAGGCACGACCCGCAGCACGGTCGCGAGCGGCGCGACGAGCTCGTCCCGTGCCTGGGCGGGCCGCTTGAGCGCGAGCCGGTACATCGCCGCGAACGGCGCCCACACCACCATCGCGAGCACGAGCACCGGCACGAGGGGCAGCGGGGCGAAGACGAGGCGCTGGTAGAGCTGGGCGCGCCGGCGCGCGTACTCGGAGGCGTGCAGCCCGCGCGACCGCGCCCCGGGGCGCTCGCGCAGCCCGAGCAGCGACGCCTGGGCGTGGTGCACCACGGCCTCGGGCACGACGACGACGCGGTGCCCCGCGAGCCGCGCCCGCCGGCACAGGTCCAGGCTGTCGCCGAACGGCCCGACCTCGGGGTCGGTCCCGCCGAGGGCGTCCCACACGGCCCGGCGCACGAGCGCGCCCGCGAGGCCGACCGCGAGGACGTCCTCGCGCGCGTCGTGCTGCCCCTGGTCGATCTCGGTCCTGTCGATGCCCGTCATGCGCCGGCCGAGCGGCGAGACCGTGTACCCGACCTCGGCGAGCAGGCCCGTGCCGTCGCCAGGCTCGAGAGGGCGGCCGGCGCCGTCGACCGGCCAGCTGCGCTGCTTGCACCCGGCGACGGCGACCGCGCCCGAGTGCTCGACGGCGCGCAGCAGCCGGGCGAGCGCGTCGGGGGCGGGCGCCGAGTCGTCGTGGAGGAGCCAGAGCCAGCCGTCCTCGGGCCCGCCGACCGCGGCGAGCGCGGCGTCGACCGCGGTGCCGAAGCTGCGGGACCCGCCCGCCGCGACGTACCGGGCGCCGCCGAGCGTGAGGTCGGTGTGCAGACCGGTCGAGCGCGACGCGTCGACGTCGACGACCACGACGTCGTCGGGCACGCGGGACTGGGCGGCGACCGCCTCGAGCGTCGCGGCGAGGAACGGGCTGTTCCCCCGCGTGACCACGACGGCCGTCACGGTCACGCGGACGGGCAGCGCGCCGGTCACGGCCGACACGACGTCGAGGGCCGCGTCGTCGCGCGCGGCCCCGCCCCGCGTCGGGTGCACCTGGGTCGTGTCGGCAGCAGTCATCCTGCCCGCCATGATGCGTGGCGACCCGCCGGGTGCGTGGGATCTCGGGTCAGCGCGTGTCGGCGACCGTCAGACGGCGCGACGCTTGAGCTTGCGCCGCTCCCGCTCCGACAGGCCGCCCCAGATGCCGAAGCGCTCGTCGTTCGCCAGCGCGTAGTCCAGGCACTCGGCCCGGACCTCGCAGGAGGCGCACACCTTCTTGGCCTCGCGCGTGGACCCGCCCTTCTCCGGGAAGAAGGCCTCCGGGTCGGTCTGGGCGCACAGGGCTCGTTCCTGCCACCCCAGGAGAGTCTCGTCCTCGACCGGCTGCCCGAACAGCGGCAGCACCGCCGCCACGCGCTCCGGCTCACGTGCCGCGTCAGACGGGAAGGCCCCCTCGTCCCCATCCAGCAAGTTCCACATGGCGTGCCCCTCCATGCCGTCCTCAGGGAAACTGCATACCTGGAATTACACGCGTGTCTTTCGAGTCCGTCAAGCCGAAATGTGCTAGCGGTGCCGATCTCCACGGGCCATTCACACCGTTTCACCCCGTCGGAGAATCCGTCTTCTCGGGCCTATACCCTGAAGTCGTGAACTTTGCATCCCGAGCGCCGCGCACGGTGACCGATCTCATGAACCTCCTGGTCAGAGAGCCGGGGCGCCCTCGTCTGACGTGGTACGGACCACAGGGGGAACGCGTCGAGCTCTCCGGTGCCGTCCTGCAGAACTGGGTGAGCAAGACGGTGAATCTCCTCGTCGAGGAGTTCGACGCCGGACCGGGCACCCGGGTGATTCTCGATCTTCCCGTGCACTGGCGGGGAGTGCTCTGGTCGCTCGGCTCCTGGGCCTGCGGCGCGACCGTCGTCGTCGCGGACCCGCAGGGTCCGGCCGAGGGGTCGGGCGACGTCGTCGTGTCCGCGCGTCCCGGGTCGTGGGCCGGTTCGCGCGCGGAGCTGGTCGCCGTCGCCCTGCCGGCGCTCGCGCGCCGCTTCGACGGCGACCTGCCGCCCGGCGCGATCGACGCCGCCGCGGCCGTCATGACCTACGGCGACGTCGTCGCGTGGGCGCCCGAGCCCGATCTCGGGGCCGCGGCGCTCGAGGCGCCCGGGGGCGAGCCGGTGGTCCACGGCGAGCTGCTCACCCGCGCGTCCGCGGGGGCGCAGGGCGCACGCGTGCTGGTCGAGGGCGACCGCCCCGCCACCGTCGTGCTGCGCGAGCTGCTCGACGTGTGGGCCGCCGACGGGTCCGCGGTGCTTCTCGGGGCCGAGACCGCCGCCGAGCTCCGCGCGGACGCGGGCCGGCGCGAGCGGCTCCTGGAGAGCGAGCGCGTCACTCGCTGACGCACACGCCGCCCCGCTTCTCATCTTCGCCTCATGAACGCGCCGTAGCGTTCGGCTGTCCGTGCACCGAACGTCCGGGGAGCGCACAGTGAGGATCGCACGTCGAGCCGCCGAGGTCCTCGGCGTGCGACGCGGGCCCGCCGCCGGGCTCCTGGTCATGTGCCTGTCCGTCGTCGCGGTGCTCGCCGCGGCGCACCTCGGCCACACCGTCGTGGGCAGGCCCGGGGACCCGGGCTTCAACCTGGGCCAGGAGCGCGGCTTCGGCGAGGTCTTCTTCATGATCATGACGATCTGGACGACGGCGCTGCTGGTCCTGCTCGCCGCACGGACGAGGTCGCTCCTCCTGGCCGGCTGGGCCGTCGCGTTCACCTACCTCTTCGTGGACGACTGGTTCACCGTGCACGAGCGCGCGGTGCGCTGCTCGGCGGGCGGTTCGGCTTCCCGCCGTACGTGGGCGAGCTCGTGTGGCTGGCCGGCGTCGCGGCGGCCGTCGGCATCGTCGTGCTGGTTCTCCACCTGCGCACGCGTGGCCTCCCACGGGCCCTCTCCGCGGTCCTCGTGGCGCTCGCAGCGGCTCTCTTCGCGTGCGGCGTGATCATCGACTACCTCCACGCGGCGGTGTCCACCCCGGCCCTGGACCCGTACGTGACGCTCCTCGAGGACGGCGGCGAGATCGCGATGATGAGCCTCGTCGTGGCGTTCCTGTTCGGGGTCGCGTTCGTCGACCACCGCCCCGAGCTCCGAGGCCGGTGGGCCCGCCTCTCCGGGCACGCACCGACCTCGTCCGGGCGCGAGACCGCCTGACCGGGCCGCGCCTCAGAGCTCGGCGGCGGGCCGGCGGCCCCAGACGACCAGACCCGTCCCCGTCCGGGGGAACGCCCGCTGCAGCTTCCGGAACGGCCACGTCCCGGCGCGCGTCACGAGGCCGGCGAGAGGCGTGGACGGCTGGAAGAGGCGCCCGCTGCGCGCGGTCCGGTCCGTGACGGACGCGCCGTCGGACTCCAGCCGGTGCCGGGCGATCTGGTTCCGCACGACCTCGAGCACGTACCCCAGAGGCATCCCGTAGAGGCGCTGGCCGACGTCGACGAGCCCCGCGTCCCCGAGCAGCGCACCGAGGCTCGGAGGGTCGTAGCGCCGGAAGTGACCGACCGCCCGGTCCATGGGCCCGTACCGGTCCTGCCACGCGGGCGTGGAGATGAGGAGCAGCCCCCCGGGGCGCAGCCGGTCGACCCACGCGGCGAGCGCCGCCCGGTCGTCCTCGATGTGCTCGAGGACCTCGAACGCGCACACGACGTCGAACCCGTCGGCGCCCATCAGGCCCTCGACCGACCCGTGCACCACCTGCCCCGGGACGCCGGCGTGCTCGAGCCGCTGCCTGGCGACCTGCGCGCTCGTCCCGTCGAGCTCGACGCCGGTCCAGTCGTACCCGGCGGCCGCGAGACGCACGCCGACCGCGCCCTGACCGCAGCCGATCTCCAGCACGCGCGCCGGAGGAGCGGGCATGGCGCGTCTGACGACCTCCCATCGGAGACTGCCGTACAACGTGAGCGGGGGCAGAGCCGGCGCGGTCACCATGCCATGCACCCTAGGGGCGGCGCGGTCTCGTCACCCGGTGCTTGCCCGGTGTGGTCACGACCCGGTCCCGCCGTCCGTCGCGGCGGACCGGACCGACCGTGCGGCGACGACGCTCCACCGCACGACCGCAACCGACGCGGCGAGACCGGCGAGCGCGCCCACCGCGAGCACGACGGCCACCTGGCCGCCCGTGAGCGGGCTCCAGGCGAGCCACCGGTCCACCGCGTCGCCCGCGCTCTCCCCCGAGCCCCTGTACATCGTCTCCAGTCCCCACCACAGGCCGACGACGGCCACGAGCAGCGACACCAGCGCGGCGACCGGCACGGCGACCGCGCACCGGCGCGAGGACCGGCCGAGGACCTGCCACACGGCGACCGCGGCCACGACCGCGAGAGCGGCGAGCGCGCCGAACACGTACCGGCCCTGGAGCGCCACGAGGACGCCCGTCTCCGCGTGGTAGTCGAGCGCGTTGTACAGGACCCCCGACGCGAGCGCCAGGGGCATGAGGAGGAGCGCGGCTGCGGCGCGCCGCGCGCCCGGCACGGTGAGGACGACCGCTCCTGCCGCGACGAGCAGCGTGGACCCGAGCACGACGAAGTCGCCGTCGAGCCGGACCTCGAGCCACCCGAGCTGTCCGAAGAACGACTGGGCGATGCGTCCGACCGCCAGCGGGAAGGCCTCGTCGTCGGGGACCTGCGCGAGCAGCGTGAGGTCCCGTGCACGGCCGGCGGGCTGGACCACCCCGAGCGTGAGGACGTTGCGCACCCACCACCAGCCGCCGACGACGAGAGCAACGAGCAGCGACAGGGCGCACCCGACGGCGCGCGCACGCCACGGTTGACGGGGCGCCAGGGCGTACGCGGCCACCACCGTCGGGATCGCGAACGCGACCATGACCTTGGCGAGGAGGCCGACGCCGAGCGCCGCGCCCAGCACGACGGCCGTGCGCGGGCGCAGGTCGCCCGTCACCACGCGCACCGCGAGGTAGGTCACGAGGGCGCACGCGGGGACGACCAGGGCGTCGTTGTTGACCGCGCCCATGATGTGGCCCACCTGCGGCACCAGCATGGGCAACGGGGCCGCGAGCAGCGCGGCCGAGCGCGACCCGGTCAGCCGGAGGGCGGACGCGGCGGCCAGCGGCACGGTGGCCGCGAAGAGCAGCGCGTCGAGCACCCGCAGCGCGAGCATCGCCTCGTCCCAGCGCCCGTCGGCCGTCCCGGTCACGTGCAACCATGCGGCGCCGATCGCGTAGTACAACGGCGGGTGCTGGGTCATCTGGTCGATCTCGGCGTCGGAGCCCGGCGGAGGCAGCGCGTTCTCCGGCGTGATACGCGCCCTGTCCTCGCGCGGGATGGGCACGACGTCGACGAACTGCCGTACGTCGTCGCGCACCGTGTAGCGGCCCGGAAGGTCGGCCGGGTACGCCGCCTCCTCGACCGCCTGCTCGATGACCGGCGAGAACCGGGCACCGCCTGGCGGGGGCCAGCCCCCACCGTAGGCGACGCGCAGCACGCTGTTCACGTGGTTCTGCTCGTCCGGCGACCGGAACGCCGGCGTGACGACCGCCCACAGGAACGTCCACACTGCCACGAGCAGCGTCAGCGCGGCGAGGGTTCGGCGGTAGGAACGGTGCTCCGACGTCGAGATCCCGGCCGTCACCGCACCGGCATCCGCCGTGTCACGCGTCACGGTCGACAGTGTTCCAGATGTCGGGGCACTGGCATGCCGAGCGGGGCGCGTGGCCTCGCCGCAGGCTCAGCGGCGCCCGAGCGCGCGGTACGTCCAGCCGGCCGCCGTCCACGCCTCGCGGTCGAGCGCGTTGCGGCCGTCGAGCACGGTGCGCCGCGCGACGAGCTCGCCGGCGCGGACGGGGTCGAGCTCGCGGAACTGCCGCCACTCCGTCAGCACGAGCACGGCGTCGGCGTCGCGCAGCGCGTCCTCGACGTCCTGCTCGTAGTGGAGCTGCGGCTGACGGCGCCGCGCGTTCTCGATCGCCTCGGGGTCCGTGACGGTGACGCGCGCGCCCAGCTGCCCGAGCCGCGCCGCGACGTCGAGCGCCGGCGAGTCGCGGATGTCGTCGCTGTCGGGCTTGAAGGCCGCACCGAGCACGGCGATGCGCGCGCCCTCGACAGACCCCCCGAGCACCTCGGTGGCCAGGTCGACCATGCGGGCACGCCGGCGGTTGTTGATGTCGTCGACGTCCGCGAGGAACTCGACGGCGTCGCCCGCGCCGAGCTCGCCGGCCCGTGCCATGAACGCCCGGATGTCCTTGGGCAGGCAGCCGCCGCCGAACCCGAGCCCGGCGTTGAGGAAGCGGCGGCCGATGCGGGCGTCGTGGCCGATCGCGTCCGCGAGCTGCGTCACGTCGCCGCCCGCGACCTCGCACAGCTCGGCCATCGCGTTGATGAAGGAGATCTTCGTGGCGAGGAACGAGTTCGCCGCCACCTTGACGAGCTCCGCGGTGGGGTAGTCGGTGACGATCCGCGGGATTCCCTCGGACAGCGGGGTCGCGTACACCTCGTCGAGCAGGGCGGCGGCGCGCTCGCCGCGCTCGCCGTCGGGCACGCCGTAGACGATGCGGTCCGGGTGCAGCGTGTCCTTGACGGCGAAGCCCTCGCGGAGGAACTCCGGGTTCCAGGCGAGGATCGCCCCGGGCTGCGCGCCGGCGACGACGTCCGCGAGCCGTGCGGCCGTGCCGACGGGGACGGTCGACTTGCCGACGACGAGGTCGTCGGGGCCGAGGTGCTTCGCGAGCTCGGAGACCGCCGCGTCGACGTACGTGAGGTCGGCGGCGTAGCCGTCCGCGGACTGCGGCGTGCCCACGCAGACGAAGTGCACCCGGGCGCCCGCGACGTCGGCCATGTCGGTGGTCACCGACAGGCGGCCGGTCTCGCCCACCTCCGTGAGGAGGTCCTCGAGCCCGGGCTCGAAGAAGGGCGACTTGCCGGCGGCGAGCGCCTCGACCTTCGACGCGTCCACGTCCACGCCGACCACGTCGTGCCCGAGCTTCGCCATGCTCGCCGCATGCACCGCCCCGAGGTACCCGAGGCCGATCACCGAGATCCTCACCGCTTGCTGCCTTTCACGTGACGACAGGCAGACGCTACCCGATGCGCCCGGTTCCCCGTAGCCGGGGCACTCCCGCCCGCTCCGGACGACCGACGGCGGCGGTAGGCTCCCGCACGATGAACCGACCGCACGAGACGGCTCCCGCCGACGTCACCGAGCCGCCTCTGGTTCGCGTCGTCTGCGTCGTCTACAACCCCGGACCCGAGCTCGACGTCTTCGTGACGAGCCTGGCACGCGCCACCACCCGCCCGTACGAGCTCGTCCTCGTCGACAACGGCGCACCGAGCGACCGGGTCGCGGCGCTCGAGCGCAGCGGCGCCGCGAGGATCGTCGACCCCGGCGGCAACGTCGGGTACGGCAGGGGCGCCAACGCCGGCGCCGCGGGGGCCACGGCACGCTGGCTCGTCGTCGCCAACCCCGACGTCGACTGGTCCCCGGGCTCCCTCGACGCCCTGCTCGACGCCGGCGAGCGGCACCCGGAGGCGGGCAGCCTCGGGCCGCGGATCCTCCAGGCGGACGGCACGGTGTACCCGTCGGCGCGCGCGCTGCCGTCGCTGCGCGTGGGCGCCGGGCACGCGCTGCTGAGCAAGCTCTGGCCCGCGAACCCGTGGACCCGCGCGTACCGCCAGGGCGACGCCTCCCGCGGCGACGCCGAGCGCCCGGTGGGCTGGCTGTCGGGCGCCTGCCTCCTGCTGCGCCCCGAGGCGTTCCGGGCGGTGGGCGGCTTCGACGAGCGCTACTTCATGTTCTTCGAGGACGTCGACCTGGGCGAGCGCCTCGGCCGGGCGGGCTGGAGCAACGTGTTCGTCCCGTCCGCGACCGTCACGCACCTGCAGGGCGCGTCGTGGAAGTCGACGCCGGCCCCGATGATCCGCGCGCACCACGCGAGCGCGCGCCGCTACCTGTTCGACCGGTACCCCCGGTGGTACCAGGCTCCCCTGCGCGCCGCGATCGGCGCGGGCCTGTGGGTCCGCGAGCAGGTCGAGGTCGCACTGTCGGCGTCGGCGAGGCGTCGGGCACAATAGACGCCCATGCGAGGAATCATCCTGGCCGGCGGGTCCGGCACGCGACTCCACCCGATCACCCTGGGCGTCAGCAAGCAGCTGGTCCCGGTGTACGACAAGCCGATGGTCTACTACCCGCTGTCGACGCTGATCCTGGCGGGCATCCGAGACATCCTCGTCATCACGACGCCGCACGACGCCGAGCAGTTCCGGCGTCTCCTCGGCGACGGCTCGCAGTTCGGCGTGAACATCGAGTACACGGTCCAGGAGCAGCCCAACGGGCTCGCCCAGGCATTCGTGCTGGGCGAGGAGTTCATCGGCAGCGACTCCGCCTCGCTCGTCCTCGGGGACAACATCTTCTACGGCGCGGGCCTGGGCGGACAGCTCGAGCGCTTCGAGTCGATCGACGGCGGCGCGGTGTTCGCCTACCGGGTCGCGGACCCGACCGCGTACGGCGTCGTCGAGTTCGACGAGTCGGGCAAGGCGCTGTCGCTCGAGGAGAAGCCCGCCAAGCCCAAGTCCAACTACGCCGTGCCGGGCCTCTACTTCTACGACAACGACGTCGTGGAGATCGCCAAGAACCTCGAGCCCTCGGCCCGCGGCGAGTACGAGATCACGGACGTCAACCGCACCTACCTCGAGCGCGGGAAGCTGCAGGTCGAGGTGCTCCCCCGCGGCACCGCCTGGCTCGACACCGGGACGTTCGAGTCCCTGCTCGAGGCCGGCGACTACGTGCGCACGATCGAGCACCGCCAGGGCCTCAAGATCGGCGCGCCCGAGGAGGTCGCCTGGCGCAAGGGCTTCCTGTCCGACGACGAGCTGCGCGTGCGCGCCGAGAAGCTGACGAAGTCGGGCTACGGCACGTACCTTCTCGGGCTCCTCGACGGCTGAGGCTCCCCGCGGCACGTCGCCGCCGAGGCGGTCAGGGGCGTCCCAGGACCGTCTCGGCGGCGACGTCCCACCGGTCCGCCCAGTCGGCGATGGGCTCGACCCCGGCGGCGAGCAGCGCGTCGTGCCCCAGCACGGAGTAGGCCGGACGCGGCGCGGGCCGCACGAAGGCGTCGCTCGTCGTGGGCTCGACCCGCACGTCCAGACCGGCCGACGCGACGATCCGCTCGGTGAACTCGAACCACGAGGCGGACCCCGACGACGTGCCGTGGTACGTCCCCGCGGGCGCCCCGGCCGCGACGAGCCGGACGACGAGGTCGGCGAGGTCGACGGTCCACGTCGGCTGCCCGACCTGGTCGTGCACCACGGTCAGCAGGTCGCGGTCCGCCCCCAGGCGGGCCATGGTCTTGGGGAAGCACGGCCCGCCCGCGCCGTAGAGCCAGGCCGTCCGCACGACGAGGTGGTCCGGCGCCTCGGCACGGACGGCCCACTCCCCCGCGGCCTTGGTCCGGCCGTACGCCGAGCGGGGGGCCACCGGCGCGTCCTCGGCGTAGGGCGCGGTCGCCCGGCCGTCGAACACGTAGTCCGTCGAGACGTGGACGACCCGGGCGCCCGCGCGCGCCGCCGCCCGCGCCACGTTCGCGGCCCCGACGGCGTTGACGGCGAACGCGGCCGGCTCCTGCGTCTCGGCGTCGTCGACCGCCGTCCACGCCGCGCAGTTGACGACCACGTCGAACCCCTCGGCGGCCCGCGCGGTCGCGTCGGCGCTCGTCACGTCGATGTCGGCTCGGGCCGCTCCCACGACCTCCGCGCCGGCCGCGCGGGCCGCGGCCACGACGTCCTGCCCCAGCATGCCCCCTGCGCCGACGACGAGCCATCGCCGTCCTCGAAGATCGTCGGTCACCGTCGTCTCAGCCGTGTCGCTCACGCGTAAGATCCTAGGCGGCTGATGTCGTCGACCCTCACAGGAGTCCCTGGTGCAGTACCGCGAGCTCGCCGTCCCCGGCGCCTTCGAGATCACCCCGAAGCAGTTCGGCGACCCGCGCGGGGTGTTCCTCGAGTGGTTCAAGGCGGCCGCCTTCGAGGAGGCGCTCGGGCACCCGCTCGACCTGCAGCAGGCCAACTGCTCCGTCTCGTCCGCGGGCGTGCTGCGCGGCATCCACTTCGCCGACGTCCCGCCCGGCCAGGCCAAGTACGTGACGTGCGCGAAGGGCGCGGTGCTCGACGTCGTGGTCGACATCCGGGTCGGCTCCCCCACGTTCGGACGGTGGGACTCCGTGCTCCTCGACGACACGGACCGCCGGGCCATCTACCTCGGCGAGGGCCTGGGTCACGCGTTCATGGCGCTCGAGGACGGCTCGACGGTGATGTACATGTGCTCCACGGGCTACAACCCGGGCCGGGAGCACGGCGTCCACCCGCTCGACCCGGCGATCGGCATCGACTGGCCCACCACGGCGCGCGACGGGTCCCCGCTGAGCCCGCTGCTGTCGGAGAAGGACGAGGCCGCGCCGACGCTCGACGAGGCGGCCGCGCAGGGCCTCCTGCCGACCGCCGAGGCCGTCGACGAGTACGTGCGCTCCCTGCGGCGCTGAGCCCCACGGCCCCCGGGTGGCGCCGAGGCCGCCTCAGCCGTCCCGCAGCGCCGCCTCGTACGCCTGGACGTGGACCTCGGCGGCCGCGGCCCACGTGAACCCGGCGGCCCGCTCGACGGCGGCGTCGGCCAGCGTCCGGCGCCGCTCCGGCGAGTCGAGCAGCTCGGAGAGCGCCTCGGCGATCGACCGGTCGTCGGTACCGCAGTAGGCGACGGCGTCACCACCGACCTCGGGGAGCGAGAGCTCGCGCGTCGTCAGCACGGTCGCCCCGCACGCCATCGCCTCGAGCACGGGCAGGCCGAAGCCCTCACCGAGGCTGGGGTACGCCACGACCGTCGCGCCGGCGAGGAAGCCGGGCAGGTCCTCGAGCGGAAGGTACCCGGGCCGACGGACGGTCAGGTGCGACGGGACGTCCGCGATCGCCGCGTCGATGGTCGTGTCCCACCCGCGCCCGCCCGCGAGGACGAGGGCGGGCGGGTCCTCGCGGTCCTCGCAGGCGAGGACCCAGGCATGCACCAGCGCGGACACGTTCTTGCGGGGCTCGAGCGTCCCGAGGAAGGCCACGTACGGCGAGTCCCCGACGTCGAGGGTCGACCGGACGCGCCGCCGCTCCTCGGGGCCGACCGCGTGGAACCGGTCGTGGTCCACGCCGTGGTAGGCGACGTGGAACCTCGTCGGCTCGCCCCCGACGAGGCGGAGCACCTCGTCGCGCGTGGCCCGGGACGGGACGACGAGCGCCGCGGCGCGGCGGCTGGCGGTCCGGATGGCGTTCCGGAAGAACGCCGCCTTCGAGCGGAGGTGGAGCTCGGGCGTCGTGAAGAACGTCGCGTCGTGCAGCGTGACGACGACCGGCGCACCGGCGGCGAGCGGCATCGTGTAGTGAGGGCTGTGCACCACGTCGGCACGGACCCGGCGCGCGAGCGTGGGCAGGCCCGTCTGCTCCCAGGCCATGCGGAAGGGTCGGCGTTCGAGAGCCGGCGGGACGGTGACGATCTCGGCCGACGGCGCGAGCCGGGCGTAGAGGTCGCCGTCCCTCGCCTGCGCCGCGATCACCAACGACTGACCCAGTCGGTCGAGCTCCGGGACGAGCTCGTCGACGTACCGGCCCACGCCGCCCCGGTCGGCGGGAACGGCGGTGGCGTCCAGGAACACGCGCACGTAGCGACCTCCAGCTTCTCGTCGGACCACCGCGCGGGTGGACCGGTCGACACTAGCAAGGCCACGGCGTGGCGCCCCCGCCGCACGTCGGCGACACCTACTGTGAGAAGGTCCGAAGATCCCGGGAGTCACCATGCGCCGTCCGCTCGCCCTCGCCGTCGCCGCCGTCGTCGTCCTCGTCGGTGTCGCGGTCGCGCTCTGGCTCACCCGTGGCACCGACCCGGCGGACGAGACGCCACGGGACGAACCCTCTGTCGCGGCATCCCCGACGGGGCGCACGACGCCGCCCGCTCCTGCGTCCGTGGAACCCACGGACGACGCCGCGGCGCCGAGCCCCGACGCGTCGCCCGACCCCGGCCAGACCCCGGCCGACCCGCGAGCCCGCGCCGACGTCGTGCTCACCTTCCTCGAGTGGGACGACGCGACGCGGTCGGTGCAGGCCTCCGGGTACTCCGTCCCCCTCGAGGAGGGCGGCACGTGCCGGCTCACCCTCACCGGTCCGGACGGGCGCACCGTGACGGCGGAGTCCGAGGCGGTGCCCGACGTCGCGTCCGTCGCGTGCGGGGGGCTCTCCGTACCCCGCGAACGATTGACGCCCGGGGCGTGGAGCGCGACGCTTGTTTATGAGTCGTCGACGAGCGTCGGCGAGTCGGACGTTCGGGAGGTGAGCGTTCCATGAGGATCGCGCACCGCCCCGCGGGCCCGGCGATCGCCGCCGCGTTCGCGCTCCTCGTCGGCATGCTGGCCGCGGTCGCGCCGTCCGCGCCCGCGAGCGCCGCCCCGATCACGGACTTCCGCCCCGGCAACATCATCAGCGACGGGGTGATGTACGACTACCGGAGCATGTCCCTGGCGCAGGTCACGACCTTCATCGCGACGGAGGGCGCCGCCTGCCAGGCGACGACGGGCAACATCTGCCTGAAGGACTACCGCGAGACCACGCCGAGCCGCCCGGCGAGCGAGCTGTGCCCGCGACCGTACGCGGGCGCGTCGTCCGAGACGGCGGCCGCGATCGTCACGAAGGCCGCGGTCGCGTGCGGCATCAACCCCCAGGTCCTGCTCGTGACCCTGCAGAAGGAGCAGGGCCTGATCACGGCCCCGACCGGCAAGCCGCCGAGCACGTACGCCCGCGCGCTGGGGTTCGGGTGCCCCGACCACACCGGCGGATGGTGCAACCCCGAGTACGCGGGGTTCGCGAACCAGGTGTACTCCGCCGCGCAGCAGCTCCAGCGCTACGCGGCATACCCCTCCTCGTTCTCGCACCGTGCGTACGCGACCAACTACGTGCGCTACCACCCCAACCCCGACTGCGGGTCGTCGCCCGTCTACATCGAGAACCAGGCGACCGCGTCGATGTACAACTACACGCCCTACCAGCCCAACGCCGCGGCGCTCGCGGCGGGCTCCGGCACGGGCGACGCGTGCTCCTCGTACGGCAACCGCAACTTCCACATCTACTTCAAGCGATGGTTCGGCCTGCCGACCGACAACCGTCTGCCGATCGGGCACGTCGACTCGGTGACCGCGTCCGGGTCCGGCTCGATCGACGTCCGCGGCTGGGCGTTCGACCGCGACACCTCGGACCCGATCAAGGTGCACGTCTACGTCGACGGCCGGCTGGCGACGGCGCTGACGGCGTCGCTGCCGCGCTCGGACATCGCGCGGATCTACGGCAGGGAGCTCGCGGGCTTCCGCGGCACGGTCCCGGCCGCGCCGGGTTCCCACCAGGTGTGCGTGTACGCGATCAACCAGCCCGCCGGCGGCAACCCCCGGCTTGCGTGCGCCGACGTGACCGTCACCAACACCCCGCCGCGCGGGTCGATCGACAAGGTCACGTCGAGCGGCGGCATGGTCACCGTCAAGGGCTGGGCGCTCGACCCCGACACCACCGCCTCGATCCGCGTGCACGCCTACCTCGACGGACGGGGCGTGCGGTCCGGCGTCGCCGACCTGTCGCGGCCCGACGTCGGGCGCGTGTTCGGCCTCGGCGACGCCCACGGGTACTCGCTCACCTTCCCCGCCTCCGACGGCGTCCACCAGGTCTGCGTGTACGCGATCGACGCCACGGCCCCGCCCCACACGCGGATCGGCTGCCGGGAGCTCACCGTCACGAACGCCGCACCCGTGGGCAGGCTGGACAAGGTCGACCCGAGCACGCCCTCGTCGACGCTCGTGGGCGGCTGGGCGTTCGACCCCGACACGGACCAGCCGATCTCGGTGCGGTACCGCGTCGACGGGACGACGGTCCTCACCGGCACCGCGTCGAGCTACCGCCCCGACGTCGGGCGCGTCTACGGCGTCTCCGACCACCACGGGTACAACGGACGCGTGGCCCTCAGGTACGGCGACCACGAGGTCTGCGTCGACGCGAGCGACTCGGCCACGGGCCAGTTCCACACCGTCGGGTGCCGGACGACCACCGTTCCGGACACGGTCACCGCCGGCGCGCTGACCTCGGCCGAGCCCGGCACGGCGTCCGTCACGGTGTCGGGCTGGGCGTGGGACTACGACGTGCCCGACCGTCCGATCGTCGTCTCCGTGCTGGTGGACGGCGCCGTCGCCGGGACCGCCACGGCGGACAGGACGCTCTCCCCCACCCCGGCGGGTGCCGGCCGGGCCACGGTGGGCTACACGGCGGCGGTCCCCGCCACGCCGGGTGCCCACGAGGTCTGCGTCCGGGCGACCGACCCCGTGAGCCGTGCGACCGTGACGCTCGGGTGCCAGGGCGTCACCGTGGCCAACTCCCTGCCCTTCGGCAGCCTCGACGTCGTGGAGGGCCGGGACGACTCGATCAGGGTCCGTGGCTGGGCCATGGACCCCGATCGTCCGGAACCGATCAACGTGCACCTGTACGTCGACGGTGCGCTGCGGACCGGGATCACCGCGAACGGCTACCGTCCGGACGTGGAACGCGTGCACGGCAACGGTGCGATGCACGGCTTCGACGTCGTCCTGGACGGGATCCCGGCGGGCAGCCGCACGGTGTGCGTCTACGCGATCAATTGGCCCGCGGGGAGCAACCCCCGGATCGGGTGCGCGACCGTGGACGTGACCTAGCCGTCAGGAGGGCCGGTCGCCGTGGGCCGTCGCGACGCTCTCCGGCTCGTCGCGTCGGACGAGCATGCCACCGGCAGCCGCCAGCCCGAGATCGACCAGCGTCATCAGGGCCCGGCTCAGCAGGACGGTCAGGAGCAGCTCGGCGTGCGGCATCGCGGCGCCCATGACCGCGAGCAGGACGCCCTCCCTCGCGCCGGCACCCGCAGGCACGAGGACGATGAGGAAGCCCACGACCCAGGCGAGCGCGTAGCCTCCCACGGCGAGCGCGAACGTCTGCGGCGTGACCTCGAGCCCGAGCCCCGTGGCCAGCACCCACACCTGCGCGCCGGCCAGCAGCCACCCGACGACCGACCACGCCGACGCGGCGCCGAGGCCCCGCCACGACAGCGGCTTCTCGAGCGGCTCGCGCCGCGCGAGGCGGAACGCGACGCCGATGACGCGCGTGAGCACCGGCGGCAGGAGCAGCACGGCCAGCACCGGGGCCACCACGGCGACCCACGACCAGGCACCCAGGGAGTCGACGGAGAAGAAGGGCAGGCATGCCGTCCCGACCACGGTCCCCGAGACGACCGAGATCAGCACGGCGACCGCCATGGCCGCGAGCGACCGTCGGCGCGGGATGCGGTGGCTCGCCCCGAGCTCGGCGGCCGCCACGACGTTCCACACGCCGCCCGGGACGTACTTCCCGATCTGGCTCAGGCCGAAGACGGCCACCGCCGCCCTGGCGGGGAGCGGCGACCCGAGGTCGGCGAGGACCACGCGCCACGCGACGAGGGTGCTGAGGACGTAGGCGACGGTGAGCACGACCGAGGCCGCCACGGTCCCGAGCGAGAGCCGTCCCGCCGCGTCCACGAGGTCATCCCACGTGGCCCAGACCGCGTACACTGCCAGGCCGACCGCGACTGCGAGGAAGGCCCATTTCACGACCGGGTTCCGGACGGCGCCGAGGGCGCGCCGCAGGAGGCTCATCGCGCGGCCAGCGCGGCGACGAGCGGCTCGACGACGGCGCGGGGACGCACGGCGGCACGGCCGGCGAGGGCACGCGCGCGAGCGTCCTCGAGGCGCTCCGCCTTCGCCAGCTCGGCGAGACGCTCCGCGAGCGCGCGAGGGTCGGCCGGCGGGACGAGCTCGAGCGCGGTGCCGAGCGTCCGGCGCTGGGGGGCGGTGTCGGACGTGACGACGACGCACCCGGCCGCGAGGCCCTGGTAGACCTTGTTCGGGACGACGCGCATGCCCTTCGGGGTGTCGGAGAAGATCCCCAGGCACACGTCGTGGGAGGCCACCAGGCCGGGGAGCTCGGCCGGCTCCACCCACGCGCGCCATCGCACGGACGCGTGGTCCCCGAGCCTCTGGCGCACGGCGGCGTGATCCTGGCCGCTCCCGATCATGGTCACCTCGAGGGGCACACCTGCCTCGAGCGCGCGGGCCACTCCCTCCGCGATGACGGGTGCGCCCTGGAGCGGCGTGAAGAGGCCGAAGAACACGACACGGAGCGGGTCGCCCGCGAGGCGGTCCGGGCGCGGGCGGTCGCCCGCGTCGAACCACTCGCGGCCGGCTCCGACGAGCGCGACCACGCCCTTGTCCGGCCGCCGCAGCATCCCGCGGTGCTCCTCGGTGTCGGTGACGACGACGTCCGCACACGCCGTGGCAACCCGGTCCAGCAACGACAGGAGCCGCACGCGCAGGCCCGTGGCGCCTCGGTCGCTCGCGGTGTCCCCCGCGAAGATCAGGTGGTCGAGCACGACCGTCGACCGCGGGAAGAGCAGGCGGGCGAGAATCACGTCGAAGTGACCCATGTAACCGACGAGCACGACCTCCGGCCGGCCCGTCCTGCGCCGGAGCGCGACGGCGTCCCCGACGAGCCCCGCCCAGCAGGCGAGCAGGCGCAGCACGAGCAGCGGGAGGCGCCACGGCTGCTGGAGCATCCGTACGCGCTCGGCGGTCGAGAACCCGAGCGGCCGGTTCACGACGGCCACCTCGTACCCGTGCTCCTCGAGCCCCGCGATCAGGACCGCGACGCGAGGATGCTTGTGCGCGTCGTAGGTGCCGAACGCGGCGATCATCGAGCCGGCCGCGCGCGGTCCGCCGCGGACAGCTCGTCCGACGACGTCCCGTCTCCTCCCAGTGCGCCGGGCAGGACGGCGTCCAGGGCCAGCGGCACCGGACGCGAGGTCGGGCGGTGGCCGTCGATCGCGGCCCGCAGGTCGCCCGTCCCGTACACGGTGCCGTACTGGATCTCCTTGAGCCGCTCGAGCGTCTCCTCGAGCAGCACGCGATTGGTCTTCTGGAGGTCCGCGATCACGAGGAGCGCGAAGCACAGCAGCGACCCGACGAGCATGGCCGTGCCGAAGATCAGCGACTGGATGTGCCCGCCGGCGTCGCCGAGCAGCCACAGGACGAGGAACCGGACGAACGGGACGAGCGCCGCCACGAGGAAGATCAGGCCCAGCGTCACGAAGACCGTGTGGGGCTTGAACATGATGTACGACCGGCTGATCGCCTGCCCGGACTTGCCCATGTGCTGCCAGATGTTCTTGAACAGCCGGGACTCGCGGGTCTTGGGGTTGGTCGTGATGGGGACGCTCGCAATCCGCAGGCGCTTGTTGCCGGCCTGGATGATCGTCTCCATGCAGTAGCTGAACTGCGTGATGACGTTGAGGTGCATGAGCGATGCCCGCGAGTACGCCCGGAACCCGCTCGCGGCGTCCGGAAGGTCCGTGCCTGCCGCGAAGTTCACGACCTCGGACCCGACCTTCTGCATGGCCTTCTTGAACGGCGAGAAGTGCGCGATCGTGGCCGTCTGGCGGTCGGCGATCGCGATGTCGGCCTCGCCGCGCAGGAGCGGCTGCACGAGGTCGGCGATGCGCTCCTGCGGGTACTGGTTGTCGCCGTCGGTGTTGACGACGATGTCGGCACCGTGCTTGAGCGCGTAGTCCACACCGTCGCGGAACGAGCGGGCGAGGCCCATGTTCCGCGTGTGGCGGACGAAGTGCTTGACGCCGAGAGCGCGTGCGACCTCGACCGTACGGTCGGTCGATCCGTCGTCGATCACGAGGATCTCGATCTCGTCGATGCCCTCGATCTCCCGCGGGATCGTCGCGAGCACGAGGGGGAGCGTCTCTTCCTCGTTGAGGCAGGGAATCTGGACGAAGAGCTTCATGACCGCTTCCGGAGAGGGCTGCGTGGACTCGCGCAAGTCTAGCGGTCGTGGCCGGTCGGCCCCACGACGGACGCGTCACACGCGGGAGCCCGACCCTAGGCTGTCCCCCATGAACCTGCCGCCGCCCGGCCCGTTGACGGTCTCCCTCGTGGTCGAGCAGCTCTGGCAGCCGGTCCCCGGCGGTTCCGGCACCTACGTCCGCGAGCTGGTCGCGGCCCTCTCCTCGGTCGACGGCGTGGCGCCCGTGGGCGTCCGCGCGCGCGGCGGGCACGGGCACGCCGGCCTTCCGGACGACCTCCCGCTGTTCTCCTCCGCCCTGCCCCGCCCGCTCCTCTACGAGGCGTGGTCGCGCGCACGCCTGCCGCGCGTGCCGGGCCCGCGGCCCGACGTCGTCCACGCCACCACCTGGGCGGTCCCGCGCCGTTCCGCCCCCTTGGTCGTCACCGTGCACGACCTCGCGTTCCGACGGGCCCCCGAGCACTTCACCCCGCGCGGGGTGAGGTTCTTCGAGCGCGCGCTGCGCGTCGTGCGCGGCGAGGCCGACGTCGTCGTCGTGCCGTCGCACGCGACCGCGGCGGACTGCACCGCCGCCGGGATCGAGCCGGACCGTGTGCGGGTGATCCCCCACGGCGTGCGCCACGACGACGTCGGGCCCGACCGCACGCGGGCCTTCCGCTCGCGGCACGGCCTGACGCGTCCGTACGTGTTCTGGTGCGGCGCGGTCGAGCCGCGCAAGAACGTCGCGACCCTGCTCGACGCCTTCGCGCGCATCGTCGGGCAGACGGACCTCGACCTGGTCATCGCCGGTCCCGACGGGTGGGGGGACGCGCCGCGCGACGTCCGGAACCGGCTCGCGGAACTGCCCGCCGGACGTGTCCACGCGCTGGGCGCGGTCCCCTGGAGCGAGCTGCAGGAGGCGTACGCCGCGGCCCGGGTCTTCTGCTTCCCGTCGCTGTGGGAGGGCTTCGGGATGCCGGTGCTCGAGGCCCAGGCGCACGGTGTCCCGGTGGTCACGTCGCGCGACACCTCGATGGCGGAGATCGGTGGCGAGGGCGTCGTCCTGGTCGACCCGACGGATGCCGACGCGCTCGCCGAGGCGCTCGTCGTCGCGCACGGCGAGCGGCACGACGCGCTCGCCGGTGCGGCCCGCGCCAACGCCGCCGGCTACACGTGGCACCGGTCGGCCGCCGCGCACGTCGACGCCTACCGGGCGGCCGCGGGAGCTGCTCGATGACGGCCCGCGTCCGCGCCGTCGTCGTCACGTGGCAGGGCGCCCACCTGCTCCCCCGGTGCCTCGACTCGCTCCTCGCCCAGGACCTGGCCGACGGCGAGCTCGAGGTCGTCGTGGTCGACAACGCGAGCACCGACGGGACGGCCGAGCTCCTGGCCGAGCGGTACCCGGGCGTGCGCACGCTGCGGCTCGACTCCAACGTCGGGTTCGCCGGGGGGATGGCGGCCGCGACGGCCGACCTGCTCAGGCCGGACGCCGACGAGCACCCCGAGTTCGTCGCCCTGCTCAACAACGACGCGTGGTTCGAGCCGCACGCGGTCCGTGCGATGGTCGAGGCCGCGGACGCCGCGCGGCGGGCCGGCGAGCGGGTCGGGGCGGTGACCGCGACCGTGCTGCTCGCGGAGCCCGACGACCGGGGCAGGGTCCTGGTCAACTCGACGGGGAACGTGCTGACGCGCTGGGGCGCGGCTGCCGACCGCGACTTCGGCGTGCCCCTCGACGACGTGCGACCCGGTCGGGACGTGTTCGGCTTCAACGGCGGCGCGGCGCTGCTCCGCACGCAGGCGCTGCGCGACGCCGGAGGCTTCGACGCGGGACTGTTCCTCTACTACGAGGACACCGACCTGTCGTTCCGGATGCGCGAGCGGGGGTGGACCGTCGTGCACGAGCCGGCGGCCGTGGCGCACCACCGGCACATGGCGAGCACCGACGGCGGCTCGAGCCCGCTGTTCCGCTACTACAACACCCGCAACTCGCTCGTCGTGCTCACCCGGCACGCGCCCTGGACGCTCGTGCTGCGCAGCGTCGTGCGCCAGGTCGCGGGCGCCGTGCGGCACACCGTCCTGCGCACCGAGGACCGCGCGCTCGTGGGCGCCCGGTGGCGGGCGCTGCGGGACTTCGCCCGCGCGGCCCCCGGCGCGGTGCTCAGCCGCCGGAGGCCATCCGCCGCAGCCGCCCCGCGGCGCGACGTGCCACCTCGGCCGGGCCCCCGGCCTTGAGGTAGTCCCGGGCGAGCGCGAGGTCCGTGCGGACGCTCCGCGGACGCCGGTACGTCTCGGCCTTGGTGTCCGGCTCGTCGAGCTCGTACGCGAGGTCCGCGGCCCTCCGGGGGAAGCGGCAGAACTGGACGAGCGGCTCGAGGACCCTGTTCCAGCGCAGGGTGTGCGAGAACTCGTCGACGTTGCTGCGCGCCGCGGCCACGGCCTCCTCGTCGAACAGGTAGGTCTCGAGCGCGCGCTCGAGCGCGTCGACGTCCTCCGGCGGGACGGTCGCCCCGAGCCCACGCTCGGTGATGATCGCGTCGAAGGTGTCGCCGCCCGTGGCCACGATCGGGAGCCCTGCCCACAGGTAGTCGAGGATGCGGGTGCGGAAGCTGAAGGCCGTCTCGATGTGGTGGAAGTGCGTCGAGACGCCGAGGTCGGCGTCGAGCAGGTAGTCGGCCCGCTCCGAGTAGGGCACCCAGCCCTCGTTGAAGAACACGTGGCGGTCGGTGAGACCCAGCTCGTCCGACAGCTCCCGCAGCTCCCACGCCACCCGCATGTCGGGCACGCCCGGGTTCGGGTGCTTGAGACCGAGGAAGTAGAGCCGGACCTCCGGATGGCGGTCCTTGAGCCGGTCGACCGCGCGGACGAGGGTCAGCGGGTCGAACCAGTTGTAGACGCCGCCGCCCCAGAGGATGACCTTGTCGTCGGGCCCGATGCCCGGCACCGCGCCCTTGATCGCGTGCCGGCGCTGCACGGGCTCGTCGTCGGACACCCCGAACGGCACGACGGCAACGAGCGAGTCGAGCGACGCGTCCTCGTCGTACACCCGAGCGTTGATGCGCCCCTGGCCCGCGAGCTGGCCCAGCCAGAAGTCGCGCTGCTTCTCCGAGGCGCAGAGCACGAGGTCGGCGCGGCGCAGCTGCTCGTTGAGGATGCGCGTGGTCTCGCGGATCGAGTGCGCCCGCCCCTCCGGCCCGAGGTCGCGGGCCTGCTCGAGCTGCTCGAGGTGGATCGGGTCGTACACGTCGGCCACGAGGATCTTCGAGCTCTTCTTGAGCCACGGCGCCCCCTCGAGCAGGAAGCCCTGGAAGACGATGACGTCGGCCCAGTCCGTGTGCTTGCGCAGCGCCGGGCCGGCCGAGTGCACCACCTCGAAGTCCTCGGACGAGGTCCGGGCGCCCGCGGTCGACAGGAGGCGGACGTCGGCGAACGGAGCCACTGCCTTGGCGATCTCCCAGGCACGGATCGCCGGACCTGCCATCTTCTCGAGCAGCGGCTCGCCGGTCACGACCAGCACGCGCTGGCGGGAGACGAAGTGCCGGTCGATGCCGAAGGCCTCGACCAGGGCGTCGTGGGCGGTGTTGTACCCCTCGACGGCGTAGGCCGGTTCGATCGCGTGGCGGAACAGCGGGAACAGCTCGCGGTCGGACCGCCGCCGCTCGGCCTGGAGCTTCGCCCGCACCTCGTCGAGCCCGTCCGCGATCTGCTCGACGAGGTAGTCGACGGCGAGCGGCCCCGTGAGGGCCATCTTCTCGACCTCGACCGTCCCGACGTCGTCGCCGCCGGGCCGCTTCTGCAGGTCCAGCATCGCGGCATCGGTCCCGGTCCTCGCGATCGAGCGCCGCACCGCGAGCGCCATGGCCGCCGGGAGCGCCTTGGCGAGCGACTCGTCGTCGAGGTTCTTGTACATGCTCAGCAGCGCGTTGCGCTCGAGCAGGTAGGACTCCCGGTAGTTGCCGAACTTCTTCATGGTCACGTGGTGCTTGTGGTACGCGACGGAGCCCGGCACGTACCGCACGCGGTAGCCCAGGAGGTTGAGGCGCCAGCCGAGGTCGACGTCCTCGTAGAACATGAAGAACCGCTCGTCGAAGCCGCCCACCTCGCGGTAGACCTGCGTAGGCACGAACATCGCGGCGCCCGTGCCGAACAGCACGTCCTTGGGGACGTCGTACTCGGCCGAGTCGGGCCACTCGGCCTCGCGCTTGTAGCCCATGCCGTACCACGTGAGCGAGCCGTCGACGTAGTCGACCAGCGCGCCGTCCCAGTCGAGGACCTTCGACGCGACCGAGCCGATCGTCGGGTCGGCCTCCATCGCCTCGACCGCGGCCCGGATCCAGCCGGGGCCCGGGCGGGCGTCGTTGTTGATGAACCCGACCCACTGACCCGAGGCGTGCGCGACGCCGAGGTTGCACCCGCCCGCGAACCCCAGGTTCCCGCCGGACTCGACGACCGTCGCGTGCGGCACGGCGGCACGGATGCGCTCGGCGCTGCCGTCCTGCGAGTCGTTGTCGACGACGATGAGCTCGAGCCTGTCGGCCGGCCAGTCGACCTCGTCGAAGTACTTCAGGCACGTGATCGTGTCGTCCGCACCCTTGTAGTTGACGAGGACGACCGAGACGACCCCCGGTCGAACGGGGTGGTGCTTGCCGATCTTGGTGGCCACGTGATTCCTCTCCGGGTCCTGGGATCCCGGGCAAGCGTACCTGCGGGCCCAGGCCGGGTCGGGGTGCCCGGCTCGCCTACCCGCTGAGCGCGGGCGAGGACCACGCGCCCGGGTCCGGTCGAGGGTCTCGCACCGCGTCGTCGTGCGGCACGAGCCCTCGCGCGACGCTCGCGAGGCGTTCCTGGACGGCCACCAGCACGGGCTTGTCCTGCCACCACTCCGCCGTCGACTGCGTCAGGAACGGTGCGGCCCCCCCGCCCTGGGTCGCCACCACGAGGGTGAGCACCGCCGCGGCGGCGGCGCGCGACCCGCCGCCTCCGGTCATGCGTGCCGCGCCGACGACCGCGATCCCCACGAGGACGGGCACGAAGGTGACCAGGTACCGCCCGTGCACGCCGATCGGCTGCCCCATCGTGCGGTAGTCGTCGAGGTTGTTGAGGAAGAGCGCGAGCCCGAAGGCGGCCGTGCCGCCGAGGAGCATCATCGCCCCGCCCTCCCAGTGCCTGCCCACGAGGGTCAGCAGCAGCACGGCGAGGAGCGCGATCGCGCCCCCGAGGACGACGAAGCCCGCGATCGTCGGCCCGTTGGTGTCGGCGGACGGGCCGGCGGCGGTCTTCACCCCGATGGCGTTCCAGGTCCACAGCACCCGCGGCACCCAGATGCCGGTGAGGAACGACTCGACGAGGTTGGGCGTGAGCGGCAGGTCGGCGAACGACGCGTCGGCGGTCTGGTTCCTCCCCCACGGCTCCCACGTCGCGCACGTGTCGGCCGGGTGGACGTCGCCGCAGTCCGGCACGGGGGTCCCGTACCGCACGACGTTCATCCCGTAGCGCTCGACGACGAGCAGGACGGCGAGGACGGCTCCCCCGGCCGTGGCGGTACGCGCGACCCGGTCCCGTCGCGCTCCGTCGAGCCATCGGGTGGCTGCTCCCGCCGTCCCGCCTTGGAGCGCCGACCGCACCTGGCGCACGAGGAGCACGACCCCGACGAACGCGATGAACGGGAGCGCCGAGTACTTGGTGACGGCCAGCAGCCCCCCGGCGAGGAGCACGGAGGCCCACGCTGCGAGGTCCAGGTGCTGCGCGGCATGGAGGCGGAGGGCGGCGAGGCAGAAGACCGCGGTGAGGAGGAAGAGCAGGTTGTCGTAGTTGACGTTCGCGGACTGGAAGACGAGCAGGGGCGCCAGGCTCACGACCAGCACGGCGACGTTGGCGCCGGCCGGGCCCGCACCGAGCCGCCGGAAGACGGCCCGCCAGACCAGGAGCCCCCCGGCGACCGCGGCGACGCACAGGAGCCGGAGCATCACCACGCGGTCGCCCTCGTCCCAGCCACCCGTCACGCGGTACGGATAGCTGAGCAGCCAGTGCATCAGGTAGGAGCCGTACCGTTCGACGTCGCCGACCCCCCGCGGGTACCCCAGGGCGGCCTGGTCCACGAAGGGCGTCCAGGCCCGGGCGAAGGCGCGGACGGCGGCGATGTGGTACGCCTCGTCGTAGATCGACGGTCGGGCCAGCAGAGCGATCCAGGCGCCCTGCACGACGAAGGCGGCGATCACGAGGGACAGGAAGGCCCTGCCGCCGACGAGGCGGCCGAGACCTCCCGCCCGGCCCGGCGCCGTCCCGTGCGGCGCTCCCGGCGCGTGCCTCATGCGCCCTCCGTCGCCCGTGCCGCCGCGGCCCTCCGGTCGCGGACGAGGACCAGGAGCCCGCCGACGACGAGGACGAGGACGCTGCCGAGGGAGACCCAGACGCCGACCCTGAGGAAGGGTGTCCGATACTCGAGCTCGACGACGTGCTCCCCCGGCTCGACGAACACGGCGCCGCCGGCGTGCTCCGCGGCCACGAGGGGCACCGGCTCCCCGTCCACCGTCGCGTGCCATCCCTCCCGTCGCAACGACTCGGCGAAGACGACCCAGCCGGGTCCGGAGGCCGAGACCTCCGCGGTGACGTGGTCCGTGTCGGCCGTGAGCTCGGTGACCACCGCCGTCGACGACCCGTCGAGGCCGCGAGCGTCGTCGGGGTCCTCGAGCACGACGACGTCGGGCGACGTCGTGGGGTCGTTCATCACCTCGATGCGCCGCTCGAGGTCCGTCTCGACCAGCTCCCCGGACGCCCACCGGACGCGCGGCAGCGCCCCGGCCCGCTCGTAGACGGTCGCGTCCCCGGTGTGCACGACCCGCAGCCCGTCGTCTGCCGGTCGGACGGTCGACGTCGCGAGCCGCCCGTCGCCGTCGACGGCGACGTCGGCCTGGGCCCCCTCGCCCCGGACGGCGACCTCGGCCACCCACGCCGTACCCGGGGGGATCGACTCCCCCGCCAGCGCGACGTTCCTCGCCGCGCCGGACGACCTGGTCCACGTCGAGGTCACGGCGAGCGGCGTACCGTCCACGCCGCGCAGCGTGACCGACACTTCGGCCCCGCCGGCCGCCGACTCCAGGTTCGCCAGGTCGATCACGACGCCCCGGACCGGGCCGGTGAACTGCGCGGACGTGATCGTCTCTCCCTCGCGCAGCACGGCCCTGCCCACCGCGTCCGGTCCGGCCTCGCGCGAGCCCGGGATCTCGGCGCCCGTGTCCATGACCACGTACTCCACGGCGAACCGGTCGAGCATCCCGCTCCGGAGCGACGTGGCGAGGTTCCCGGGGTTCAGCCCCGCGTACGTCGGCGTCAGCATGGAGTCGGGGTCGGCGGCGAGGAGCACCTCTCTCCACTCCGGGGTGACGAACGCGTGACCACCGAGGGAGCGCTGCCGGTACGCGGTGCTCGACCCGGGCAGCATGGTCTGGCCGACCGCGGCATACCGCTGGCCGTCGAGGTGCTCGTCGAGGAACGCGATCGCGGGGGTGGACGGGTAGAAGTAGCCGAGGTCGACCTGCGGCCACCACCCCCGGGCCACGTCGATCGCCGGCACGGTCACGAGCGCGAAGACCCCGAGCATCGCCACGACCGACGTCCAACGGCGCGCGCCGGCCCAGGCCAGGAGCACGAGCACGATCGCGCACGCCGTGACCAGCGCCCCCTCGCGAACCTCGAGACCGACGAACACCTTGTCCGCGGCGCGCGCACGCACCGCCTGGACGGCGGCGACCGCCACCACCGCCACCGAGGTCGCGAGCACGAGGCGCAGGGCGGTCGACCAGCGCTCGGAACCGCGGTCCCTCAGGGCTGCCACGTCGTGCCGGAGGCCGCGGGGAGCCAGCAGCGCGTGCGCCCCGTACGCCGCCAGGACGGCCGCCACGAAGCCGATCATCACGCGCAACCGGGCGACCGGGTTGTTCGAGAACACCGGCAGCTGCTGGAGGAGCCCCAGGATCGGCCCGCCGACGAAGACGAGCAGCACCGACACGAACAGCAGCACCGTCATGAAGATCAGCACCACGTCGCTCACCCGCCGCCGCGTGCGGACGGCGAGCGCCGCACCGACGAGGACGACGGTCGCCGCGCCGACGTACGTCATCGCCTCGACGGGGTGCGGCCCGCCGCCGAAGTGGGTGCCGTCGGGCCGGCCGAGGACGTGCGGGAGCATGGCCGTCGCGAGCGCCTCGAAGGGCAGGTGGTGCGCCGGGGTCTGCGCCCGCGCCTCGAAGTCGATGACGGTGGCCGCGTTCCACGCGAACGGCAGCATCAGCCACGACGCCAGCAAGCCGCCGAACAGGACACCGCCGAGCGACACCGCGCCGGCCTTGATCACCCCACCGACGGCTCGGTGGACGAACGCGGCGCGCACGAGCAGGTACGCGGCTCCGGCGTACAGCGCGTATCCGGCCACCGCGGGGAACCCTCCCAGGAGCAGCGACGCCACCACGGCCCCGACGATCAGCACCTCGCGGGCCCGCGGGCGGGCGGCCGCGCGCTCGAGCGCCCAGAAGAGCAGGGGGACGAACGCGGCGACCCTGGTCTGCGGCCAGTTGGTCCACGTCACCATGAAGCCGGAGGCCACGTAGACCAACGTGGCGAGCGGCCAGGTGGGACGGGCGAGCCCGAGCCGGCGCAGGAGGAGCGACATCCCCGTCGCCACGACGGCGATCTCGAGCAGCTTCACGGCGACCGGGGCGTACTCGTGCGGCAGCACCCACCACGGCGCGGCGACCGGCGAGTAGACCCCCGGGTTCGGCAGGCCGCCCAGCTCGACGCCCCCCTGGACGTAGGGGTTCCACTCGGCCAGCGAGCCCTCCCGGGCCTCGTCGACGATGAGCGACGCCTGGGGCGCGAACCCGTCGACCGTGTCGCCGAGGTAGGGCACCTGCGTCTCGGTGATCGGCACGCCGGCCCGCCAGGGCGAGACCAGGCCGAGGATGTCGACGCCGAGGAACGTGGTCCTCCCCACCAGGGACGAGCCGAGCGTGAGGGCGACGAACACCGCGACGCAGATCCATCCGACGACCGTGAGAAGCAGTTCGCCTCGCGAGACGCTGCCCGTGCGCCGAAGGGCTGTTCCTGACACAACTCGTCCTCTCCGCGGGTGACCGACGGTCACCCTACCGGGGCGGCCGCACGGCCGGGCCGGCCGACGCCGTCCGGGAGCGGTCCGGGCGCCGTCTTTCGGTAGAGTCGTCGCGCCCGGCCGCGCCATCCCCGCGGTTGTGGGCAGAGTGGAGGATCGCATCACGCCATGACCAGCGAGACACCGGACCGCGCGGCTCGCCTTGCGGCGGAGCCGCTGCGCGCGGCCGGCCCCCGCCCCGGCTTCGCCCGCGGGACCGTCGCCTCGCTCAAGGACCTCGCCAGGCAGCGCGAGCTCCTGGACATGCTGATCCGTCGTGAGCTCAAGGCGCGCTACAAGGACAGCGCCCTCGGCTTCCTGTGGAGCCTCGGACGCCCGCTCGCCATGCTGGCGATCTACTACCTCGCGCTCGGTCAGTTCCTCGGTGCCGCTCGCCACATCCCGGCGTTCGCGATCTTCATCTACGCGGGCCTCACGGCGTGGGGCTTCTACTCGGAGGCGCTCGTCTCCGGGACGGGGTCCGTCGTCGCCAACAGCGGCCTGGTGAAGAAGGTGTACCTGCCGCGCGAGGTCTTCCCGCTGAGCTCCGTCGGCTCGGCGTTCTTCAACTTCATGATCCAGGTCGTGATCCTGCTCACCGCGACCCTCGTGGCGGGACAGTTCCCCCTGGGCGCCCGGTGGGGGTACTTCGTCCTCGCCCTGCTCGTCCTCGTGACGTACGCCGTCGCCCTGTCTCTGATCCTCAGCGCCGTGAACGTCTACCTGCGGGACGTGCAGTACCTGGTCGACATCTTCATCATGATCTTCTTCTGGCTCTCGCCGATCGTCTACGCCTGGAGCTTCGTGCGCGACGCGCTCGGGTCGTCGGGTCTCACCGCCGGCGCGCAGGAGATGCTCATGGAGCTCTACCTCGCGAACCCGGTCACGCTCGCGGTCATCGGCTTCCAGGAGACGTTCTGGGTCGCGGGCGACGCGCTCCCCTCGGTCCCCGACCTGGCGGCACGCCTCGGCGTCGCCCTCGGCGTCGGCCTCCTTCTCCTCTGGTTGGCGCAGCGCGTCTTCGCCCGCCTGCAGTCCAACTTCGCCCAGGAGCTGTGATGACCACGGTCGTCGAGATCGAGAACCTCTCCAAGCGCTTCACGATCCGCAAGGAGAAGTCCCTCAAGGAGCGCATCGTCAACTTCGGCCGCTCCCAGAAGCACAAGGAGCAGTTCTGGGCGCTCCGCGGGGTCGACCTGTCGATCCGGTCCGGGAGCACCGTCGGGCTCATCGGGCCGAACGGGTCGGGCAAGAGCACGCTGCTCAAGATGATCGGCGGCATCCTGCAGCCCGACACGGGGACGGTGTCGATCCGCGGGCGCCTCGCCGCCCTGCTGGAGCTGGGCGCGGGCTTCCACCCCGACCTCACGGGCCGGGAGAACGTCTACCTCAACGCGGCGATCCTCGGGATCAGCCGCGAGCAGACGGACCGCTACTTCGACGCCATCGTCGACTTCTCGGGCATCGAGAAGTTCATCGACACGCAGGTCAAGTTCTACTCGTCGGGCATGTACGTCCGCCTCGCGTTCGCCGTCGCGGTGCACGTGGACCCGGACATCCTCCTGGTCGACGAGGTGCTCGCGGTCGGCGACGAGCCGTTCCAGCGCAAGTGCCTCGAGCGGATCCGCCAGTTCCAGGCCGAGGGCCGCACGATCGTCCTCGTCACCCACGGCCTCGACCAGGTCGCGGAGTTCTGCGACCGCGCGGTCGTGCTCGAGTCGGGCAAGGTCGTCGTCGACGGCAGCCCCCGCGAGGCGCTGCGCACGCTGCGAGCCGACTTCGAGGAGGCGCGCCTCGAGGAGCGCGAGCGCCACCTCGCCGCCAGCACCGAGGTCCGCACCCGCTCCCAGTTCACCGGGATCTCCCTGCGCTCGGAGTCCGGGGAGACCGGGATCCCGACGCTCCGCCCGGGCGAGGGCCTCCACGTCGCCATGGAGGTCAAGACCGACGGCGAGCCGCTCGAGGGGTGCGTCCTCGAGATCGGCGTGACGACGTCGCTCGGGTCGGCGGTCTACACGACCTCGACCGAGCTGCTCGGCACGCCACTGCCCGTGCTCGACGGCGTCCAGCACTTCGCGTTCTTCCTGCGGTCCCTGCACCTCGGCGAGGACGAGTACCACGTGCGCGCGTCGCTGCGCGACGCCCAGGGCGGCGAGCTGCACCACGTCCCGGTCGCCGCGACGTTCACCGTGAGCGGGGACGGCCGGTCCCTGGGCTTCCTCTCGACGGAGACCGACTTCGTCCGCCTCTGAGAGTGCTGGCGGGCAGGGGGCCGTTGCCCCCTGCCCGTGTCAGACGGCGCGCTCGGCCGGCATGTACGGGTCGCGCGGGCGGGACGGCCAGCGCGACTTGAGCAGCTCGTGCTCCCAGGCGTGCACGACCGCGACGCGGGTCTTCGACTCGAAGTGGAACGCCTTCGCGGCGTGGAGCCAGACGAGGCGCAGGCCGCACGCCGCGACCTTGAGCGACAGGTCGGTGTCGTTGAAGTTCACGGGCAAGAGCTCGGAGAACCCGCCGACCTGGTCGAACACCTTGCGGGACATCGCCATGCACGCCCCCGTCAGGGCGCTGCACTCGCGGTCCAGCACGAGCGCGTTCGCCACGCCGAGCTCGTCGTCGAAGTCCCCGTAGTAGGCGTGGCCCGGGTCCCCGCGCCGGTACACGACGCCGGCGTGCTGCAGGGTCCCGTCCGGGAAGAGCAGCCGCGCACCGGTCATGCCCACGCCCTCCTCGAGGAGCGGGGCGACGAGACGCTGGACGAACCGCGGGGTGACGACCTCGACGTCGTCGTTGAGCATCACGAGCCACCTGCCGTGCGACCGCAGGGCCCCGATGTTGCACTTCTCGCTGTAGTTGAACGGCTTGTCGTAGCGGACGAGGAGCAGCTTCTCGCCGGCGACGGCCCGCAGCTCGTCGAGCACCGCGGGCGGGGTGACCCCGTCGTACACGACGACCACCTCGAGGTCGACGTCGCCCGCGTGGCGCAGGAGGCTGCGCACGGCCTCGACCACGAAGACGCGCCGCTCGCCCCAGACGATGCCCTCGCCGCCGCGCGTCGGGATGATGACGCTGACCAGGCCGTCGGGGCGCGCGTGACGCTCGACCGTGTACGTGCCCGGCACGGGCCCGTAGTCGGCGGTCGCGTCGATGCCGCACCGCTCGAGGTGCGCCTGGACCGCGTTCTTGCCGGCCGTCCAGGCGTACGGCTTCGCCTCGGGGTCCCCGGCCGCGGACCCGGGCACCACGCGCCAGTGGTAGAGCACCTCCGGGACGTGCACGACGCGGCGCGCCCGCTCGGTGACCCGCAGCACGAGGTCGTGGTCCTGCGACCCGTCGAAGCCCTCGTGGAAGCCTCCGACCTCGCGGACCAGCGACGTCCTCAGTACCGACAGGTGACTGGTGTACATCTGCCCGCGCAGGCGCTCGGGCGACCAGTCCGGCTTGCGGAAGCGGTCGTAGAGGTTGCCGTCGTCGTCGACCTTGTCCTCGTCGGAGTAGAGGTAGTCCGCCTCCGGCTCCGCGTCGATCGCGGCGGCCATCCGCTCGAGCGCGACGTCGACGAGAAGGTCGTCGTGGTCCACCAGGACGACGAACTCCCCGCGCGCGGCCTCGATGCCGTCGTTCGACGCCCGGACGATGTGGCCGTTGTCCGCGCGCTCGATCACGCGGATCCGCGCGTCGGCCTCCGCGGCCCCGCGCAGGATCGGCAGGACGTGCGCCTGGGTCGACCTGTCGTCGACGAGGATCAGCTCCCAGTCGCCGAACGTCTGGGAGCGGACGGAGTCGATCATCTCCTCGAGCGCCCGCGCCGGCGGGTCGAACACCGGCGTGACGATCGAGAACCGGGGGGCGGCGACCGTCACTCGGCCACCGCCCGCTTCGCGAGCCGGACGGGCGTCATGAGGAGCCGGCCGACCTTCCACGTGACCGACTTGCGCATCGCGTCGCGCTCCTTGACGAGGTCGTCGACGAGCCGTTCGAGCCGCGTGCGGTCGGCCTCGCTCTCGCTCGTGACGCGCTCGAGCTCCTTGGCCGCCCTCGCCACCTGGGCCTCGAGCCCGAGCACGTAGTCGCGCAGCACGAGGGTCTGGTGCTTCTCCTCGGCCAGGGCCCGTGCCTGCTCGGTGAACGAGTCCTCGAAGCGCGCCTCGCCGTACGGGACGGCCGGACGGACCTCCGGGACCTCGCCGTCGGGGGTCCCGCGCGAGGCCCGGACCACGAACTGGTAGTCGAGCGCCCGGGGCTGGTGACGGACCCAGTCGACGACGCCCGGGGGCACCGACTCGCCGTCGACGTCGACCTCGGTGCCCAGGGGGTCGAGGTTCGTCGACCACGCCTCGCGCACCACCAGCCCGGCGTCCGACACCAGCTCGACCAGGCTGCTCCACGTGAAGAAGCGCACGTGCGTGCGGTCGAGGAGCCCCTCGTCCGTGTACCGCCACCGCCCCGACAGGAGCGCCAGGCGCAGCGACCCGTGCGTGACGTTGGGGACGGAGATGATCACCTCGCCGTCGTCGGCCAGGACGTCGAGCGCCGACCGCAGCACGCGCGCCGGGTCGACCAGGTGCTCGAGCACGTCGCCGAACACGATCCGGTCGAACGTCGCGCCCTCGAAGGCCTCGGCGAAGTCGAGCTCCTCGACGTCGCCGACGACGAGCGAGGCGAGCTTCGGACGGGCCGTCTCGGCCGCGGCGGGATCGCGCTCGACGCCGCTGACGGTGCACCCGCGCTCGTTGAGCGCGTCGGCGAGGTACCCCGAGGCGCACCCGACGTCGAGCACCGTCTTGCCCTCGCCCACCATCTCGACCTCGAGGGTCTGGCTCGAGTTCCGGTTCGACATGTCGACGACCGTCTCGTACTGACTCACGCAGGGACTCCTCACGGACCGACTGTGCTGGCGCGAACAGCGAGCCTACCGGGTGGGTGTGGGACCGGGCGGATTCGGTACGCTGTGCCACGCCCCCGTCCACACCTGGAGTCCACCTCATGCGCCTTCTCGTCACCGGTGGAGCCGGCTTCATCGGTTCCAACTTCGTCCAGCAGACCGTGCGCGAGCGCCCCGACGTCCGTGTCACGGTGCTCGACGCCCTGACCTACGCGGGCGACCGCTCCTCCCTGGCCCCGGTGGCGGACAAGGTCGAGCTCGTCGAGGGCAGCATCACCGACGCGGAGCTCGTCGACCGGCTCGTCGGCGACTCCGACCTCGTGGTGCACTTCGCGGCCGAGTCGCACAACGACAACTCGCTCGACGACCCGTCGCCGTTCGTCCAGACGAACCTCGTCGGCACCTACACGCTGCTCGAGGCCGTGCGCAAGCACCAGGTCCGCTTCCACCACATCTCGACCGACGAGGTCTACGGCGACCTCGAGCTCGACGACCCGGCGAAGTTCACGCCGACGACGCCGTACAACCCGTCGTCGCCGTACTCGTCGACCAAGGCGGGCTCGGACCTGCTCGTGCGCGCGTGGGTGCGCTCGTTCGGCGTGCAGGCGACGATCTCGAACTGCTCCAACAACTACGGGCCGTACCAGCACGTCGAGAAGTTCATCCCGCGCCAGATCACCAACCTCATCGACGGCATCCGCCCGCGTCTCTACGGCGCCGGCCTCAACGTGCGCGACTGGATCCACGTCGAGGACCACAACACCGCGGTCTGGGCGATCGTCGAGCGCGGCCGGATCGGCGAGACGTACCTCATCGGCGCCGACGGCGAGAAGAGCAACCTCGAGGTCGTGCAGACGCTGCTCGAGATCTTCGGCCGCCCGGCCGACGACTTCGACCACGTCAACGACCGCCCCGGGCACGACATGCGCTACGCCATCGACGCGTCGAAGCTGCGCGAGGAGCTGGGGTGGACGCCCCGGTACACCGACTTCCGCGAGGGCCTGCAGGCCACGGTGGACTGGTACCGGGCGAACGAGGACTGGTGGCGTCCGCACAAGGCGGCCGTCGAGGCGAAGTACGCCCTGTCGGGCCAGTAGTCGCACCACGCCCCGCCGACCCTCACGACGGCGTCCACCGCACCTCGCGGTGGGCGCCGTCGGCGCGTCGGGGCGGTCCCCCGCCGGTCCTCACACTTCCTCTACGTGGTCGGACCTTCGCACGCGCCGGTGCGTAACACGCAGCCCCTATGCTCTCTGTCCGTGACTCGCCGTCCCGTCCGCCACGCCGCGCCCAGGATCCAGCCCACCCGGGGTCCTGCGCACGCCCGGAACCTGCGGGGTCACGGCGCGCTGCGTGCGGTCGGCATGGCCGCGACGGCCGTCCTCGCCTTCGTGGGCGTCGGCGGCGCCACGGCGGCCGTGACGCTCACGGGCAACATCACCGCGGTCGACGCCGAGGAGGCGCTCGGCGAGGACCGCCCCGACAAGGTGGTCCCGGACGACCCGAACGCGGGCGTCCCCCTGAACATCCTGGTGCTGGGCTCCGACTCGCGCGAGGGCGTCAACGCGGACGTGGTCGCGGACGGCAACGAGGGCGCGCGCGCCGACACGACGATGATCCTGCACATCTCGGCGGACCGGTCGCGCGTCGAGGTCGTGTCGGTGCCGCGCGACTCGACGGTCGACATCCCCTCGTGCCCCACGTCGTCCGGCGGCGAGACCGCACCCCTGTACAAGACCAAGTTCAACGCGGCCTTCGCGTCGGGGTACGACACGGGGGGCGACGTCGAGTCCGGCGCCCTGTGCGTCATGAAGACGCTCGAGACCCTGACCGACGTGCGGATGGACGGCTTCGTCGTCGTGGACTTCGCGGGGTTCCAGAAGATGATCGACGCCATCGGCGGCGTCGAGATATGCATCCCGCAGCGGATCGAGTCCCGCAAGGCCGACAACCTCGTGCTCGAGGCGGGCGTCCAGGAGCTCGACGGGCTGACGGCGCTCAAGTACGCCCGCGCGCGGACGGGTGCCGGACTGGGCGACGGCTCGGACATCGGCCGCATCGGCCGCCAGCAGGAGCTCATGGCCGCGCTCGCGCGCACGGTGCTCGACCAGAACCTGCTCACCGACTCGCCGCAGCTGCTCCAGTTCCTCGGGGCGGTCACCGGGTCCCTCACGATGAGCTCGAACTTCGCCTCCGTCCAGGGACTCGCCGGTCTGGCGTACTCCGTGCGCAACGTGCGCCCTGACACGATCGCGTTCATGACCGTCCCGTTCGAGTACGACCCCGACAACCCGGCCAACGTGGTGTGGACGAGCGAGGCGGCGGACGTCTGGGACAACATGAACTACGACCGGCCCCTGAGCGACGCCGTCGCGCAGCCGGAGGCCGAGGCCTCCCCGAGCCCGTCGACGAGCGCCGGCGAGGGGACCGCCGGCGAGCAGCCGGCGGCGCCCGAGGAGCCGGCGCCGTCCGAGGAGGCGCCCGAGGCGGAGCCCGCGCCGGACGCCGCCTCGCCCGAGCCCTCGCCCACCCGCACCCGCGAGGCGGGCAAGGAGGCGTTCACGAGCGCCGACGTGACCGCCGTGTGCGGATCGACGGTGGGATGAGACGACGACCATGACGCGCGACGACCACCAGATCCCTCCGAGCTTCACGCCGCAGGGCGGCAGCTCCCGGCGGCCCGGCTCGGCCTCCGACGCCATCGCCGTGGGCGGCGCCGGCCGTCCCGAGCGCTCCGGTCGCGTGCCGCGACGTGACGACGCCGTGCCGGTCGAGCCCCGCGTCCGGCGGCAGTCCTCCCGCGAGATCCCCGTGACGCCGCAGCGCCGCTCGGCCACGCCCCAGCGCCACGAAGCCGGTGCCGGGGGGCAGCAGCCCCGGTCCTTCCCGCCCGGCTCCGGTCAGGCGCGGCGGGCAGGAGGCCGTCCGGTCGCCGCCGCGTCGGCCCCGCGGCCGGCCCCCGACCGGGCGGCGGCGGCACGGCGGCTGCGCACGGGGACACCGGCCGGCGCCGCCCGGCGCCCGGCGGCGGCGCCGGGCGGCGGCTTCCGCGTTCGCAAGCGCCGTGTCGCCGGACTGACGCTCGCGCTCCTGCTCGTGCTCCTGCTCGCCTGGCCCGTGGGCCTGCTCGTGTGGGCGAACGGCAAGATCCAGCACGTCGAGGCGCTCTCCGGGGCCCGCGGGACACCCGGCACGACGTACCTCCTCGCCGGCTCGGACGCGCGCGGGTCGGGCGGCGTCGAGGACGAGACCGAGGGTGCGCGCACGGACACGATCATGCTGCTGCACAAGCCGCGCAGCGGGCCCACCGCTCTCATCTCCCTGCCCCGCGACACGTACGTCGAGATCCCCGGCCACGGCGCCAACAAGATCAACGCCGCGTACTCGTTCGGCGGCGCGCCGCTCCTCGTAGAGACGGTCGAGCACCTCAGCGGGCTGACGGTCGACCACTACGCGGAGGTGGGCTTCGGCAGCGTGTCCGAGATCGTCGACGCGGTCGACGGCGTGGAGCTGTGCCTCGACTACGACGTGAACGACCCCAACAGCGGCCTCGTCTGGCAGGCCGGGTGCCGGACGGCCGACGGCCCGACCGCGGTCGCGTTCTCCCGCATGCGGTACGCGGACCCCAAGGGCGACATCGGCCGGGCGGAGCGGCAGCGCCAGGTCATCCAGGCGGTCGCCGAGAAGGTGGCCGACCGGGACGTCCTCATCCAGCCGCAGAACCAGGTGCAGCTCGTCGAGGCCGGCACGGACGCCCTCGTGGTCGACGAGCGCACCGGCATCATCGACCTCGGGCGCCTGGCCTTCGCGTTCCGCAAGGCGACCGGTCCCGAGGGGGTCACGGGCACGCCGCCCATCGCGAACCCGGGCTACGACCCGGGCACCGGGGTCGGCTCGACCGTCCTGCTCGACGAGGACGAGATCGACCAGTTCTGGGCCGACCTGCGCGACGGTGCGTTCGAGCCGGGCAGCACCGTCGGCGGCCTCTGACCTCGGCGCGCCCGGCGCCCCTCAGCGCGACCGGCGCTCGCCGCGCACGATCGACCGGATGACCTCGACGGGGAGTTTCGGCTTGCGGTTCTCGTCGACGAGCCCGTTCGCCTCCTGGAGCGTGTCGGTGAGCTGCGTGTAGCAGACGCCGGCGAGCGCGGGGCTGGCGTACAGGGCCTCGAACAGCTCGCGCACGCGTGCCTCGAAGTCGTCGGCCGACGAGGCGACCGAGTACCCCCACGTGTCGATCTCGGCGTCCGGGGCCCAGGTGACCCCGCCGAACTCGGTCACCATCAGGCGAGCCCGTCCGGCTGTTCAAGCAGGACCAGCCGTGGGAGGGCGACCTGGTCGAGGCCCCCACGATCCTGCGGCGCGGTGACGTCTACCACGCGCTCTACTCGGCGAACTTCTACGGCGACGACACCTACGCCGTCGGGCACGCGACGGCACCCGCGCTCGAGGGGCCGTGGACGAAGGACCCGGAGCCCGTGCTGTCGACGGAGACGACGGACGGGCTGTACCGGGGCCCGGGCGGTCAGGACGTGGTGACCACGCCCGAGGGTGACGTCATCGTCTTCCACGCGTGGGACGGCGCGTACGTCAAGCGCGAGATGTACACCCTGCCGCTCCGCTGGGACGGCGACACCCCGGTGATCACGCCGCCCGGGTGATGCGCCTCAGGCCGAGAAGCCCGTCCTGCTCGCACCGGCACGCGCCGCGCGCAGCCGCTCGCCCTTGGCCCGCGCGGCGTCGCCGAGCTCGGCCTGGAACGCGGCCATGCGCTCGCGCAGGGCCAGCGACTCGGCGTCGGTCCCGGCGCCGAGGATCCGCGCCGCGAGCAGGCCGGCGTTGCGCGCGCCGCCGATGGACACCGTCGCGACGGGCACGCCCGCGGGCATCTGCACGATCGACAGCAGCGAGTCCATGCCGTCGAGGTGCCGCAGCGGCACGGGGACGCCGATGACGGGCAGCGGCGTGACGGCCGCGAACATGCCGGGCAGGTGGGCGGCCCCGCCGGCGCCGGCGATGATGACGCGCAGCCCGCGCTCGGACGCCGTCTGGCCGTAGGAGATCATCTCGGTCGGCATGCGGTGCGCCGAGACGACGTCGACCTCGACGGGCACGTCGAGCTCGGCGAGCGCGTCGGCCGCGCCCTCCATAACGGGCCAGTCGGAGTCCGACCCCATGACGATCCCGACGACGGGGGTGCGCTCGCTCATCAGCTCTCCTCGATGCTCTCGCCGCGCAGCAGCGCGGCGGCCGCCACGGCCCGACGGCGGACCTCGGCGAGGTCCGTGCCGCTGACGTTGACGTGGCCCAGCTTGCGGCCGGGGCGGACGCCCTTGCCGTACAGGTTGACGCGCGCCTCGGGGAAGCGCGCGAGGAGCTCGGGCAGCGCGTCGGTGAGCTCGTCGAGCGTCGAGCCGAGCACGTTGGCCATGACGGTCCAGGGCGCGCGCGGCGCGGTGTCACCGAGCGGCAGGTCGAGGACCGCGCGCAGGTGCTGCTCGAACTGGCTCGTGACGGCACCGTCGATGGTCCAGTGCCCGGAGTTGTGCGGGCGCATCGCGAGCTCGTTGACGAGGACCCGCGGCTCGCCGTCGGGCCCGGCGACCTCGAACAGCTCGACCGCGAGCACGCCCGTGACGTCGAGGCCCTCGGCGACGGCCACGGCGATCTCGCGCGCGCGGGCGTCCAGCTTCGGCGCGAGGTCCGGCGCGGGCGCGATCACCTCGGAGCACACGCCGTCGCGCTGGATCGACTCGACGACGGGCCACGTGCGCACCTCGCCCGACGGGCGGCGCGCGACGAGCGCGGCGAGCTCGCGCGTGAACGGCACCTTCTCCTCGACGAGCAGTCGCGGGCCGCCGGCCGCGACGGCGTCGAACCAGTCGGCGACCTGCTCGGGCGCGGACACGACCCGGACGCCCTTGCCGTCGTACCCGCCGCGCGACGTCTTGACGACGGCCTCGCCGCCCGGTGCCTCGGCGAGGAACGCCTCGAGCGCCGTGCGCCCCTCGGCAGGGTCGGCCGGCAGCGCGGCCCACCGCGGGCACGGCACGCCGAGCGCGGTGAGGCGCTCGCGCATGACGATCTTGTCCTGCGCCTGCACGAGCGCGTGCGGGCCGGGACGCACGGGCGTCCCGTGCTCGACGAGGTCCGTGAGCAGGGTGTTGGGGACGTGCTCGTGCTCGAACGTGAGCACGGACGCCGGCGCGCGCCCGTCGGAGGGCGCGATGAGGTCGCGGATCGCCGCCTCGTCCGACGCCGCGCCGACCGGCGCGTCGGTGACGACCTGCGCGGCCGACGTCGTCGGGTCCTCGACGAGCACGCGCAGCCGCACGCCGAGCTCGGCGGCCGCCGGCGCCATCATGCGGGCGAGCTGGCCGCCGCCGACGACGGCGACCACGGGCGGGCCAACGGGCTGCCTCGCGGGCTGCTCCGCGGGCTGCGAGGAGGAGGATGCGGCGCGATCGGTCACGGGTGACCAGGATACCGACCCGCCCCGGCCCCTCAGCGCCGGAGCCAGACCGTGGTCTCGGCCGGGATGACCCCGTCGCCGAGCTCGCCGCTGGCGAGCAGCACCTCGCCGTCGGGCAGCGGGACCTTCTCGGCGCCGAAGTTGGTGACGTTGACCCATCCCCCGGGCCGCTCGAACGCGAGCACCGTGCCGCCGGGCGCGGCGGCCGCGACCGCCGCGTCGTCGAGCCACGTGAGCTCCTCGGGGCCGCGCAGCTCCCGCCGCAGGCGCAGGGCGGCGCGGTAGAGCTCGAGCGTCGAGCCCGGCACGCCGTCCTGCCGGTCGACGGCATGCTCGCCCCACCACTCCGGCTGCGGCAGGTGCGACCTCGGCGACGGGCCGAAGCCGAACGACGGCGCGTCGGCGACCCACGGCAGCGGCACCCGGCAGCCGTCGCGCCCGACGTCGTGACCCGGGCTGCGGAAGAAGGTCGGGTCCTGGCGCTCGGCGTCGGGGATCTCCGCGACCTCGGGCAGGCCGAGCTCCTCGCCCTGGTAGACGTAGGCCGAGCCGGGCAGCGCGAGCACGAGCATCGTGACGGCGTGCGCCCGGCGCAGGCCGCGCACGGCGTCGAGCTCGGGCTCGGTGCCCCCGCTGAGCAGCCACCGGCGCCCGACGTCGCCGCGCCCGCTGCCGTCGTCGGGCAGGCCGTAGCGGGTCGGGTGCCGCACGACGTCGTGGTTCGACAGCACCCAGGTGTTCGACGAGCCGGTCTCGAGCGTGGCCGCGACGTTCCGGTCGATGATCTCGCGGAACTCGCGCGCGTCGAAGTTGGCCCGCAGGAGGTCGAAGTTGAACGCCTGCCCCAGCGCCGACGGCAGGGCGTAGCGGTGCCGCCGCGACGGCGCGACCCACGCCTCGGCGACCGCGGCACGCGGCGGGTCGTAAGAGTCGAGGACGCCGCGCCACTCGGCGTAGATGTCCATGAGCTCCTCGCGGTCCCCGAGCGGGTGGGTGCCGTCGTCGACCTCGTCGAGGATCGGCAGGTCCGCCGCGGACGGCAGCGGGTCCGTCGACAGGTCCTTGGCCAGGTGGTGCGCGACGTCGACCCGGAACCCGTCGACGCCGCGGTCCGACCAGAACCGCAGCGTGCGCAGGAAGTCGTCGCGCACCTCGCGGTTGTCCCAGTTGAGGTCGGGCTGCTCGACCGCGAACAGGTGCAGGTACCACTGGCCGTCGCCGACCGGCTCCCACGCCGAGCCGCCGAACGTGGACTGCCAGTCGCTCGGCGGCAGCTCCTTGTTCGGCCCCAGCCCGTCGCGGAAGACGTACCGGTCCCGCTCGGGCGACCCCGGCCCGGCCGCGAGCGCCTGCCGGAACCACTCGTGCCGGTCGGACGTGTGGTTCGGCACGATGTCGACGATGACGCGGATGTCGGCGTCGTGCAGCGTCGCGAGCATCTCGTCGAAGTCGTCGAGCGTGCCCAGGCGCGGGTCGACGTCGCGGTAGTCGTCGACGTCGTACCCGCCGTCGGCGAGCGCCGACGGGTAGAACGGGCTGAGCCAGACGGCATCCACCCCGAGCCGGCGCAGGTGGTCGACGCGCGACGTGACGCCCTTCAGGTCGCCGATCCCGTCGCCGTCGCTGTCGGCGAAGCTGCGGGGGTAGACCTGGTAGACGACGGCGTGGCGCCACCAGTCCTTGTCGGGCGTGAGCGGCATGAGCTTCCTTTCCGGTCTACTTGACGGACCCGCGCACGACACCCGAGATGACCCAGCGCTGCGCGAAGACGTACACCAGGAGCAGCGGCGCCATCGCCATGAGGTAGGAGGCGAACGCGACGGTGTAGTCGGTGTTGAACTGTCCCTGGAAGATGTACTGCGCGAGCGGGATCGTCCGGGCGGCGGGGTCCGAGAGCACCACCAAGGGCAGGATGAAGTCATTCCAGGCCCACACGCACGTCAGGATCCCGACGGTGGCGTTCATCGGCGCGAGCAGCGGGAAGATGACCTGCCAGAAGACGCGCCACGTGCTGGCGCCGTCGACGCGCGCCGCTTCCTCGAGCTCGACGGGTATCGAGCGGATGTACGCGGTGTAGACGAAGACGTTGAGGCTCAGCCCGAACACCGTGTACAGCACGATCAGGCCGACCTGGTTGTCGAGGCCGAGGATGGCCGTCTCCTTGACCAGCGGCAGCATGAGGATGGGGAACGGCACGAACAGCGCCGCGAGCAGGTAGAAGTACACGGCCTTGAAGAAGCGGCGGTGCAGGTTGCGCGCGATCGCCCAGGAGACCATCGAGTTGGTGAGCAGCGTGAGCACGAGCGCGCCGACCGTGATGAGCACGGTGTTGGTCAGCGCCGTCGGGAAGCTCGCGCGCTCCCACGCCTCGGCGAAGTTCTCCCAGCGCACCTGGGTGGGCAGCTCGAAGCCTGTGCCGGAGAGCTGGTCGGGCGTCTTGAGCGCGACGACGACTGCCAGGTAGATGGGGACGAGCACGGTCAGGGCGCACACCGCGACGAACGCGGTGGCCCACCAGTTGATCCTGCGGGTGTCGGTGTGCATCAGAAGTCGGCCTCTCGACGCTGGAGGAAGCGGAGCTGCAGCAGCGAGACCACGGTGATCACGATGACGAAGACCACCGCGTTCGCGGTCTGGTAGGCGAACTCGCCGCCGGTGAAGCCGCCGCGGTAGATGAGCAGCGTGATCGACTCGGTCGACGTGCCCGGACCGCCGTTGGTGAGGGCGACGACGTGGTCGAAGACCTGCAGGAAGTTCTTGAGGCTCAGCACCATGTTGATCGTGAAGAAGGCGCTGATGAGCGGGAAGGTGATGCGCGTGAACTGCCGCCACGGCGAGGCGCCGTCGAGCGACGCGGCCTCGTAGATCTCGGGCGGGATGGTCTGCAGGCCGGCGAGGTAGATGATGATCGCGAACGCGCTGGCCTGCCAGACGGCGAGGATCACGATCGCGACCCACGCCCAGTCGGGGCTCGACAGGATGTTCTCGCCGATGACGGGAACGTTCGGCAGCAGCTTCGGCAGCGAGTTCGCGAACAGGTACTGGAAGACGTACCCGACCACGAGGATCGCGAGCACGTACGGCATGAAGAAGATGCCGCGGAACGTGTTGCGCGCCACGATGCGCGAGTTCAGCGCGAGCGCGATCGCGAGCGAGATGACGTTCGTCAGCACGGTCGCGACGAGCGCGAACCCGAAGCTGAACCCGTATGCGCCGAGCACGCGGTCGTCGCGGAACAGGTTGACGTAGTTCCGCGCCCCGACGAACTCCCAGGCGCCGTACCCGGCGTAGTCCGTGAAGCTGAAGAAGACGCCGACGAGCACGGGCAGCGTGTGGAACAGGGCGAAGAGCGCGACCGCCGGCAGCACCATCCAGTAGAACGGCCGGCGCAGGCGGTTGCGGGCGGCACGGCGCGAGGCGTCGGTCGAGGTCGCGGCGCGCGGCGCCGGCACCGGCGGCACGGGGGCGTGGGTCGTGGTGGTCATGGTCGCCTCACTCTCCGGTCCGGGCGGCGACCTTGCGCCACTCGTTGTCGAGGGTCCGCAGCGCGCGGGCGTGGTCGCCGTCGAACATCGCCTGCTGCAGCGTCGCGTCGAGCGGGATGCTCGCCGGCACCTGGTGGTCGATGAAGCCCGTGATGCGCCCCTCGTCGAACCAGGGCTGGAGCTCGAGGAGGGTCGGGTCGTCGGTCCCGGCGGAGTCGACGACGGAGGGGAACATGTTCTGCGACGCCGCGAACCGGTCGATCACCGGCTGCGAGAAGAGGAACTCGACGAACCGCCGCGCCTCCTCCCGGTGCGGCGTGTCGCGGCCGATCGCGATCGTGACGTCGACGCCCGAGACGAGCAGACGCTCGTCAGGGTCGTCCGTCGGGTAGGGGAAGACGCCGGCGTCGATGTCCGGGTTGTTCTCCTTGATCGGCGCGAGCGCCCACACGCCCTGCAGGAGCATGGCCGACTCGCCCGCCGCGAACGCCGCGTTGCCGTCGTCGTACGTCCGCCCGCGGTAGCCGTCCTGCGCGTACGAGTACAGCTGCGCGAGCCGCTCCATCGTCTCCGCGTAGTCCTTCTCGAACGACACGGGCGAGGCGGGCCCGACGTCGGTGCCCTGCTCCCGCATCTGCTCGAAGAACCCGTCCTGGGCGGCATAGGCGCCGATGCCGTTGAACGCCGGCAGCGTGGTCCAGGCGTCGGCGAGCGTGCCGTAGAACGGCGTGACACCGGCGGCCTCGAGCGTCTCGCAGACCTCGATGAGCTCGTCCCACGTGGTGGGCGGCTCGAGGCCGTGCTCGGCGAAGATCTCGCGGTTGTAGATGATCCCGTCCGCGTTGCTCACATAGCCGAGCGAGCTGACCTCGTCCTCGTACGTCCCCAGGTCGGCGAGCACCTCCTGGACGGCGGGGTTGATCCGCTCGAGCAGCGGGTCGCCGCTGAAGTCGTGGAAGACCCCGGCCTCGGCGAGCTGGCCGTACGGCCGCGCGCCGTTGAGCGTGATGACGTCGGGCGTCTTGTCCTTGACGAGCAGCGTGCGGATCGCGGTGTCGGCGTCGGGCGCCGCGTTCTGGACCACGCGGATGCCGGGGTTCTGCGCCTCGAACTCGGCGATGATCTCGTCGAACGCGCCGACCGCCTCGCCCTTGAACTGGAAGAAGTCGAGCTCGACGACGCCGTCGGCGTCGGCGGGCGAGCACGCCGCGAGGGCGGCTCCGAGCGTGACCGTGAGCGTGACGGCCGCGGCCGCCGCGGCCGCCCGCCGTCGTCGTCGGGGTGGGAGCACCTGCATGTGCGCCTCCTTGCGCCGGGTGTCGATCTGTGGGGCTGGTGCGGGTCGTCGTAGGGGTCTAGGACTGTGCGGTCAGCTCGAGGACGACGAGCCGACCGGGATGCAGCACGGGCGCCTGGAGCCCGACGAGGCCGAGCTGGCGGCCCGTGAGCGTGACCGGGCGCTGTGTCCAGGGCAGCGGCGACTGTCCCGGCCCGTCGGCGACGCTGCCGGCCACGACCCGCACCGCGTACCGGCGCTCGGGGTCCAGACCGGGCACGGTGAAGCGGCCGGGCGGGTACGTGACCGACGTCGTCACCTGGGTGTACGTGATCACGGCCCGGTCCCGCTCGCGCGCGACGACGCCGCGCACGTCCCGGTCGGGCGGGGTGTCGGCGTTGACGACGACGCCGGTGTGCAGGAGGTCGCGGTAGCGCCTGTGCAGCGCGACCCACTGCGCGACGTCGGCCAGGCCCGCGTCGTCGAGGGTCGTCAGGTCCCACTCGATGCCGAAGTGGCCGGGCAGCGCGACGCCGGCGGACAGGTCGAGCGCGACCGTGCGGCCCGTCGAGTGGACGTGCGGCGTGGTCAGGTGCGCGCCCATGAGCTCGGGCGGCACCAGCAGCCCGGTGTACCGCTGGATCTGCAGGCGCTCGACCGGGTCGAGCGTGTCCGAGGTCCACACGCGGTCGGTGTGCTCGAGGATGCCGAGGTCGACGCGCGCGCCGCCCGACGCGCACGACTCGATCTCCAGGCCCGGGTGGCGTCGCTTGAGCTCGGCGAGCAGCGCGTAGAGCGCCTTGACGTTCTCGTGCACGCGGGCGCGGCCGTCCTCGGCCGACCCGGCCTCGAGCAGGTCGCGGTTGTGGTCCCACTTGAGGTAGGCGATGTCGTGCTCGGTGAGCAGCGCGTCGAGCCGCTCGAGCAGGTAGGCCCGGACGTCGGGCCGCGAGAGGTCGAGCACCTGCTGCTGGCGCGCCGGCACGGGCAGGTCGGCGCGGCCGCGCAGGATCCAGTCCGGGTGAGCCCGGGCGAGGTCGGAGTCGGGGTTGACCATCTCGGGCTCGACCCACAGGCCGAACTCCATGCCGTGGCCGCGTACGACGTCGATCAACGGGCCGAGGCCGTCGGGCCAGACGGTCTCGTCGACGTACCAGTCCCCCAGGCCCGCGGTGTCGTCGCGGCGCCCGCGGAACCACCCGTCGTCGAGCACGAAGCGCTCGACCCCGACGGCGGCGGCCCGCTCCGCGAGCGCGGTGAGGCGCTCGAGGCTCTGGTCGAAGTAGACGGCCTCCCACGTGTTGAGCGTGACCGGGCGGGGTCGGTGCGGGTGGTGCGGGCGGGCGCGCAGCTCGTCGTGGAAGCGGCGCGCGAGCGCGTCGAGCCCGTCGCCCCACGAGCCGATCGCCCACGGCGTCCGGTACGACGCGCCGGGCGCGAGCGTGACCTCGCCGGGGGCGAGCAGCTCGCCGGCGGACAGGTACGCCTCGGCCGTGGGCGTGCGCTCGGCGAGCAGGCGGTGGTTGCCGCTCCACGCGACGTGCACGCCGTGGACGAGGCCGCGCTCGAAGCCGAACCCGGCACGACCGGCGACGAGCAGCAGGCTCGCGTCGGCGCCGGGGCGGCCGCGGCGGCTCTCGCGCACGTGCGTGCCGACGGTGAACGCGTGCCGCTGCGGCGAGCGCTCGCGCAGGTGCCGGCCCGTGGTGTCGAGCAGCTCGTCGGCGCCCGCGGGCAGGGGGAACACGGGCGCGAGCGCGTGCAGCTCGAACGGCTCGTCGCCGAGGTTGGTCAGCGTCACGCGCTGGCGCACGAGCCCGGCCGGGGTGACCTCGACCTCGAGGTCCGCGGCCAGACCGGCCGCGTCGTCGGCGGCGCGCACGACGACGCCGGTGAGCTGCCCGGCGTGCTCGGCGACGTCAAGGTCGCGCGTGCACAGGAGGGCGGAGAAGCCGCGCCCGCCGGGGCGGTGGCCGGCGAGGCCCGGGGTGCCGAACCAGCCGGTCGCCTCCTGCGGCAGGAGCGCGAGCGCCGTCGGGGTGTCGATGCCGCCGGACACACGCTGCGGCCGGGCGGCCATGGCCAGGTCCTCGAGCTCGGCGTCGGCGAGGTCGCCGAGGTCGGCTCCCCACCAGACGATCGCCGGGAGCGGGACGTCGCGCGCGTCGAGGACGACGCTGGTGCCACCGTTGCGCAGGTGGAGCACGCCAGAGTGCTGCATGGCGTTTTTTCTACCGTGGAAATAACAGGGTGTCAACGGCAGCTCCCTGGGACAATGGGTCGGTGCCCCGCCCGACCCTCGCCCCACCGACGACGACGTCCCCGACGCTCGGCCCGACGTCGCGCGAGCTCGCGCGCCTCGTCCTCGTCCACGGGCCGATCTCCCGGGCGGAGCTCGGCCGCCGTCTCGACCTCTCGCCGGCCAGCCTGACCCGGCTGAGCAAGCCGTTCCTCGAGCGCGGCCTCTTCGTCGAGTCGGCCGCCGAGCACGGGCTCACCGGTCGCCCGACCCGCCCGCTCGACGTGCGCGTCGACGCGGCACGTTTCGCCGGCGTCAAGGTCACGGGCGACGCGGCGTTCGGCGTCGTGACCGACCTGCGCTCGACGCCGCTCGCGAGCGCCGAGCGCGCCCTGCCCGGGCACGCGCCGGAGGAGGTCGTGCGACTCGTGGCCCAGCTCGTCCGCGAGCTGGTCGCGGTGTCCGACGGCGCGTCCGACGCGCCGCTCACGGGGCTCGGGGTGAGCGTGGGCGGCAACGTCGAGGGCGGGCGCGTCGTCACGCGCGCCCCGTTCCTCGGGTGGCGCGACGTCCTGCTCGCCGACCTGCTCGAGGGCGAGACCGGCCTGCCGACGACGGTCGAGAACGACGTCACCGCGCTGACGACGGCCGAGCAGTGGTTCGGCCCGGCGCGCGACGTCAGCTCGTTCGCCGTCGTGACGATCGGGGCGGGCGTCGGCTACGGGCTCGTGGTCGCCGACCGCGTCATCGTCACCCCCGACACCGGGCTCGGGCTCGGCGGGCACGTGCCGCTCGACCCCGACGGTCCGCGCTGCCCCGACGGCCACCCCGGGTGCTCGACGGCGATGCTCGCCGCGCCGAGCATCGCCGCCTCGGCCGGCGCCGCGCTCGGCCGCGAGATCACCTACGACGAGGTGCTGCGGCTCGCGGCCGCGGGCGACCCCGCCGCGACGGCGGTGACCGAGGCGTCCGGGCGGGCGCTCGGCCGCCTGCTCGGCCACATCGCCAACCTGGCGCTCGTCGACACGATCGTGCTCTCGGGCGAGGGCATCGGTCTGTGGGACGTCGTGGGCGACGTCGCACGCGAGCGCCTCGACGCCGACCGCGACCCCGAGGCGACGCCCGTGACCCTGCACGTCGACGACTCCGGCTTCGTCGCCTGGGCGCGCGGCGCCGCGGCGACCGCCATCCAGGCGGCCGTGCACACGCTGCGGCTGCCGGGGACGTGAGCTCCCGCACCGGACGCCCCGATAGGCTGGCGCGCATGTCGCGCCCCGCTGTCCCCCGGCTGCGCGCCCCCTGGTACCGGGTCGCGGAGATCGCGCGGTTCGGGTCGGTGGGGCTGCTCGCCTACGTCGTCGACATCGGCGTCTTCAACCTGCTGCGCTTCGGGCCCGGCGAGCTGCTCGGGGAGAAGCCGCTGACGGCCAAGGTGGTGTCGGTCGCGGTCGCGACGCTCGTGGCCTGGGTCGGCAACCGGTACTGGACGTTCGCGCGGCAGCGCACCCGGAGGCGCGGCCGGGAGCTGACCCTGTTCGTGCTCGTCAACCTCGGCGGCATGGCGATCGCGGTCGGGTGCCTCGCCGTCTCGCACTACGTGCTCGGGCTGACCTCGCCGCTCGCCGACAACGTCTCCGCCAACGGCGTCGGCCTCGTGCTCGGGACCGTGTTCCGCTACGTCATGTATCGGCGGTTCGTCTTCACCGGAGCCGCCCGCACCTGACTGCACCCGCCCCTCCGTTGTGGGCGTGATTTCTGGGGTCGAGAACCAGGACGATCCGGACACAAAGGGCCAGAAATCACGCCCACAACGCTGCTGCGGTCGGGCTCAGTCGTGGTGGAGCCAGCCGCGACGGCGGCCGCGGCTCGAGATCGTCGTCCCCGGCGGGAGCACGACCTTCGGGTCGAGCGTCTTCGGCACGCCCGCGAGGAACAGCGCGAACACGGGCGGACGGCGCTGCGCGAGCTCGAGGCGCCCGCCGTCGGCCGCGGCGAGGTCCCGCGCGAGCGCGAGCCCGAGGCCCGTGCTGCCGCCCGTCGTCGTGCCGCGCTCGAAGATCCGCGGCGCGATCTCGTCGGAGACCCCCGGCCCCTCGTCGGAGACCTCGATCGCGACCGCGCCGGTCGTGCCCGACGGGCGCGAGCGGACCGTCGTCGTCCCGGCGCCGTACTTGAGCGAGTTCTCGAGCAGCGTCGCGATGATCTGGGCGAGCGCGCCCGGGGTGGCCAGGACCCGCTGGTCGTGCGGGACGTCGAACACGAGGTCGCGACCCGCGCGCTCGAACGTGGGCTGCCACTCCTCCTCCTGCTGGTGCAGCACGTCCCACAGGTCGACGGCCTCGGTCGTGCCGCCCTGGGCCCGGCGCGACGCCGCGAGGAGGTCGTCGACGACGCTCACGAGCCGCTCGACCTGCTCGAGCGAGATGCGCGCCTCCTCGACGACCTCGGGGTCCTGGGAGGAGAGCATGATCTCCTCGAGCCGCATCGTCAGGGCGGTGAGCGGCGTGCGGAGCTGGTGCGAGGCGTCCTGCGTGAACTGCCGCTCGGCCGCGAGGCGCCCCGCGAGCCGGTCGGCGCTGCGCGCCAGCTCGGCCGCGACCAGGTCGATCTCCTCCACGCCCGACGGCTCGAGCCGCGGGCGCACCTGGCCCGAGCCGAGCTGCTCGGCCGACGCCGCGAGGTAGACCAGCGGCGCGGACAGGCGGTTCGCCTGCCACACCGCGACCGCGACGCCGGCCGCGACGGCGACGACCGCGGCGATCACGACGAGCACCACGGCCTGCGCGACCTTGACGTACGCGCCCACGGCCGACGCGACCATGACGACGCCGGCCCGCGCGGGCGTCGTCGCGCCCCACTCGATCTTCGGCCCGGTGACGGGTTCGCCCCGCTCGATCACCGTGCCGTCCGGCATGCTGATCGTGATGTGCGCCGGCAGGTCGCCCGCGCGGCCCTCGACCGCGCTGTCGAGCAGCGCGTCCGTCGGCAGCTCGCCGCGCTCGATCGCCCGGTCGACGGCGTTCGCGAGCACGGCGCCGCGGTCGTTGATGCGCTGCGACTCGCTGCTCAGGACGAGCTGGCCCGCGAAGAAGCCCAGCGGGATGCCGAGCAGCAGCACCGCGACGGCGACCGCGGAGATGGTCGCCAGCAGGACGCGGCGGCGCACGTCTCAGCTCTGGCCGAGCTCGAACCGGAAGCCGAGTCCCCGGACGGTCGAGACGTACCGCGGGGAGTTCGCGTCGTCGCCGAGCTTGCGGCGCAGCCACGAGACGTGCATGTCGAGCGTCTTGGTCGAGCCGACCGGGTCGGAGCCCCAGACGTCGCGCATGAGGGTGTCGCGCAGCACGACCGAGCCCGCGTTGGCGACGAGCACCTTGAGCAGGTCGAACTCCTTGGTCGTCAGGTGCAGCTCACGCTCGCCCTGGAACGCCCGGTGCGCGGCGACGTCGACGCGCACGTCCTGCGCGCGCAGCTCCTCGTCCTCCGTCGTCTCGCCGTGGGTGCGGCGCAGCAGCGCCCGGACCCGGGCAAGCAGCTCGGCCAGCCGGAACGGCTTCGTGACGTAGTCGTCCGCACCAGCATCGAGGCCGACCACCAGGTCGACCTCGTCAGCGCGTGCCGTGAGCACCAGGACCGGGACGCTCAACCCCTTGGCCCGGATCTCCCGCGCGACGTCCAGCCCGTCCATGTCCGGAAGGCCCAGGTCGAGGACCACGATGTCCGCGTTCCCGGCGTTGTCAACGGCCCCTTGACCTGTTCCTTGCACCACGACGTCGTAACCCTCACGTGTGAGAGCTCGCGCCAAAGGCTCGGCAATCGCCGGGTCGTCCTCGGCCAGCAGTACGTGGGTCATTCCCCCATGCTAGCCGTATCGACCCAGGTCCCCGAGTCGTCCCCGCACCGCGCGTCTTTGCCAAGTCGTCGCCTCCGCGAGACCGCGTACGACCACGGTCGCAGCCGGGCGCCGTCGTGCTGCGACCGCGGGGGGACGCACCGCGCGCCGCGCGGGCCTAGCCTCGCACCATGTCCTGGTACGAGCGCGCCACCCGATGGTTCGAGACGCACCGGTTCGGGATCGACGTCGTGCTCGCCGCGTTCTTCGGCCTCTTCGTCGTCACGACCTCGGCCAACGTCTTCACGACCGGCGACCCCTGGGACGGGCGCGGCGGCATCATGCTGTGGTCCGCGCTGCTCGTCGTGCCGCTCGCGTGGCGCCGCACGCACCCCGTGGCCTCGGCCGTCGCGGTGTACGCGGTCGCGCTGTCGCACATGCTCGCGGGCTACCCGATCCTGCTGCCCGCCGACGTCGCGGTGCTCGTCGCGCTCTACGCCGTCACGGTCCACGGCCCGTCGTGGTCGCACCGCGTCGCGATGGCCTCGACGCTGGCCGGCTGCCTGCTCCTCACCGTGGCGCTCGCCGTGCACAGCCGCTCGATGCTGGGCCTTCTCGACGCCCTGCCCGTCTCCGTCTTCTGCGCGATGAGCGCGCTCGTCGTGTGGGCGTTCGCGCTCGTGCGGCGCTCGCGGCGCGTGACGCTCGAGGCGCTGCGCGACCGCGCGCGCCGCCTCGAGATCGAGCGCGACCAGCAGGCGCAGATCGCGACGGCGGCCGAGCGCGCCCGCATCGCGCGCGAGATGCACGACATCGTCGCCCACTCGCTGTCGATCGTCGTCGCACAGGCCGACGGCGGCCGGTACGCCGCGGCGTCCGACCCCGACGCCGCCGTGCGCTCGCTCGGTGTCATCAGCGAGACCGGGCGGGCCGCGCTGGCCGACATGCGCCGCCTGCTCGGCGTCCTGCGGTCCGACGACGGCGGTACCTCCGCGGCGGTCCGCGCCGCCCCCGAGGGGTCGGCCGCGGGGCACGGGCCGCGCGGCGAGAGCGCGGCCCGCCCCGCGGGGGCTGCGCCGTCGGTCACCGCGCCGCTGGCGCCGCAGCCGGACGACGCCGACGTCGAGCCCCTCGTGACGCAGGCGCGCGACGCCGGGATGCAGGTCTCGCTCGTGCGCGTCGGCACGCCGCGGCGGCTGCCGCCCGGCGCGGGCCTGACGCTGCACCGCGTCTGCCAGGAGGCCCTGACGAACGTGCGCAAGCACGCCGGCCCCGACCCGCGCGTCACCGTCGTCCTGCGCTGGGCCGAGCGGGACGTCGAGCTCGAGGTGTCCGACGACGGGCGCGGCGCCGCCGCGGCGGACGAGCCCGGCGCGGCCTCCGACGAACCGGGGTACGGGCTGCTCGGCATGCGCGAGCGCGCGGCCGTGTTCGGCGGCACGGTCACCGCCGGCCCGCGCCCGGGCGGCGGCTGGCGGGTACGGTTCACGATGCCGGTGCCGCCCGCCGCGGACGACCCCGACGAGACCGACGACGACGCGCCCGAGGCGAGCTCCGCCGTCGGGCAGCACGACCCGAGCACGGAGGTCCGATGACCAGCCCCATCCGCGTCGCGCTCGTCGATGACCAGCAGCTCGTCCGCGCGGGCTTCCGCATGGTCATCGACTCGCAGCCCGACCTCGAGGTCGTCGTGGAGGCCGGCGACGGCGCGCAGGCGCTGCGGCTGCTCGCGTCGCACGCGGTCGACGTCGTCCTCATGGACGTGCGCATGCCGAACCTCGACGGGCTGTCAGCGACCGCGCGGCTGACGGCGGCCGACGACGCACCGCGCGTCATCGTGCTCACGACGTTCGACCTCGACGAGTACGTCCTCGAGGCGATCCGCAGTGGCGCGAGCGGGTTCCTGCTCAAGGACGCGCCGCCCGAGGAGATGCTCGCCGCGATCCGGACGGTGCACCGCGGCGACGCCGTCATCGCGCCGTCCTCGACCCGGCGGCTGCTCGAGCACCTCGTGGGCGTGCTGCCCGCCGAGGGCTCGACCGTGGGGCACCCGGGGCTCGACGAGCTCACCGAGCGCGAGCGCGAGGTGCTCGTGCTCATGGCGCGCGGGCGCTCGAACGCCGAGATCGCCGACGAGCTGTACGTCGCCGAGGCGACCGTGAAGACGCACGTCGGGCGGATCCTCGCCAAGCTCGGCGTGCGCGACCGCGTGCAGGCCGTCGTCGCCGCGTACGAGGCGGGCCTGGTCCGCCCCGGCGCCTGAGCGAGCCTCCCACGAGTTGTCAGGCCCAGGCCGGGATATACGCGGGCGTGGACCTGACACCTCGCGAGTCCCACGAGTTGTCAGGCTCAGGCTGGGGTATACGTGAGCCTGGACCTGACAGGTTCCGCACACACAGGAGGAATGCCGTGCCGAAGCCGCCCCTGCCCCCCGACGTCGTCGACAAGCTGCGAGGCCCGAACCCTGCCGTGATGGCGACCGTCACCCCGACGGGTGCACCGGTCTCCGTCGCCACCTGGTACCTGTGGGACGACGACGAACGCCGCGTGCTGCTGAACCTCGACGCCACCCGGAAGCGCCTCGACCACCTGCGCAAGGAGCCGCGCGTCGGGCTCACGGTGCTCGACGGCGAGAACTGGTACCACCACGTGAGCCTGCGCGGGACGGTGGACCTCGTGGACGACACCGACCTCGCCGACATCGACCGCCTCGCCGTCCACTACACGGGCCAGCCGTACGCGAACCGGACGAGCCCCCGCGTCACGGCCTGGATGACGGTGACGGGCTACCACGTCTGGCCGTCCTGACCCACGTTCCTGGAGTTGTCAGGTCCACGCCGCGGTATGCCCCGGCGTGAACCTGACAACTCGGCTCAGGAGAACAGGTGGCGCCGGACGATCGCGAGCACGCGCTCGGGCTCGTACCGCGCCGCCATCGCGGGCAGGCGGATCCGCACCGTCCTCGTGTCGGCGCCGATCTCGGCGTCGCGCAGCAGGTCGTCGTACCAGCGATCGCGCTCGATGTGGCCGATGCCGTCGATCTCGACGACGAACCGGCGCCCGCCGGGCAGAACCCACTCGACGTCGAGGAAGCGCCGCAATCCCCGCGCGTCCGTCCGGACGGACTGTCGGAACGGCTCCGGCAGGCGCGCACGGCGGCACAGCCGCGCGAAGTCGATCTCCGCGAGCGAGTCCGCTCCGCCGGCGATGTCCGCGAGCGCGTGCCGCATCACCGCCCGGTGCCGCACGGCGCCGACCTCGTCGAGCATCGTCCGGAGCTCGGCCGGCGTCGCGAGGCGCTGCTGCACGACGGCCGCCACGAGGCCTGCGGCGGTCCGCCACGACCGCTGCCACGCGGCCGCGTCGACGGCCGCCCGCGCCACCGTGTGGACCGGCAGACCGTCCACCTCGACGACGTGGTCGTCGCGCAGCCGCCGCGACTCGTGCACCGTCAGCCACGGGTGCCGGTCGGGCGTCGCACCGCGCGGGACGACGACGTGGATCGGCTCCCGGAACCAGTTCTCGATGCCGTGCACCTCGAGCGCCGACCACGCACCGATGACGCTGCCTCGCGGTGCACCGAGCACCGCTGCCCAGCGCTTCGCCGACCTCGACAGCGGGCCGCGGTGCGTGACCAGCACCTGCTCGCTGAGCGATCGCCACCGCAAGGCTCGCACATGGAGGCGGACGTGGTCGTCCCGCACCCCGAGGGCGGCCAGCTGGGCACGCGTCACCACCCTGCTCTGCCTGCGCAGCAACGGGCTCAGTCCTGGGACGGCGGTGTACACCCGTGAGGAGCCGGTCATGGACCCGACCATGGCCGGTGCGCCCGCGCACGGGCCGACGTCGGGCACCGTGCTGTGGACGACGGACACCTGGGGGCGACCTCCCCCGTTGTCAGGCCCACGCCGCGGTATGCACGCTCCCGGCAACGCCGAGTTGTCAGCACCACGCAGGGGTATACCCCGGCGTGACCCTGACAAGTCCCCCGGGGTGGGGTCATACCTGGGTATGACGCGGGCGGCGGCGACAACCAGCCGCTGGGCCGACGCGGCGCCCACCAGCGCCGACGTAGCGTCGTCGGTGTCCTGGGGAGCCTGCCTGAAGCGGGCGCCCCGGGGCACCAGGACATCTGACGCAGAGACCGGAGAGACCGCCGTGGACACCACCGTGTTCGTCCCCGTCGCCGACCGCGACGCCCCCGCCACCCCGACGCTCGCCGTCCGGGCGCGCGCCCTGACCAAGACCTACGGCAAGGGTGAGGCGCAGGTCCGCGCGCTCGACGGCGTCGACGTCGACTTCGAGGCCGGCCGCTTCACCGCGATCATGGGCCCGTCGGGCTCGGGCAAGTCGACGCTCATGCACCTGCTCGCGGGCCTCGACTCGGCCACGAGCGGGCAGGCGTTCATCGGCGGCACCGAGGTCACGGGCATGGGCGACAAGGCCCTGACCCAGCTGCGGCGCGACCGCATCGGGTTCGTGTTCCAGCAGTTCAACCTGCTGCCGATGTTCACCGCCGAGCAGAACATCACGCTCCCGGTCGAGCTCGCGGGCGGGACGGTGGACCGGCAATGGCTCGACGTGCTCGTGCGCACGCTCGGCCTCGGCCAGCGGCTCGAGCACCGCCCGAGCGAGCTGTCGGGCGGCCAGCAGCAGCGCGTGGCGATCGCCCGCGCGCTCGTCGCCCAGCCCGAGGTCGTGTTCGCCGACGAGCCGACGGGCAACCTCGACTCCCGCTCGGGCGCGGAGGTGCTGAGCTTCCTGCGCCGCTCGGTGCGCGAGCTGGGCCGCACGATCATCATGGTCACGCACGACCCGACGGCCGCGGCGTACGCCGACCGCGTCGTCCTCATCGCCGACGGCCGCATCGCCGGCGAGATCTCCGACCCGACGCCCGAGGCCGTCCTCGCCGGCCTCGACGCGCTGCGCTCGCTCGAGACGCCCGTCGCCGGGTCCGGGGCGGGCGCGCACGACGGCGGCGCGAAGGTGGGTGCGTGATGCTGCGCCTGACCCTCGCGCAGATGCGCAGGAGCGTCGGCCGCCTCACCGCGGCCGGCGTCGCGATCGTCATCGGCACCGCGTTCGTCGCCGCGACGCTGCTCGCGGGCAACGTCATGACGCGCACCACCTACGACTCGATCGCCGCCCGGTACGCCGGCGCCGAGCTGGTCGTCCAGGACCGCTCCGGCATGCTCACGCCCGACGACGTCGCCGCCGTCGCGCAGGTCGACGGGGTCGCGGCCGTCGAGCCCCTCGGCAACACCTACCTCGAGCTGACGAGCGGCAGCCGGACGGTCTTCCAGGGAGTCATCGCGACGACGTCGGACCCCGACCTCATGCCGCTCGTGCTCGCCGACGGCGCGTGGCCCGACGGCGCGGGCGAGGTCGCCCTGCCGCCCGACGTGGCGGAGCGGCTCGGCGTCGGCGTGGGCGACCCCGTCACGGTCCTGCGCGACGTCGTGGACGACGAGGGCGCGTACGACCGCGTGCGCGAGCGGCTCACCGTGACGGGCCTCGTCGAGGACCCGTACGGCGCGTACGCGATGTTCGGCGGTGCGGGCGTGCTGGACGCCGACGTCGTGCAGGAGTGGTCGGCCGCCACGCTCCCGCCGGGCGAGCAGGTGACGTACGGCGACGCGCTGATCGCGCTCGACCCGTCCGCCGACGTCGAGGCGACCGAGGCCGCCGTGGCCGCGGCCGTGCGCGACGACCTCACGGTGCGCACGCCCGACGAGCACGCGGCCGCGGTCGCGGCCCAGCTCACGGGTGGCGAGGACCTCGTCTTCATGATCTTCGTGCTCACGTTCGCGGCGATCGCGCTGCTCGTGGCGGGCCTCGTCATCGCCAACACGTTCCAGGTGCTGGTGGCCCAGCGCACCCGCACGCTGGCCCTGCTGCGCTGCGTCGGCGCGAACAAGGGCCAGATCGGCCGCGGCGTCCTGCTCGAGGCGGGCATCCTCGGCGCGGTCTCCTCGGCGGCGGGCGTCGTGCTCGGCGCCGTCCTCGGGCAGGCGGCCCTGTGGGTCGCGAGCACGCAGGACCTCGGCGTCCCGCTGCCGACCTCGATCACCGTGACGTGGCAGGTCGTGGTGATCCCGATCGCCGTCGGCACGCTCGTGACCGTCCTCTCGGCGCTCGTGCCGGCGCGGGCCGCGACGCGCGTGGCCCCGCTCGCCGCGCTGCGCCCGTCGGAGGCCCCCTCGGCCGCCCGCGGCGCCGGCCGCGTGCGGCTCGTGCTCTCGGTCGTCGCCGCGGTCGTCGGCTTCGCGATGCTGGGCGGCGGCGCGGCGCTGGGCCTCGTGGCGCAGGAGCCCACGACGGGCCTCCTGCTCGGCATCGCGGGCGGCGGGCTGTCGTTCGTCGGCGTGGCGGTCGGCGCGGTGTTCTGGCTGCCGCGCGTCACCGCGCTCGCCGGACGCCTGGCGGGCTCCTCGGGCCCGACGGCGCGGCTCGCCGCGGCGAACACGCTGCGGAACCCGCGCCGCACGGCCGCGACGTCGACCGCGCTGCTCATCGGCGTCACGCTCGTCGCCATGATGTCGACGGGCGCCGCGAGCGCCCGCACGTCGCTGACCACGGCGCTCGACACCAGGTACCCGGTCGACGTCTCGCTCAGCTCGCAGACGTGGGACGAGCAGGGCGACGTCGGCGCGCTGCCGCCGGCGCTCGCGCCCGAGCTCGCGCGGGTCGACGGCGTCGCCGCGGTCACGGAGGTCGCGACGGCGACGGTCGAGGGCCCGGACCAGGCCGCGATCGAGCTCGACGGCGTCAGCCCCGCGGCGGCCGACGCGGCGCTGCGGTTCCCGGCGGCGCTCGAGGACCTCGCGCCCGGCACGGTCGTCCTGTCCGGCGGGGACGCGGCGGCCCTCGACGTGAGCGCGGGCGACTCGCTCGCGCTGCAGGGCCCCGGGGGCTCGTCCGTGCTGACGGTCGCCGTCACGGACGCCGAGCTCGCGCGGCCGGTCGTCACGCGCGACGACCTCGCCACCCTGGTCGACGACGCGCCCGCGGCGACCCTGTGGGTCGCGCTCGAGGACCCGGCCGCCGCGGCCGCCGTGGTGCGGGACGTCCAGGACGTCGTCGCCGACAGCGGTGCGGCCGTCGGAGTGTCGGGCGCGGCGGTCGAGCGTGCGGGCTACGAGCAGGTCGTCGACACGATGCTCGGCATCGTCCTGGGCCTGCTCGCCGTGGCGGTCGTCATCGCGCTCATCGGCGTCGCGAACACGCTCTCGCTGTCGGTGATCGAGCGCCGTCGCGAGTCGGCGACGCTGCGCGCGATCGGCCTGTCGAAGGGCCAGCTGCGCGGCATGCTCGCGATCGAGGGCCTGCTCATCGCGGGTGTGGGCGCGGTGCTCGGCATCGTCCTCGGCCTGGTGTACGGGTGGGCGGGCTCGGCGGCCGCGCTCGGCGTGATGGGCGACGTCGTGCTCGCCGTGCCGTGGCGCGAGATCGGGCTCGTGGTGCTCGTCGCGGCGGTCGCGGGGCTGGTGGCGTCGGTCGTCCCGGCGCGGTCGGCGGTGCGCACGTCGCCCGTCGAGGCCCTCGCCACGGAGTAGCGACCGGCCGCCCGCGCGGTTGTCCACAGGCCGCCCACGGCGGCCGCCCGGAACGGGCACCCTGGGGACCATGTCCGAGGTCCCCGGGGTGCCCGTCGCCGTTCCTGCGCACGTCGCGGCGCCCGACGCCGTCCGGCTCACCGTGCACCCGGGCGAGGACGTCGAGGTGCGGGCGGGCACGACGGTCGGCGAGCTGCGCGAGCCGCTCGCCGTCCTGCTGCGCCGCCCGGAGCTGCGGCGCGCCGCTCTCGAGGCGGGTGGTGTGCCGCTGTCCGACGGTGACGTCGTCGGGCGGCGGCCGCTCCTCGCGGGCGGCACGGTGCGCGCCGTGCCGGTGGGTGCGCCGGTCGCTCCGCGGCGGGCCGACCACGAGCGCGACGTGGCGGCGGTGCGCGCCCCGTGGTGCGTCACGAGGTGCAGCGGCCCGGGCGCGGGCGAGGCGTGGCCGCTCGGTCCGTCCGGGCCGGGCGAGGCGCCGCTCGTGCTCGACGGCGGTGGCGTGCGGGTGCAGGTGCGTCCCGGCGGGCGGCGGCGCGCCCGGGTCGTGGTGCGGCGCGAGCCGGGGTCGCGCGGGCCCGTCGCGCTCGTCCGTCCGCCGGGCGCGGGAGGGCGGCGCCGGCGTCCGGGGCTGGTCCGGCGGCGCTGGCGCCCGGGGGACACGCTCGAGGTGGGCGGCACCGCGTTCGCGCTCCACCGCTCGGGCGACGTGGTCGCCTGGCTCGCCCCCGAGCCCCCCGCGGACCAGGACGCGAGCGTGCCCGGTCTCGCCACGCTCGCCGCGGCGGCCGTCCCGGTCGCCGGGTCGCTCCTGCTCGCGGCGACGCTCCGGCAGCCCGCGTACGCGCTCTTCTCGCTCGTCGGCGTGCTCGCGCTGGTGCCGCACGTGGTCGGGCTCGTGCGGCGGCGCCGGTCCGCCGGGCACGCGACGGCCCGGCCCGCCCCCGAGCCGCCCGAGGCGGCGCCTCCCGAGCCGGGCCGCGACCCGGCGGTGCTGCTGGCCCGGCTGGTCGCCGCCCACGAGGCGTCCGACGGCGCGTGGCGTCGGGCGCTGCGCGCGGCCGCGGCGCGGCGGTCCGGCCCGCGGTCCGCCGTCCCCGCCGATGCCGGCACCGGACCGCACCTGCCCGACGGCGCGCTCGCCGTGCGGGGCCCGGTCGACGCGGCGCGTGCGGTCGCCCGCGCCGTCGTGCTCGACCTGGCCGCGCACGGGGCGCAGGTCGAGGTCACCGGCGGCGGCCGCGACGCGTGGTCGTGGTGCCGGTGGCTGCCCGCCGCCGACGGCCCCGCGGCGGGGCGGCTCGTCGTCGTCGACGGGGCCGGCGAGCCGGCGGCCGCGCTCGTCGCCGCGGACGCCGCGCGCTCCCGGGGCGCCGCCGTCGTGCTGTGCCTGCCCGACGGCGTGACGCCGCCCGCGTGGTGCCGCGCGGTGACCACGGTGCGTCCCGACGGCCGCGTGCGGCGGGTCGCCCCCGACGGGACCGACACGGTCGAGCCGCTCGTGGGCGTCACCGCCGCGTGGGCCGAGCGCGCGGCACGGCGCCTCGCGGGCCTGGCGACGCTGCGCCGCTCGCTCACGGACCTCGACGCACCGTCGGCCACGGACCGGCCCGCGAGCGACGACGTCGACCCGGCCGACCCCCGCCTGCCGGCGACCGTCCCGCTGCTCGACCTCCTCGACAGCGCCGCGTCGCCGGGCACGGCCTGGCGCACCACCACCGACTGGGCCGTGCCGCTCGGCGTCGGCGCCGACGGGCGTCCGGTGTCGCTCGACCTCGTCGCGGACGGGCCGCACCTGCTCGTCGCGGGGACCACCGGCGCGGGCAAGTCCGAGCTGCTCCAGACGCTCGTGCTCGGCCTCGCGCTGCGCCGCTCGCCCGGCGACCTCGCGCTCGCGCTGGTCGACTTCAAGGGTGGCGCGTCGTTCGGTGCGTGCGCCGACCTGCCGCACGTCGTCGGGCAGGTCACCGACCTCGAGCCCGGCCTCGCCGGGCGCGCGCTCGCCGGGCTGCGCGCCGAGCTCCACCGCCGCGAGCGCCTGCTCGCCGACCACCGGGTCTCCGACGCCGCCGACCTTCCCGCGGGCGTGCTGCCACGGCTCGTCGTCGTCATCGACGAGTTCCGCGCGCTCGCCGACGACCTGCCCGAGTTCCTGCCCGGCCTGCTGCGGGTCGCCGCCCAGGGGCGGTCGCTCGGCGTGCACCTCGTGCTCGCCACGCAGCGGCCGGCGGGCGCGGTGAGCTCCGACGTGCGCGCCAACGTCTCGGCGCGGATCGCGCTGCGCGTGGTCGACGCGGCCGACGCGCACGACGTGGTCGAGACGGGCGCCGCCGCGCGCATCCCGGTCGGCCTGCCGGGGCGCGCGGTCCTGCGCGTCGGGGCCGGCGCGCCCGTCGCCCTGCAGTGCGCGCACGCCGGCGGGGTGCCCGACGGCGGTGGGCCGGTCGCGCGACGGGCTCCGGTGTGGTCCGCGCCCCGGCCGCCGGGCGCCCGGACGACGGGCGCGCTGACGCCGGCACCGGCCGGCGACGCCGGGCGCGTGGCGGACCCGGCCGACGTCGTCGCCGAGCTCGTCGCCGCGGCGCGGTCCGCGGCACGGCGCCTCGGCCTCGCGCCGGGACCAGCGCCGTGGCTGCCACCGCTGCCCGACCGGGTCGTTGCCGAGGACCTGCCGCCCACGCCGCTGCCCGCCGGCGTGCTGCCGCTCGCGCTCGGGGACGCGCCCGCGGAGCAGCGCCGCGTGGTCGTGGGATGGGACCCGGGCGACGGCCACCTGGCCGTGGTGGGCCGTGCGCGGTCGGGCCGGTCGACGGCGCTGCTCGGCCTCGCGCACGCGGCGCTCGAGCGCGGCTGGCACGTCCACGCGCTCGTGCCGCCGTCGGCCGCCGCGACCTTCGGCCGGCTGGCGGACCACCCCGGGTTCGGCACGCTCGCCGGTCCGGACGACCCTCGACGTGCCGCTCGCCTCCTTCGGCTGCTGTCGGCGCCGGGCGGCGCACCCGACGGCACACACGACGGCGGGCCCGACGGTGCGCCGGAGGACCCGCGCGTGCTCGTCGTCGTCGACGGCGTCGAGGAGCTGCGCGCGACGCTGGCCGGCGCCGACCGGTGGGACCCGCTCACGACCGCCCTCGCCGCGGGGCGCGCGGCGTTCGCGCTGAGCGCCGACGGCGCGACGGTCGGCGGCGTCGCGTCGCGGGTCGGTCCCCGCCTCGTGCTGCTGGGGACCGACAAGCACGCCGACGTGGTGCTCGGCGCCCCGTCCGACCTCGCCGGCACGGGCGGCCCGCCCGGCCGCGCGGCGTGGCTCGCCACCGACCGCGCCCTCGTCTGCCAGGCGATCCTGCCCGGCGGCGGCGCCCCGGCGGGAGGCCGGCCCGCGACCGCGCCGGTGCGGGTCCGGCCGCTGCCGGCCGTGGTCCGGGCGCGCGACCTCGGCGGTCCCCCGGACGCCGCGGCCGAGGTTCTCGTCGGTCTGGGCGGCGACGACGCCGCGCCGGTCGCCCTCGACGTGGGTCGCGGCGCGCTGGTCGTCGGCCCGCGGGGCTCGGGCCGCACGACGGTGCTGCGCCTCCTCGTGCGGCGGCTCGCGGCGACGGGACTGCTGGGCGGCGTCGTCTCCCGCGACGCCGCGCCGCGCGACGAGGCCGGTGCGGGCGGCGCACCGTCGGCGGACCACTCGGGCGCGCGGGTGCGCGAGCTGCTCGCGCGGCTGAGCACGGAACGCGGCGGCGGGCGGGTCCTCGTCGTCGACGACCTGGACGCGCTCTCGCAGACGTCCCCGGTCGAGTGCGAGCAGCTCGCCGCGCTCGCGGAGCAGGGCTGGGCGGTGGTCGCCTCGGCGACGACGACGGGCGCCCTCCTGGCGCACCGCGGCCCGCTCGCCGAGCTGCGCGGGCGGCGCACCGGCGTCGTGCTCGCGCCGGGCGAGCGCGGGTCCGAGGAGGTCTTCGGCACGCCGCTGGTGGACGCCGTCGAACCGGGCCCGCCGCGACCCGGACGTGGTGCGCTCGTCCGGGCGGGCGCCGTCGTGCCCCTGCAGGTGGCGCTCCCCGGCGAGCAGGCCGGCGAGGACCCGCGGTCCCCGGCGGACGGCTCCGCGTCAGCCCGTGGTCGCGTCGACGACCCGGCGCGTCATGAGCAGCACGATCACCGCGACCGAGACGACCAGGAGCACGACCCCGCCGAGGACGGCCCAGGTCGCCCCGGCGCTGAGCAGGGAGACGCCGACGAGAGCCTGGAGGATCTGCCACGTGATGATGGGCGCCCGGCCGCCGCGACGCCCGGCCCAGACGCTGCGTGCGGCGGCGAGCAGCGCGGCCGCGACGCCGAGGAAGAACAGGACGAGGAAGATGCTCACGGCCACCGAGCCGGAGCCGCCCCCGACCAGCTCGATGACGACCGCACCGGCGGCGACGCCGAGGAGGACCGCCTCGAGAGCGACGGCGGCCAGGACGAGGCGCAGCGCGACCGGGTGCGACGGGGAACCGCCGCTCGTACTCTCGGAGGGGGTGACAGAGGGGGCCATCGCACGCCAGGATACGTGCGACCTGGGGTTTCACGACATTGTGACCAAGGCCTCACGGTTCACGCCGGAGAAACTTCGGCGTAACCCCTTGTGCGCCCCTTCACGAGGCGTCACCCTGGAAGGCAGATTCTGTTCATCCCTGAACGATCCGGCCTCGGCGGCATGCCCGCGCACGCGCGGCGGCACCGCCTCGAGGTCGGGACGAACACCGAGGAGACTGACATGGACTGGCGCCACAAGGCCGCCTGCCTCGACGAGGACCCGGAGCTCTTCTTCCCGATCGGCAACACGGGCCCTGCCCTGCTCCAGATCGAGGAGGCCAAGGCGGTCTGCCGCCGCTGCGAGGTCGTCGACACGTGCCTGAAGTGGGCCATCGAGTCCGGACAGGACGCGGGCGTCTGGGGCGGCATGAGCGAGGACGAGCGCCGCGCGCTCAAGCGCCGCACGGCGCGCGCCCGCCGCGCCGGCTGACACGCCGACCCCGAGGCAGAACGCCCCGTCCGCTCACCGAGCGGACGGGGCGTTCTCTCGTGTGCCGGCCTTCTCCCTCGGCGCGTGCGCTCCTACCTCGAGGTGGAGGCACCGTCGCGCAGCTCGGCCTCGAGCACGACCTGCGTGCCGCCTCCCTCGCGCGGCTCCCACCGGATCGTCCCGCCGAGCTCGTTGACCACGAGCGTCTGCACGATCTGCGACCCGAGCCCGCTGCGCGACGCACGCCCCAGCACGTCGATCCCCTCGGCCATCCCCACGCCGTCGTCGGCCACGACGACGCGCAACGACGACCCCTCGCGCTGCACGTCGATCGAGACGACGCCCGACTCACGGCCCGGGAACCCGTGCTCGACGGCGTTGGTCACGAGCTCGGTGAGCACGAGCGCGAGCGGCGTCGCGTCCTGCGCGGGCACGAGGCCGAACGACCCGGTCTGGCGCGTGCTCACGCGCGTCGCGGTCGACGCGACGTCGGCCGCGAGCCGCAGCGCACGGCGCAGCATGTCGTCGAGCTCGACCTGCTCCTCGAGCGTCTGCGAGAGCGACTCGTGCACGAGCGAGATCGTCGCGACGCGGCGCATGGCCTCCTCGAGCGCGGCGCGCGCCTCGGGCACGTCCATGCGGCGGGCCTGCAGCCGCAGCAGCGCCGCGACCGTCGCCAGGTTGTTCTTGACGCGGTGGTGGATCTCGCGGATCGTCGCGTCCTTCGTCATGAGCTCGCGCTCGCGGCGGCGCAGCTCGGACACGTCGCGGCACAGCAGGACGGCGCCGATGCGCTGCCCGTGGTCGGTCAGCGGCAGCGCACGCAGCGACAGCGCCACTCCCCCGGCCTCGATGTCGGTGCGCCACGGCGCCCGGCCCATGACGACGAGCGGCAGCGACTCGTCCACGGTGCTCTGGTGCTCGACGAGGTCCGCGGTGACCTCGACGAGCGACTGGCCCACGAGCGGCCCGATGACCCCGAGCCGGTGGAAGCACGACAGCGCGTTGGGGCTCGCGTAGAGCACCTCGCCCTCGGAGTTGAGCCGGATGAGGCCGTCGCCGACGCGCGGGGCGCCGCGCCGGGGACCGGTCGCCGCGTTGGGCGCCGGGTACTCGCCGCGCGCGATCATCGCGAGCAGGTCGTCCGCGGCCTCGACGTAGTTGAGCTCGAGGCGGCTCGGTGTGCGGCCCGAGCCGAGGTTGGTCTGCCGGGCGACGACGGCGATCGGGCGACCGTCGTGCACCACGGGCACGGCCTCCTCGCGCACCGCGTACGCGCCGAACCAGCGCGGCTCGCGCGAGCGCTGCGAGCGACCCTCGGCCATGGCCGCGGCGAGCTGTGGCCGCTGCCCCTCGGGCGCGGACGACCCGACGATGTCGTCGTAGTGGACGGTCGCTCCCGTGCTCGGCCGGCACTGCGCGATGGCCACGAACGAGCCGTCGGCGGTCGGCAGCCAGAGCACGAGGTCGGCGAACGCGAGGTCCGAGACCACCTGCCAGTCACCGACGAGCAGGTGCAGCCACTCGACGTCGGAGGGCGACAGGTCGGCGTGCTGGGCGATGAGGTCACTCATGGCGGACACGGCCCCCAGCCTACGGGCGCACGGTCGGTAGTGTTTGCGTGTGCACCTGACCGTGGAGCTCACCTATCCGGCCGACGTCGACGCGGTCGCCGCGATGCTCGCGGACGAGTCCTCCGTGCGCTGGCGGACGGCCCGCAGCACGACGGGCGGCACGCTCGAGGCCGCCGACGTGACCGGCAGCCTCGACTCCGGGTTCACCGTGGCCGTGCGCCGCACCATGCCGGTCGACACCATCACCGGCCACGTGCGCCATCTCGTGGGCGACCAGGTCGAGGTGCGTCAGGTCGAGGCGTACGAGCCGCCGTCCGGCGGCCGCATGGTCGGCACCGTCGCGATCGAGATCGTGGGCGCGCCCGTCCGCATCACCGGCACCGTGCGCGTCGAGCCGCTGCCCGACGGCGGCACCCGCCACGTGTACGACGGGGACGTCCACGCGACGGTCCCCCTCTTCGCCAACGCCGTGGCCGAGGCCGCGGCCGCCGCCGCGCGGCGCACGCTCGAGGCCGACGCCGATGCGGCCCGCGCCTGGCTCGCCGAGCACGCCGGGTAACGATCCGGTCACCGCACTTGACGCGCGGACCTCCGCGAGGGAAGCATCGGCCACGGCTGTGGAAGCGCTACCACGATGGAGGTGGAAGCGCTCCCAAGAGTCTTCGACCGATCGACCAGACAAGGGAGTCATCGTGCACAGCAGCACCCGACCCGCCGGACGGACCCGGCGCCTCGCCGCGGTCACCGGCGGCATCGCCTCCATCTCGCTCGTCCTCACGGCGTGCGGCAGCGGCACCGACGACGGCTCGGGCACGGGCTCCGACGCGGAGAACGGCTCGGGCGAGGAGATCACCCTCACCGTCGCGACCTTCAACAACTTCGGCTACACCGACGAGCTCCTCGCGCAGTACGAGGAGGAGAACCCGGGCGTCACCATCGAGCACGTCACCGCCGCCCGCTCCGAGGACGCCCGCACCAACCTCACGACCAAGCTCGCCGCCGGCGGCGAGGGCCTCGCCGACATCGAGGCCATCGAGGTCGACTGGCTCCCCGAGCTCATGCAGTACCCCGACCTCTTCACCGACCTGACCGACCCCGAGCTCGAGGGCCGCTGGGTCGACTGGAAGGTCGAGCAGGCCACCACGCCCGACGGCAAGCTCATCGGCTACGGCACCGACATCGGCCCCGAGGCCATCTGCTACCGGGCCGACCTCTTCGAGGCCGCAGGCCTGCCGAGCGACCGCGAGGAGGTCGCCGAGCTCCTCGGCGGCGAGGACGCCACGTGGGAGGAGTACTTCGAGGTCGGCCGCCAGTTCGTGGCGGCCTCCGACGCCGCGTGGTTCGACGGCGCCACCCCGACCTACCAGGGCATGATCAACCAGGTCATGGACGCCTACGAGGACCCGGCCACGGGCGAGCCGAAGGACCTCGCGACGAACACCGTCGTCAAGGACCTCTACGACACGATCGTCCAGGCCGCGGTGACCGACGGCCTGTCCGCCGGGCTCGAGCAGTGGAGCGGTGACTGGGACGCAGCGTTCCAGAACGACGGCTTCGCGACCATGCTCTGCCCCGCCTGGATGACCGGCCCGATCGAGGAGCGCGCCGGCGGCATCACCGGCTGGGACGTCGCCGACGTCTTCCCCGGCGGTGGCGGCAACTGGGGCGGCTCGTTCCTGACCGTCCCGGCCTCGGGTGACCACACCGAGGAGGCGAAGAAGCTCGCCGCGTGGCTGACCGCGCCCGAGCAGCAGATCGCCGCGTTCGAGGCCGCGGGCACGTTCCCGTCGCAGCTCGAGGCGCAGGCCTCCGAGCAGGTGCAGTCGTTCACCAACGGCTTCTTCAACGAGGCGCCCGTGGGCCAGATCTTCTCCTCGCGCGCCCGGGCGATCGAGGGCGCCCCGTTCAAGGGCCCGAACTACTTCTCGATCCACCAGTCGGTGCAGAACGCGCTGCTGCGCGTCGACGTGACCAAGGAGCAGGACGCCGAGGCCAGCTGGCAGGGCGCGCTCGACGAGTTCGCCTCGCTCGGGCTCTGACCCAGGCGACCGGGGCGCGAGCCCCGGTCACCGCCCGGCCGGGCCGGCCGCCGTCGTGCACGGCGTGCGGCCCGGCCGGGCCACCCCGACCGGCGACGACGCACAGGAAGCAGCACATGGCCGTCCTCTCAACCTCCCAGCCCGCGCCCCCGCGCGGCGCCCCACCGGCCCGGCCCCCGCGGCGGGTCGGCTTCTCCCAGCGCCTCGGCCGCTGGGACGTGAAGGTCTCCCCCTACCTGTACATCTCGCCGTTCTTCGTCCTGTTCGCCCTCACGGGCCTGTTCCCGCTCATCTACACGGCGTTCGTCTCGGTCCACCAGTGGAACCTGCTGGGCGGCCAGGGCGACTTCGTCGGCCTGCAGAACTACACGGACGTGCTGAACCAGCCGATCTTCTGGCGGTCGCTCGTCAACACGGTCTCGATCTTCATCCTGTCGAGCATCCCGCAGGTGCTCCTCGCGATCACGATCGCCGCCCTGCTCGACCAGAACCTGCGCGCTGCGACCTTCTGGCGCATGGGCGTGCTCGTGCCCTACATCGTGGCCCCTGTCGCGGTGTCGATGATCTTCGGCCGGATGTTCGCCGACCAGTACGGCTTCATCAACGCGCTGCTCGGGATCGTCGGCATCGACCCCGTGGGCTGGCACTCCGACCGCTTCGCCAGCCACGTGGCGATCGCGACGATCGTCAACTACAGGTGGACCGGTTACAACGCGCTGATCTTCCTCGCGGCCATGCAGGCCGTGCCGCGCGAGCTCTACGAGGCCGCGGTGATCGACGGCGCCGGCCGGGTCCGCCAGTTCTTCTCGGTCACGGTGCCGCAGATCCGCGCGACCATCATCTTCGTCGTCATCACCTCGACCATCGGCGGCCTGCAGATCTTCGACGAGGTCCGCATGTACGACGCCGCGGGCCTCGGCGGCCCGTCGAAGAACTGGATGACCACGGTCCTCTACCTGTACGACGTCGCGTGGGGCAACCAGAAGAACTTCGGCCGCGCCGCGGCGGTCGCCTGGATCCTGTTCCTGCTCATCATCGCGATCGGCATGATCAACTTCCTGGTCACTCGGCGGATCTCGACGTCGGGCCCGAGCGCGCCCAAGGTCAGCCGCAAGCACACCAAGGCGCTGCTCGAGCGTGCCCGCGCCGCGGGCTCCTCGACGGCGACCCCGCCCGCCGCCGGACCGACGCCCGGCACCGGTGCACCGCCGTCGGGCACGCCGGACGCAGGCCGGACGGCCACGACCCGAGGGGAGGACCGATGAGCTCCGTCGCCGTCACCGCACAGACCGCGGGCAAGGGCGCGGCACGCGCCGCCGCACGCCGTCGCGACCAGGGCAAGGCCTCGCGCTCCGCGTCGCGCCGCCCCGGCTGGATCACCTACACGCTGCTCGGGATCGCGCTCGTCATCTCCGCGTTCCCGCTGTACTTCACGCTGCTGCTCGGGTCGTCCGACCCGGTCGCGATCGCGCAGAACGCGGTGCCGCAGTGGCTGCCGGACGCGAGCCTGTTCCAGCAGTTCGCGACCGTCATCGAGTCGACGCAGATCAACTTCTGGAAGGCGCTGCTCAACTCGGTGGTCATCGCGGTCACCGTCTCGACGTCCGTCGTGCTGTTCTCGACGCTCGCGGGGTACTCGTTCGCCAAGCTGAGCTTCCGGGGCCGCGGGCCTCTGCTCGTGTTCGTCATCGCGACCATGGCCGTGCCCACCCAGCTCGGCGTCATCCCGCTGTACATCCTCATGTCGGAGATCGGCTGGATCGGCAAGGTCCAGGCCGTCATCATCCCCGGCCTCGTCGCCGCGTTCGGCGTGTTCTGGATGACGCAGTACCTCTCGGAGGCGCTCCCCTACGAGCTCATCGAGGCCGCGCGCGTCGACGGCGCGTCGATGATCCGCACGTTCTGGTCGGTCGCCCTGCCCGCCGCCCGGCCGGCCGCCGCGATGCTCGGCCTGTTCACGTTCGTCCAGCAGTGGACCAACTTCTTCTGGCCGTCGATCGTGCTCAACCAGAACAACCCGACGCTGCCGCTCGTGGTGCGCTCGCTGCAGGCGACGTACTTCGTCGACCACTCGCTCGTCATGGGCGGCATCTTCCTCGTGACGCTCCCGCTGCTGGTGATCTTCGTGTTCGTCGGCCGGCAGCTCGTCGCGGGGATCATGGCCGGCGCCGTGAAGGGCTGACCCCGCCAGACCGCTCCACGCTCCCCCGCCCCCCGGGCGGGGGAGCGCCCTCCGACCGCATGGGAAGACCGATCCACATGACGCTCAGCATCCCGGGCCCCGGCCTGCGCCTGCCCGCCCCCGGCACCACCGTGCCCTTCACGCCCACCGCCCCGCTGCCCGCGCCCGCCGACACCGGACGCGTCGCATTCCCCGACGGCTTCCTGTGGGGCACCGCGACGGCCGCCTTCCAGATCGAGGGCGCCTCGAGCGAGGGCGGGCGACAGGACTCGATCTGGGACGCGTTCTGCCGGATCCCCGGCGCCGTGCGGAACGGCGACGACGGCACGGTGGCCTGCGACCACTACCACCGGTACCGCGAGGACGTCGCGCTCATGAAGCGGCTCAACCTCGACACCTACCGGTTCTCGACGTCGTGGGCGCGGATCATGCCCGACGGCAAGACCGTCAACGCCGAGGGCCTCGACTTCTACTCGCGCCTCGTCGACGAGCTGCTCGCCGCCGACGTGCTGCCGTGGCTCACGCTCTACCACTGGGACCTGCCGCAGGCGCTCGAGGAGCTCGGCGGCTGGCCCTCGCGCGACACCGCGTACCGGTTCGCGGACTACGCGGTCGCGGTGCACGAGGCGCTCGGCGACCGGGTGCGCGTGTGGACGACGCTCAACGAGCCGTGGTGCTCGGCCTTCCTCGGCTACACCTCGGGCGCCCACGCGCCCGGGAAGAAGTCGCCCGAGCTCGGCCTGGCCGCCGCGCACCACCTCATGCTCGGCCACGGCCTCGCGGTGGAGGCGCTGCGCGAGCGCGACCCCGAGGCGTCGCTCGGCATCACGCTCAACTTCACGGTCTCCGACCCCGTCGACCCGAGCGACCCGGCCGACGTCGACGCCGCGCGCCGCGACGACGGCATGTTCAACCGCATCTTCCTCGACCCGATCCTGCGCGGCGCGTACCCGCAGGACCTGCTCGACGACGTCGCGCACCTCGGGTTCGCCGACGTCGTGCGCGCGGGCGACCTCGAGACCATCTCGACGCCGATCGACGTGCTCGGGGTGAACTACTACAACGGCGGCGCCGTCTCGGCGAGGCCGCAGCAGGCCCAGGGCACGCCCGAGGGCACCGCCGGGCCGGACGGCGCGCGCGAGACGCCCACCGACGGGCCGGTGTGGGAGACGGGCTCGCCGAACCCGGTGCCGGACGGCATCCACCACCACAGCCGCGGCCTGCCGACCACGGACATGGGCTGGGAGGTGCAGCCCGAGGGCCTCACGCGCCTGCTCGTGCGCCTCCAGCAGGACTACACGGGCCCGCGCGGGACCGCGCTGTTCGTCACCGAGAACGGCGCGGCCTACCCCGACGTCGTGCAGCCCGACGGCAGCGTGGACGACCAGGACCGCCTCGCGTTCATCGACGCGCACCTGCGCGCGCTCAAGGCCGCGATCGACGCCGGCGCCGACGTGCGCGGCTACTTCGCGTGGTCGCTCATGGACAACTTCGAGTGGGCGCTCGGCTACTCCAAGCGGTTCGGGCTCGTGCGCGTCGACTACGAGACGCAGGAGCGCACGGTCAAGGCCTCGGGTCGCTGGTACGCGCAGGTCGCCCGGGACAACGCTCTCCCGGCCCGGACGGTCGACACGCCCGGCCCCGCGGACAAGTAGTCTCACGCTCGTGACCACCGAGCACGGCGCCCCGACCCTGGACGACGTCGCCCGCGCCGCGGGCGTGTCGCGGTCGACGGCGTCGCGCGCGATCAACGGCGGCGAGCGCGTCTCGCCCGAGGCGCAGGCCGCCGTCGACGACGCCGTCGCCCGGCTCGGGTACTCCCCGAACCGGGCGGCGCGCTCGCTCGTCACCCGGCGCACCGACTCCATCGCGCTCGTCGTGCCCGAGCCCGACGCCCGCATCCTCACCGACCCGTTCCTCGCGGGCGTGCTGCGCGGCGTGAGCGAGGGCCTGACCGGCACCGAGCTGCAGCTCGTGCTGCTGCTGTCGCGGCCCGACGAGCGGCCCGGGCACATCGCGCGGTACCTGCGCAGCGGGCACGTCGACGGCGCGATCGTCGTCTCGCACCACCGCGACGACCGCCTCGAGCCCGAGCTGTCGCGCTCGCACCTGCCCGCGGTGTTCGTCGGCCGGCCCTTCAAACCCGAGGGGCTGCACTACGTCGACGTCGACAACGTCGCGGGCGGGCGCACGGCCACGCACCGGCTCGTCGAGCGCGGCTGCCGCCGCGTCGCCACGATCACCGGCCCGCTCGACATGACGGCGACGCTCGACCGCCTCGAGGGCTGGCGTGCCGAGCTCGGCGAGGCCGGGCTGCCCGCCGACGTCGTCGCGCACGGCGACTTCACGGCCGCCGGCGGCGCAGCCGCGATGGAGCAGATCCTCGACGAGCACCCCGACATCGACGGCCTCTTCGCCGCGTCCGACCTCATGGCGACCGGCGCGCTCGAGGTGCTGCGGGCCCGGGGCCGCTCGGTGCCCGACGACGTCAAGATCGTCGGCTTCGACGCGCTCGGCGTCGCGGAGCGCACCACCCCGCGGCTGACCACCGTCGAGCAGCCGCTCGTCCAGATGGTGTCCGTCGCGACGTCGACCCTGCTCGACATGCTGGCCGGCGAGCGCGTGGCCGACGAGCCGCGGATCCTCACGCCGCACCTCGTCGAGGGCGAGACCGCGTAGCACCGCGCCGAGATAGCGACGCGTCGCTACGTCAGGCGCGGTGCACGTGGCCGTACCGGTGGCGCGTGCGGCTCACGGCCTGCTCGCGCAGGAACGTCAGCAGCTCGCGACGCCCGGCGGCGAGCACCGGCCGGTCGAGCACCGTGACGGTGCCGAGGCGCCGGGCCGCGGCCTCGTGCAGGCCGGGCGCCTCGCCGATCACGCGGATGCGGCCGGTGATCCGGCCCTCGGCGACGGCGGCCGCGAAGTCCTCGTGGGAGACGGGCGCCTCGTGCGGCACGCCCCACCCGGCGTCGGACGCCGGCACGACGACGGTCGGCACGCCCGCGCGGCGGGCGGCGGCCAGGACACGCTTGACCTCGACCGGCAGCGCGCCGTCGCCGACGCGCACGGTCACCTTCTCGACCGGGCGGTAGCGGAACGTGTTCTCCTCGACGCGCAGCCCGGTCCGGTCGTGCCCGACGCCGAACTCGGTCTCCCAGGCCGCGGCGTCGGACGCCTCGGCGAACGCCAGCCACCCCTCCGGGTCGTTGCCGCGCGACGGCACCACGGCCGCGTCGTCGGACCACGCGCCGAGCTGGGCGACGTAGTTGGGGCCGCCGGCCTTGGCGCCCGGGCCGACCACGGAGGCCTTCCAGCCGCCGAACGACTGCCGCTGCACGATCGCGCCGGTGATGTGCCGGTTGACGTAGACGTTGCCCGCCTCGACGCGGTCGAGCCACGTGGCGATCTCGTCCTCGTCGAGCGAGTGCAGGCCCGCGGTGAGGCCGAACGAGACCTGGTTCTGCAGGCGGATCGCCTCGTCGAGGTCCTTCGCGCGCATGATGCCCAGCACCGGACCGAAGACCTCGGTGAGGTGGAAGAACGAGCCCGGCGCGACGCCGTCGCGCAGGCCCGGCGACCACAGCCGGTCGGGGTCGATGCCCGCGGCGGCCGCGACGTCGTCGAGCCGCCGGGGCTCGACGAGCCACGACTCCCCCGGCTCGAGCGAGGTGAGCGCGCGCAGCAGCTTGCCCTGCGCCGGCTCGGTGAGCGGGCCCATGACGGTCGACAGCTCGCGCGGGTCGCCGACGGCGAGCGAGCGGACGGCGTCGACGAGCTGGCGGCGGAACCGCTCGCCCGTGACGGTCGTCGGGTCGCCGACCGAGCCGACGAGGATGACGAGCGACGCCGCGGAGCACTTCTGGCCGGCGTGCCCGAACGCGCTGCGCACGAGGTCGGCGACCGCGAGGTCGAGGTCGGCCGACGGCGTCACGACGAGGGCGTTCTTGCCCGACGTCTCGGCGAAGACCGGCCGCTCGGGGCGCCAGCTCGCGAACAGCTCGGCAGTCTCGATCGAGCCCGTGAGGATGACGCGCGAGACGTCGGCGTGCGTGACGAGGTGCTTGCCGAGCTCGCCGTCGGGCACGCGGAGGAACTGCACGACGTCGCGCGGGACCTCGGGCGCGAGGCCGATCTGGGGCGCGACCGCGTCGAGCGCGCGGTGCACCGCGTCGACCGCGAGCTCGAAGCAGCGCGGCGTCGGCGGCGCGGGCTTGGCCAGCACCGGCGAGCCGGCGGCGAGCGACGCGAGCACGCCGCCGATCGGGATCGCGACCGGGAAGTTCCACGGCGGGGTCACGAGGGTGACGCCCTCAGGCGCGAACGCGGCGCCCTCGACCTGCGCGAGCGCCTCGGCCGCGCCGGCGTAGTAGTTGGCGAAGTCGATCGCCTCGCTGACCTCGGGGTCGGCCTCGGCGACGGTCTTGCCGGGCTCGTGCACCGCGGCGGCGACGAGCTCGGTGCGCGCGGCCTCGAGCTCGCGGGCCGCGGCCCGCAGGACCTTCGCGCGGTCGGCCGGGGCGACGGCCGCCCACGCGTCGCGGACCGCGACGGCGCGCGCCACGGCGGCGTCGATCTCGTCGGTGCTCGTGACCTCGGGCGCCTGGACCGGGACGAAGCCCGAGTCCGGCCCGGTCACGCGCTTCGCCCACTCGCGGTGCTCCGCGACCGCCGGGTCCGTGTCGACGGCGTTGCGGAACTCGGGCGCGTCCTCCCACGGCTGGCGCGCGCCGAAGCGCGACCGGCGGCGGGGAGCGACGTCGTCGGGCGTGTAGTGCAGACCGTGCTCCACGGACGCGCGGAACGCGGCCTCCTGCCGGTCCATCGGGGTGCCCTCGGAGGCGGCACCCGTGCCAGGCGCGCCCGACGGCGCGAACGCGGCGTGCAGGAAGTTCTGCTCGGCGGCGTTCTCCTCGAGACGCCGCACGAGGTACGCGATCGCGACGTCGAAGTCCTCGTCGCGCACGACCGGCGTGTACAGCACCACGCGGCCGCCGTCCTTGCCGACCTCCTCGCGCACGAGGCGCGCCTCGATCGGCGCCATGCCCTGGAGCATCTCGATGTCGAGGCCCTCGGTCACGCCGCGCGAGCGCGCGAGCAGCACCGCGAGCGCCACGTGGAACAGGTTGTGCGACGCGACGCCGAGGCGGACGGCGGCGGTGCGCTCGGCCGTGAGGTGGTGCTCGAGGACGCGCACGTAGTTGGCGTCGACCTCGGCCTTGGAGGTGTACGGGGCCTGCGGCCAGTCGTGCAGCTCGGCCTCGACCTGCTCCATGGCGAGGTTGGCGCCCTTGACGAGCCGGACCTTGATGCGTGCGCCGCCCGCGGCGATGCGCCGCTGGGCCCAGGCGGTGAGCTCGTCGAGCGCGCCGAGCGCGTCGGGCAGGTACGCCTGCAGGACGATGCCGGCCTCGAGGTCACGGAACTCCGGCAGGTCGAGGATCTCGGTGAAGACCGCCGTGGTCAGCGCCAGGTCCTTGTACTCCTCCATGTCGAGGTTGAGGAACACGCCGTGGTCGCGCGCGGCCCGGTACAGCGGCAGCAGCCGCTCGACGACGCGGCGGCGCGAGCCGTCGAGGTCCCACGTGACGAGCTGCGCGGCGACGGACGAGACCTTGATCGACACGTAGTCGACGTCCGGCCGCTTGACCAGGTCGATGGTGCGCTGCAGGCGGGCCTTCGCCTCGTCCTCGCCGAGCACGGCCTCGCCGAGGAGGTTGACGTTGAGCGTGTAGCCCTCGGCGCGGGTGCGGGCGAGGTGCTTGCCGAGCCCCGCGCCGGCGTCGGCGACGAGGTGGCCGACGAGCTGGCGCAGGCGGACGCGCGCGGCGGGCACGACGACCGACGGCAGCGTCGGGGCCACGGCCGCGCCGACCTTGAACAGCGCGCGGTCGACGGGGCTGAGGAACGACGCCGAGCCGGCGTCGCGGCCCAGGCGGGACAGGGCCTTGGCGGCGACGCGCACGTCCTGCGGGCGCGCGACGTCGTCGACGAAGCCGACCGCCAGCTCGAGGCCGGCCGGGTCGGACACGAGGGAGCCGAGGCGCTCGGCGGTCGCACGCGCGCGCCGGTCTGCGCGGGTCGTGGCCGCGGCGTCGTCGCCGGTGGCGGCGGCGATCCAGGTGCGCGCGAGGGCGACGGCGTCGTCGACGAGGCTCTCGGCACTCACGGGGGGCGCGGGGTGGTGCGCCGGAACAGAGGTACTCATGCTCCCAGGGTGCCTCGGACGGCGACGGCTCGTCTTGTACGATCGGGCGCGCGATGGGCGCAGTTTCGGACAAGACCACGTGGCCCGAGGCGGACGCCCTCCTGGCCGCGATGCCGCCTGCCATGGTCGCCCTCATGGACGAGCTCAGCGGCGTCATGTTCTGCGCCAAGGACACCACGGGCCGGTACGTGCTCGTCAACCAGGTCTTCGTGCGCCGCACCAACGAGAGCTCGCGCCGCGCGGTCATCGGGCGCCGCGCCGGCGACCTGTTCGTGCCCGAGCTCGCCGAGCGCTACACGACCCAGGACGACGAGGTGCTGCGCACCGGCAGGCCGCTGCGCAACGAGCTCGAGCTCATCCGCCACGTGGGCGGGGTGCCCGGCTGGTTCCTCACGTCCAAGCTGCCGGTGCACGACGGCGAGGGTCGCGTCGTGGGGATCGTGTCGGTCTCGCAGGACCTGCGCGAGGACGACGCCGACGACGCCGCGATGGACGCCATGGCGCGGCTCGTCGCGGAGGTCGAGCGGCACCTCGACACGTCGCCCGGCGTCTCGCTGACCGTGGCCGACCTCGCGCGGATGGCCGGGTGCACGACGGCGGTGCTCGACCGGCGCGTGCGGCGCGTCTTCGGCCTGACGCCGCGCCAGCTCGTGCTGCGGGCGCGGGTCGACCGCGCCGCGCACCTGCTGTCCTCGACCGCGACGCCCATCGCCGAGATCGCGTCCGTGACGGGCTTCTACGACCAGGCCGCGTTCACGCGCACGTTCGCCCGCCTCACCGGCGAGACGCCGTCGTCGTTCCGCCGCCGCGCCCGCCGCGCCTGACCCCGCCTTCCCCGCCGAGGTAGCGCGTTCCGCGCCGAGGTAGCGCGGTTGCAGGATCCCTACAACGATCCGGCCCGGTGTTCACGCCCACCCACCGCGGGGTGTGCGAAGTGCACAAACGCCGGTCCCGTTCTGTTGGTCCGGACAGGTCGTGTCCGTGCCCGACGCCGGCCCTAGCGTCGTGGCCATGACCTCAGCCGCGCTCCCGCTGCCCACCGCCCGCCCCCGTCGCGTCCTCGCCGACGTGCTGCCCGGCACGCTCGTGCGCGACGTCGCGCTCGTCGTCGGCGTCGCCGCCCTGACCGCGCTCACCGCGCAGCTGCGCATCCCGATCCCCGGCCTGCCCGTGCCCGTCACCGGCCAGACGTTCGCCGTGCTGCTCGGCGCCGCCGCGCTCGGCCCGCTGCGCGGGTCGCTCGCGCAGGTGCTGTACGTCGGCGTCGGGCTCGCCGGCCTGCCCGTGTTCACCGGTGGGGCCTCCGGCTGGGAGGCGGTCGCCGGCGCGAGCGGCGGCTACCTGCTCGGGTTCGTCGCGGCGTCGGCCGCCGTCGGCGCGCTCGCCCGCCGGGGTGCTGACCGCCGCGTGCTGTCGACCGTCGGCGCGTACGCCGTCGGGACCGCGGTGATCTACGCGTGCGGCGTGCCGTGGCTCGCCGCGGTGGCGGGCATGCCGATCGGCGCGGCGCTCATGGCCGGGGCGGTCGTGTTCCTGCCCGGCGACGCGATCAAGGCCGCCATCGCCGGCGCGCTCCTGCCCGCCGTCTGGCGCCGCGTCCGCTGACCACTCAGCCACCCCCCACGAGTTGTCAGGCCCACGCTCGGGCATAGCCCCGCCTGGGCCTGACAACTCGTCGCGCTCCGGCGTTGTCAGGCCCACGCCCGGGTACACCGCGGCCTGGGCCTGACAACTCGCGGGGTGGGAGGGCGCTGGCGCTGCGAGGGCCGGGCGCCCGCCGTACGTTGCCTGGCATGACGACCACCGCTCCCACCGTGACCCTGTCCCACGGCACCGAGATGCCGGTCCTCGGCCTGGGCACCGCCGGTTTCGACGACGCCGAGGCCGCCGAGTGCGTCCGGACCGCGATCGAGGACGGCTACCGCCTCGTCGACACGGCCGAGAACTACGGCAACGAGCGCGGCGTCGGCCAGGGGATCCGCGACGCCGCAGTCCCGCGCGAGGAGCTCTTCGTCACCACGAAGTTCAACAAGCGCTGGCACAGCGTCGACGGGGCCCGCCAGGCGTGCGAGAACAGCCTCGAGCGGCTCGGGCTCGAGTACGTCGACCTGCTCCTCATCCACTGGCCCAACCCGGGCCAGAACCGTTACGTCGAGGCCTGGGAGGGCATGATCCGCCTCCGCGAGGAGGGGCTGGCGCGCGCGATCGGGGTGTCCAACTTCAAGCCGCACCACCTGGACCGGCTCGTCGAGGCCACGGGCGTGACGCCCGAGGTCAACCAGATCAACCTCAACCCCTATGCCACCCGCGCCTCGACGCACGCCTACCACGTGTCGCACGGCATCGTCACCGAGGCGTGGAGCCCCCTCCAGCCGGCGACGATGCTGCAGGACCCCGTGATCACGGAGATCGCCGCGCGCACCGGGTGCAGCCCGGCCCAGGCGGTGCTGCGCTGGCTCACCCAGCGCGGGATCGTCACGGTGCCCAGGTCGGGCTCCCGGGAGCACCGGCGCCAGAACCTCGCCAGCGTCGACGTCCAGCTCACCCAGAAGGACATCGACGACATCAGCGCGCTCGACCGGGGCGAGGACCACGTCACCGACTCGGACGAGTTCGGGCACTGACCGCCGGACGATCGCCCCGGGCCACCGCCGAGCGGTGACCGGCGGGTGGCCCGGCGGTGGTCGTCGCCGCACCGTCGGTCAGCCGTTGGTCAACCCTCGGTAACCCCTCCACGAGGCGTGCCACGCCGCCTGTTCGCCCGCGTCGTGAGCGCCCCGGGAGAGGCGTTACGGTGGTGACGAGGCCCACAAACCCGGGCCGCGAAACCCACGCCGACGCCCTCACGAAGGACGCCGGCACGTGTCCTGGAGGACCAGTGACGACGTCGTCGATCACCACACCCGACCTGCCTGACGCACCCTCCGCTCCCCCGCGCCCCGACGGTCCCCTGGCCACGGCGCACGAGCAGCTCGCCACCGCCGTCGAGCACCTCGGCTACGACGAGGGCCTGCACCGCATGCTGGCCACCCCGCGCCGTGAGATCCACGTCGCGGTGCCGCTGCGGCGCGACAGCGGCGAGACGGTGCTCTTCCACGGCTTCCGCGTCCAGCACAACGTCTCGCGCGGGCCCGGCAAGGGCGGCCTGCGCTACCACCCGTCCGTCGACATCGACGAGGTCCGCGCCCTCGCGATGTGGATGACGTGGAAGTGCGGCGTCGTCGACCTGCCCTACGGCGGCGCCAAGGGCGGCGTCACCATCGACCCGCGCGAGTACTCGCTGTCGGAGCTCGAGCGCGTCACGCGCCGGTACACGTCCGAGATCATGCCGATGATAGGCCCCGACACCGACATCATGGCGCCCGACATGGGCACCGACTCCCAGACCATGGCCTGGGTCATGGACACCTACTCGGTCAACCGCGGCTACACGATCCCGGCCGTCGTGACCGGCAAGCCGCTCGCGGTGGGCGGGTCGCTCGGCCGCGGCACCGCGACGAGCGCGGGCATCGTCCACGTGACGGCCGCGGCGCTCGAGAAGGTCGGCGAGAAGCTCGACGGCGTGTCCGTCGCGGTCCAGGGCTTCGGCAAGGTCGGCTCCCACGCCGCCGCGATCTTCGCCGCGCGCGGCGCCCGCGTCGTCGCGGTCAGCGACCAGTACGGCGGCATCAAGGCCGACACCGGGATCGACGTCGACCGGCTGTTCGCGCACGTCGCCGCGACCGGCTCGGTCGTCGGCTTCGACGGTGCCGACCCGATCTCCAACGCCGAGCTGCTCGCGCTCGACGTCGACGTGCTCGTCCCGGCGGCCGTCGAGGGCGTGCTCGACGAGGTCACGGCGAGCCAGGTGCGGGCGCGCTACGTCGTCGAGGGCGCCAACGGCCCGACGACGACCGCGGGCGACCGCATCCTCGCGAAGAACGGCGTGACCGTGGTGCCCGACGTGCTCGCGAACGCGGGCGGCGTCGTCGTCTCCTACTTCGAGTGGGTCCAGGCGAACCAGACGTACTGGTGGACCGAGCAGGAGATCGCCGAGAAGCTCGAGCACCGCATGACGACCGCCTACCACGAGGTGGCCGCGATGGCGCGGAAGCACGGGGTCTCGCTGCGCGACGCCGCGCTCATCATCGGCGTCAAGCGCACCGCCGAGGCGCACGAGATCCGCGGCCTCTACCCCTGATCCGTCCCTGATCCGTGTCAGAAGGCTGGTGGGCTCAGGCCCACCAGCCTTCTGACACGTACGCTGGCGCGATGATCCTCGAGCACGCGCTCCTGCCCGTCCGCCCCGGTCACGAGGCCGCGTTCGAGGCGGCGCTCGTCGAGGCCCGGCCGCTCATCGAGGCGACGCCCGGCTTCGGCGGGCTGTGGCTGTCCCGGTCCGTCGAGTCGCCCTCGACCTACCTGCTGCTCGTCGAGTGGGAGTCCGTCGAGGCGCACACCGAGGGCTTCCGCGGCTCGGACCGGTACCCGCGCTGGCGCGAACTGCTCCACCACTTCTACGAGCCGTTCCCGACGGTCGAGCACTTCGAGACCGTCGCCGCGTCGGTGGACGCGTGACGCTGCTCGACGACGTCGCCGCGCGCCTTCGGGCCGCCGGCTGCGTCTTCGCCGAGGAGGAGGCCGCGCTGCTGCTCGACGCCGACGGCGTCCGCGGCGGTCAGGCCGGCATGCTGGAGGAGTTCGTCGCCCGCCGCGTCGCCGGCGAGCCGCTCGAGCACGTGCTCGGCCGGGTCGAGTTCGCGGGGCGGCGCTGGTCGGTCGGGCCGGGCGTGTTCGTGCCGCGCCGGCGCACGGAGCTCATGGTGCGCACGGCGCTGGCAGAGGTGTCAGGCTCACGCGGCCGTATACCCCGGCGTGGGCCTGACAACTCGGCAGATGCGGTGGTCGTGGTGGACCTGTGCTGCGGCTGCGGTGCGGTCGGCGGGGCCGTCCTCCTCGGGCTGCGCTCGCACGTGCCCGACGGCGGTACCCCGGCCGGGCGGTCGCCGCGCGTCACGCTGCACGCGTCCGACGTGGACCCGGCCGCGACGGCGCACGCGCGCGCCAACCTCGAGCCGCTGGGCGCGACCGTCCGCACGGGCGACCTGCTCGAGCCCTTGCCGACCGAGCTCCGCGGCCGCGTCGACGTGCTGCTGTGCAACGCCCCGTACGTCCCGGCGGACGCGATCGCCACGATGCCGCCCGAGGCCCGCGACCACGAGCCACCGACGGCCCTCGACGGCGGCCCCGACGGCCTCCACGTCCTCCGCCGCGTCGTCGCCGCCGCGCCCGACTGGCTCCGCGCCGGCACGGGCAGGCTGCTCTTCGAGATCTCCCCCGGCCAGGCGGCCACGGCCGTCGCGCTCGCCGAGAGAGCGGGGCTTCGCCCCGCCGTCGTGCACGACGAGGACGCGGACGGCCCCGGCGGCACCGTCGTCGTCGCGACCCTGCCCTGAACCCGACGCCGAACGTGTCAGAATCCTGGTGGGCCAGAGCCCACCAGGCTTCTGACACGCGGTCAGGCGACGGGCTGACGGTCCGCCCACTCCTGCAGCGTCACGCGCGGGCCGGTGAAGAACGGCACCTCCTCGCGCACGTGGCGGCGGGCCTCGGTGGCGCGCAGGTCGCGCATGAGGTCGACGATGCGGTGCAGCTCGTCGGCCTCGAACGCGAGCAGCCACTCGTAGTCCGACAGCGCGAAGGTCGCCATGGTGTTGGCGCGCACGTCCTTGTAGCCCGCCGCGGCCATGCCGTGGTCGCGCAGCATGGTGCGGCGCTCGGCGTCGGGCAGCAGGTACCACTCGTACGAGCGCACGAACGGGTACACGCACAGGTAGTCGCGCGGGCGCTCGCCCGCGAGGAAGGCCGGGACGTGGCCGCGGTTGAACTCGGCGGCGCGGTGCAGCGCGACGACGGACCACTCGGGCGCGAGCACCGAGCCGAGCCGCGACGCACGCAGCCGGCGGTACGCGCCCTGCACGGACTCGACCGTCGGCCCGTGCACCCAGACCATGAGGTCGGCGTCGGCCCGCAGGCCCGCGACGTCGTAGACGCCGCGCACGACGACGTCGCCGGTGGCGCGCGCCGGGTCGCGGTCGGCCTCGGCCTGCCCGTCCCACAGCGCGGCCTCGGCCTCGGCCACGATCTCCGCGCGCTCGGCCTCGCCCACGGGCAGGGGCTCGGCGAGCGAGAACACCGACACCATCGTGTAGCGGGTCGAGGCGTTGATGGCCTCGGCGTCGACGGCCTCGCCGGTGTCGCCGTGGACGTGCTCGCTCATCGGTGCATGTCCTCGCTGCAGAGGGCCGGGATGCCGCTGGGCTCGCCGTGGCGGCGCAGGCAGCAGTCGGGCGGCGTGACGGACGGGAAGGCGGGCAGCGACCCCACGGTCGCCTCCTCCACGGACTCGCCGCGCGCGAGCGCCGCGCGCTCGAGCAGCAGGTCCACGAGGCCGCGCACGAACTCGGGGCGCGTGCCGACGGTGCCCGCGCGGACCGCGGTCATGCCGAGGTTCGCGGCGGTCTCCATCGCCTCGGTGTCGAGGTCGTAGGCGACCTCCATGTGGTCGGAGACGAACCCGATGGGCGACAGCACGACGTTGCGCAGGCCCTCGGCCGCACGCTGCTCGAGCAGGTCGTTGACGTCGGGCTCGAGCCAGGGCTGCGACGGCGGGCCCGAGCGCGAGCAGTACGCGAGCTCCCACTGGACCGGGTGGCCGCGGCGCTCGGCGATCGCCTCGGCGACGACGGCGGCGACGTCGAGGTGCTGCTCGGAGTACGTCGCGTGCCCGACGCCGGAGGCCTCCTCCATCGTCGTGGGGATCGAGTGCGTGACGAACACGAGCCGCGCGTGCGCGGGCGAGCCGCCCTTGGCCTCGAGCTCGCGGTACGCGTCGAGCACGGCCTCGACGTTGGCCTGCACGAAGCCCGGGTGGTTGAAGTACGAGCGGATCTTGTCGAACTGGACGCCCGTCGAGCCGTCGGGGCCGAGCTGGCCGCGCTTGTCGAGCACGACGGCGAGGTCCTCGCGGTACTGGCGGCAGCCCGAGTACGAGGAGTACGCGGACGTCACGAGCGCGACGGCGCGCTTCGCCCCGAGCCGCTCGAGCTCGTCGATCGCGTCGTCGGTGTACGGCTCCCAGTTGCGGTTGCCCCACACGACCGGCAGGTCGATGCCCCGCTCGGCGAGCTCGGCCTCGATCGCGGCCTTGAGCGCGAGGTTCTGCTCGTTGATCGGGCTCTTGCCGCCGAACGCGTAGTAGTGCTCGCCGACCTCCTCGAGCCGCGAGTCCGGGATCCCCTTGCCGGCCGTCACGTTCCGGAGGAACGGGACCACGTCCTCCGGCTTGTTCGGGCCTCCGAAGGAGTACAGCAGCAGGGCGTCGTACGGGCGGGCGTCGGCCGCCGACTGGGGGGTCATCGGCATGTCCCCCATCCTGTCATCCGCGCCCCCGCCCACACGCCGGAAACCTGGGCGGACGCGACGTGACGTTGAACGCACACGCTGTCATCTCCCTCGGCAACGTCCTGAGGCGGGTCCGTCCGACGAGCCTACCGACGGCACGTCCGCCGGGTGCGCCCGCCGCGCCGTCGGTAGGCTCGACGGACGGACCACGGAGGGGGGACGCGTGACGACGACGAGCGCACCGCCCGCCGCACGGCCGGCCGTGCCGACCGCCGTCGGGCACGTGCGCTCCGAGGCCGACGCCGCCGGGCTCGCCCGGCACCTGCAAGACCCGGGCCGGTCGTGGCCGGTCGTGGTCGTCTCGACGCCGCGCGACCGCGGTCACCCGTACGTCGACCCCGCGGCCGTGCTCGAGGAGGTGCGCGGCCTCGCCGAGGTCGTTGTGGTGCACGACGGCGACCCGTCGTGGGCCTTCTCGCACGCGATGCCCCCGGGCACCCAGGTCTACGGCGGAGCGTCGCGCGTCTACCCCGTGGGGCTCGCGTGGGTGCACGACCTCGCCCGGTCCCACCTCTGGCTCGCCTACGACGACGTGCGCGGCGCGCAGGTGCGCGACCGGCTCGTGCAGGACGCGCTCACCGCCGCGGCCGCCGCGGGGCTCGCCGGGTCGTCGGCGTCGGACGCGCCCGCCGCGACGGTGACCGCCACCGTCCTGGGGACCGTCGGCGCCCGCGCGCTCGTGCAGACCGACGACGGCACGACCCTGCAGGTCGCCGAGGAGCTCACGCTGCCGGGCGTGCCGCTGTCCCGGCTGCTCGCGCGCGGCATGCGCGTGCGCGGCCGCCTCGACGCCGCGACCGGCCGGCTCGACGTGCGCGGCATGCTGCCCGACGCCGCGGCGCAGCTGCGGCGCGTGGCCGCGGCGTACCCGGTGGGCGCCGTCGTGCCCGCGCGGGTCGCGGCGGTCGCCGACGACGCCGTGACGCTCGAGCTGGCACCCGCCGTGCGCGTGCGCGTCCATCGCGACCACGTGACGGGCAACGACCTCGACCTGCTCGGCGACCTGTTCAGCGTGGGCGAGGTCGTGCTCGCCCGGGTCGTCGAGGGCAGGCCCGTCCCGGGGCCGGCCGGACCGGTCGTGACGCCGGGCCTGCGGCTCGACGACGTCGACGACGCGCGCGACGAGCCGTTGCCGGCGCTCGCGCTGCTCGACGGCGGCCCGCCGTGGCTCGAGCCGCCCGTGCACGACGCCGCCGCGGACGACGGCGCGGGGTCGCCCGCCCCGGCGCCGGATCCCGAGCGCGCCTCGGTGCCGACGACCCCGCCGAACGCGGCCCCGCCGGCCGCGGCGCCGCCGGCCGCGGCGCCCGAGCGGCCGACGCCGGCCGTGCTCGCTCGGCGCGCGGCGTCCTCGGGCGCGGACTCCCCCGCCCCGGCGGCGCACGACACCGCGCCCGGCGGCGCACCGTCGTCGCGCAAGGGCGCGCTCAACCAGCTGCGCCTCAGCCTGGACGCCGCGCGGGCGCGCGCGGACGAGGCCGAGCGCGAGCTCGCCCGGCTGCGCACGGCGCACCGCGCGCTCGAGCTCGAGGTCGCCGGGCTGCGCGACCACGCGCAGGAGCTGCGCGCCCGTCTGGATGACCGCACGGCGCGCGTCGAGCAGCTCAAGACGAGGCTGCGCAAGGCGCAGAAGTCGGAGCGCGCGCTCGAGAGCCGGCTCGCCGAGGCGGGCGTCGAGGACGGGCCCCGGCGGCTCTTCGCCGACGCCGTCGAGCAGCTGCGCTACGACGTCCACCGCACGTGGGCCGAGACGGTCCCCGCCGAGGAGAAGGCGCGCTACCCGCTCGGGCCCTACGCCGTGGGGCCGCAGTTCTGCGCGTCGCTCGCCGAGGTGGGGCGCGGGCTCGAGGACAAGGTGCTGCGGGCCGTGGTCCTCGTGCTCACGGGGCGCGCGCACGAGGTGCCGGGGCTCGAGCTGCACCGGCTGCGCCGCGGCGAGGGCGGGGGCGACCCGCACCTGGTGCGCGAGTCCGACGGCGCCGCGGCGTGGCGGCTCGCGCTGCAGGTCAACACCCCGCAGGCCCGGCGGCTGCACTACTGGCGGCTGCCGAGCGGCGCCGTCGAGCTGTCCCGCGTCGTCCTGCACGACGACACGGAGCCGTGAGCCGCGTCAGGCGGCGATGCCGTACGGGCCGCGGCCCTCGCGGCGCACGACCGCGCCGTCGGGCACGAGGCTGTCCGGAAGGATGCGCACGCCCGCCTCGACCGTGACGTCCGAGCCGAGCCGCGAGCCGTCCTCGACGCGCACCCGGGGCCCGAGCGTCGTGCGGGGGCCGACGTGCACGTTGCGGCCCACGACCGCGTCGTGACCCACGACCGCGTCCACGTCGACCCAGCTGCCCACGCCCACGCGGGCCCGGGCGCCGATCCTGGCGCCCTCCTCGACGTACGCGCCGGTCGCGAGCGTCGCGGTCTCGTCCACCTGGGCGCGCGGGGACACGAGGCCGCCGTCGGGCTGCCGGTGGTACACCACCGGACGCCCGAGGTCGTCCTCGAACTCCACACGTGCCTTGCGCCGCGCCATGCGGTCCTCCGTCCTGCCTTTCGTGAGACTGCCGTTTCTTGGCGTGTCCTGGGGGAACGGCCTGGACCGCTCCCGGTGCTTGTGAAGAACAACGCAAGACGGGTCCAGGTTGTTCCTGGACCGCGGCAACGGTCAGGCGGGGCGGGCCGCCAGCACGAGGCCCGTGACCGACGTCGCGAGGTCGGTGAGGCGGGCAGCGGTGCGGCCGAGCAGGTCCTCGAGATCGATGGGGCCCGGCGCGATCGAGAACGCGGCCGCGATCCCGGCGGCGCGCGCCTGGGGTGCGGGCAGCAGCACCTGGCCTGCGAGCACGACGACGGGCGGTCGCGCGGGCGACGCCGCCGCGAGCCGGGCCACGCCGTCGGCCACCTTGCCGCGCACTGACTGCGAGTCGAACGACCCCTCGCCCGTGAGCACGAGCGCCGCGTCCGCGAGCGCCGCGGGCAGGCCGACTGTCTCGGCGACGAGCGTCGCCCCGTGCTCGAGGCCCGCGCCGAGGACGGCGACCAGCGCGGCGGGCACGCCGCCGGCCGCACCCGCGCCGGGCAGCTCGTGCACGCGCACGCCGGTCTCGCGCTCGAGCAGGTTGGCCCAGCAGGTCAGGGCCTCGTCGAGGAACGCGACGTCGCCCGGCCGCGCGCCCTTCTGCGGCCCGAAGACGGCCGCGGCGCCCTGCTCTCCCACGAGCGGGTTGGTGACGTCGACGGCGACGCGCCACCGCACCTCGCGGGCGCGCGGGTGCAGACCGGACAGGTCGAGCGACGCGACGCGCGCGAGCCCCTCGCCGCCGTCGGGCACCTCGGCCCCGTCGGCGTCGAGCAGCCGCGCGCCGAGACCGGTGAGCAGGCCGGCGCCGCCGTCCGTGGACGCGGACCCGCCGAGGCACACGAGCACCTCCTCGACGCCGGCGTCGAGCACCGCGGCCGCGAGGTCGCCCGTGCCGCGCGTGTGGGCGCGCAGCGGCTGCAGGGTCCGGTCGGAGACGCGCGGGAGACCGCTCGCCTCGGCGAGCTCGACGACGCCGACGCGTCCGTCGGGCGACGCCGCCCACCGCGCCGTCGTCGGGCGGCCGATCGCGTCGACCGTCTCGACGGCGCGGACCTCGGTGCGCCACGTGCTCAGCAGCGCGTCGAGCGTGCCCTCGCCGCCGTCCGCCATCGCGAGGCACGTGATCCGCGCGTCGGGCGCGGCGACGCGCACGCCGGCGCACACGGCGTCGGCCACCTCGCGCGCGCTGAGGCTGCCCTTGAAGGAGTCGGGGACGACGACGACGTGCGGGGCGGCTGCGGTGGCGGTCACGCGCCCGAGGATAACGAGCGCCGCGGGCCCAGCGCCGGGTCGTCCACCAGGCTCGCGAGGCGGGCGAGCTGGGCGCCCGCACGGTCGGCGCGCTCGGCGAGCGCCTCCGTCGGGAGCCGCTCGACCGTCCAGTCGGCCGTGCTCGCGTAGACGCCGACGGGCACGAGCACCGCTCCCATGAACGCGAAGAGCGGACGCAGCGCCTGGTCGACGACGAGCGTGTGGCGCGGGGTGCCGCCCGCGGCGCCGAGCAGGACCGGCGTGCCGGTGACGCGCCGGCCGTCGAGCAGGTCGACGAACGTCTTGAACACCCCGGAGAAGGTGCCGCGGAAGACCGGCGTCGTCACGACGAGCAGGTGCGCCTCCTCGACCGCCGTCAGCGCCTCGGTGAGCTCGGCGCTGCGGAACCCCAGCACGGTCGCGGTCGCGGCGTCCTCGGCGACGTCGCGCGCCTCGACGACGCGCGTCGCGACCGTGCGGCCCGCCGCCTCGAGGTGCGCCGCGGCGCGCGCGACGAGCAGGTCGGCCAGCAGGCGCGACGACGACGGGAAGCTGATGCCGCCGGTGAGCGCGACCAGGCGCACGTCCTCGGCGACGGGCGCGCTCATCGCCGCGAGCCCGTCGCGGGGATCCGGGCCTGCGCGGCGCGCAGCTTGTCGAGCAGGCGCGCGAGCTCCTCGAGCTCGTCGGGCTCGAGCGCCTCGCCGACGTAGCGCTCGATCGTGCGCACGTGCGCCCGGCCGGTCGTGCGCTGCAGCTCCCGCCCCTCGTCGGTGAGCGAGACGACGGTGCCGCGCGCGTCGTCGGCCGCGGCCGAGCGGCGGACGAGACCGCGCTCGGCGAGCCGGTCGACCATCCGCGACAGCGACGACTGGGCGAGCAGCACGTTCTCGTTGAGGTCGCGCAGCCGCATGCCGTCCGCAGGTCCGGTCGACAGCGTGTAGAGCACGTCGTACTCGCCGATGGTCAGGTCCTGCCAGATGTCGTCCGCGCGGAAGCGGCGCATGAGCGTGACCTGGGTGCGGAACAGGGACTCCCACGCCTCGGCGGCCCGGCGCGCGCCGGTCGAGACGGTCCTGTCACGGGCGGGCTCGTGGGTGGTCTCGCCCGGGTTCTCGCCGGAGGTCACGGTCGCAGTCTCCTTCGTCCCGTCTCGCACCGCCCGCCGGACGCGCGGTCAGCGCCCGAGCCGGCGCTCGCGGCGCGAGAAGTCGCGCAGCGCCCGCAGGAAGTCGACCCGCCGGAAGTCGGGCCAGTACGCCTCGCAGAAGTACAGCTCCGAGTGGGCGCTCTGCCACATGAGGAAGCCACCCACGCGCAGCTCGCCCGACGTGCGGATGACGAGCTCGGGGTCGGGCTGGCCCTTGGTGTACAGGTGGGCGGCGATGTCGTCGACGTCGATGCGCTCGGCGAGCTCCTCGAGCGTCGCTCCCCCGGCGGCCTCCTGGCGCAGGTACGAGCGCACGGCGTCGGCGATCTCGTGGCGCCCACCGTAGCCGATCGCCACGTTGACCTGGAGGCCGTCGACGTCGCACGTACCGTCGGCCGCGGCCTTGAGGGCGGCGGCGAGGTCGTCGGGCAGCAGGTCGAGCCTGCCCATGACGCGCAGCCGCCACCGGCCCGTCTCGGCGAGCTCGTCGACCGCGTCGCGGATGATGTCGAGCAGGTTGGCGAGCTCGTCCGCGGGCCGCGCGAGATTGTCGGTCGACAGCATCCACAGCGTGACGACCTCGATGCCGAGCGGTTCGGCCCAGCCGAGGAACTCGGTGATCTTGTCGGCGCCGCGCCGGTGGCCGGTGTGCGCGGGCTCGCCGAAGGACTTGGCCCAGCGGCGGTTGCCGTCGAGGATCACGCCGACGTGCCGGGGCATCTGCCGCGCCGGCAGCGACGCGGCGAGACGCCGCTCGTACAGGCCGTAGAGCAGGTGGGGCAGGCGCACGCGGACAACCGTACCGCCGTCGCGCCCCGCCGCGGACGGGCGGGCCGGTTCGGCGGGCGACCGGACCGACGTCGTCGCACGATCTTCACACGACGGGGTCGAGACCTCCCGCGCCGTACCCTACGCTTGCGTAACCTACGGTTCCGTAGGTTGACGAGGAGGAGACACGTGGCAGCTGCCGCACACCAGCACGGCCGACCGTTCGACCGCGACGGCTCGCGCGACGGCGCCCACGACGTCGTGGCCGACGCCAAGGGCGCGATGCACGAGGCGCGCGAGGCCGTGTCCGACGTCGTGCAGACCGTCTCCGTGGCCGCCGGGAAGCAGGCCGCCCGCCTCAAGCCGCGTCTGCGCGGGTGGATCCACGCCGTCACGGCGCCGCTTGCGCTCGTGGCCGCCGTCGTGCTCGTCCTGCTCGCCCCGCCCGTGGCCGGGAAGGTCGCCGCCGCCGTGTTCGGGCTCAGCGCGGTCATGCTGTTCGGCACGAGCGCCGTCTACCACCGCGGGACGTGGTCCCCGCGCGTCGGCGCCGCCCTGCGCCGGCTCGACCACTCCAACATCTTCCTCATCATCGCGGGCACGTACACGCCTCTCGCCGTCATGCTGCTCGACCCGCGCACCGCGACGATCCTGCTGTCGATCGTCTGGGGCGGCGCCGTCGTCGGGCTGCTCGCGCGCGTGCTGTGGATGGACGCGCCGCGGTGGGTCTACGTGCCGGTGTACGTGGCGCTCGGCTGGGTCGCCGTGGCCTACATGGGCCAGTTCGCGGCGTCGGGCGGGATCGCGGTGGTGTGGCTCGTCGCCGGCGGGGGGCTCGCCTACACGCTCGGCGCGATCGTCTACGGCACCAAGCGGCCCGACCCCTCGCCCCGCTGGTTCGGGTTCCACGAGATCTTCCACGCGCTCACCGTCGTCGGCTTCGCGTGCCACACCGTCGCGATCTTTCTCGCGACCCTCTGATCCGTCCCGCGAGGTAGCGCGCTTCACCGCGAGGTAGCGCGTTTCACCGCGAGGTAGCGCGTTTCACCGCGAGGTAGCGCGTTTCACCGCGAGGTAGCGCGTTTCACCGCGAGGTAGCGCCGTCGTGCACTACCTCGCCGGATCGTGCGCTACCTCGCCGGATCGTGGTGCGCTACCTCGCCGGATCGTGCGCTACCTCGCCGGATCGTGCGCTACCTCGCCGCGCCCAGCGCTACCTCGGCGGGGTGTCGCGGGGGACGACGGCGTAGCGGCGGTTGGCGAGCGACGGGTTGCGCTCGCGCACGGCGGCGAGGGCCTCGGCGTCGAGGTCGACGGTCCGGTACTCGGGTGCCTCGCCGAGCTCGAGGCCGACGACGCCGTCGGGCCCGACGAGCGTCGACCGCCCGGTCACGCCCGTGCCGGCCATCCCGACGCCGAGGACCACGACAGTGTTCTCGATCGCGCGCGCCTGCAGCAGCGTGCGCCAGTGCTCGGCCTTGAGCGGACCCGCGACCCAGGCGGCCGGCACCACGATCGCGTCCGCACCGGCGTCGACCACGCGCCGCGCCGACTCGGGGAACCGCAGGTCGTAGCACGTGATGACCCCGAAGGTGAGGTCGCCGACGCGCAGGGTGAGCGGCGGGGCGTCCGCGGGACCGGGCTCGAGCAGGTCGGACTCGCGGAACCCGAACGCGTCGTACAGGTGGACCTTGCGGTAGACGCCCGCGAGCGCGCCCGTCGCGTCGACGCCGACGACCGCGTTGACCGCCCGCTGCCGCCCGGTGGGGCCGACCGACCCGCTGCCGGGCAGCGTCGTGCCCGCGACCACCGCGACGCCGTGCTCGCGCGCGTGCCGGCGCAGCGCCGTGACGAACGGGCCGTCGAGGGGCTCGGCGTGCTCCGAGCCCACACCCTGACGGTGGTACCCCGAGGCGTACTCGGGCAGGATCAGCAGGTCCGAGCGCACGCGGGCCGCGGCGCCGAACGCGTCGGCGACCATCGCCAGGTTGGCCGCCCGGTCGTCGGCGACCGCGACCTGGCCGACCGTGACCCGCACCGTCATGGGGCCGCGGGCCCCCGGCGGTCGCCCCGCCCGTCGCCGTCGGTGTCGGGTCCGTCACCGGAGCCCGGCCCGTCGCCGCCGGCGCCCCGCCCGTCGGGCCCGCCCACGGGCCCCACGTCCGGGCTCTGCACCGACCCGGGCTCGTCCGCGCCGGGCTCGTCCGCGAAGCGGTGGCGCCGCGGCTCCTCGACGGGGATGCCGCGCTCGATCGCGTTGGAGCGCGCGGTGCGCAGGTGGCGCGTGAGCGACAGGAACAGCAGCACCGCGGCCGCGGCCACGGCGAAGGTCGCCAGGAAGCCGGACAGGCCCGGCGTGACCTCGAGCTCGTCCGGGACGCGCGACGTCGGGCTCGGGCTCGGGACGGCCGCGACCACGCCGGCCAGGCCGGTCAGCAGGGCGTTCACCGGGCCGCCTCCGTCCCGCGGATGCCCGCGAACAGGTCGTCCTCGGGCGTGCGCGTCGGCACGTGCGACTCCGCGAGCTCGAACTCCTCCCACGGCCACACCTCGGCCTCGACGTCGCGCGGCACGGCGAAGAAGAAGCCGTTCGGGTCGATCTGCGACGCGTGGGCGAGCAGGGCGGCGTCGCGCTGCGGGAAGTACTTCGCGCACTCGATCTTCGTGGTGACCGTGCGCTCGGGGATCTCGCGCGCGGTGCGCGACTCGATCCAGTCGCCGAACGGGGACTCGAGCCCGGCGCCCTGCATGGCCTCGTGCACGGCCCGCATGCGCTCCATCGAGAACCCGTGGTTGTAGTACAGCTTGAGCGGCTGCCACGGGGCGGCGCCGCCGTCGACCTGGTAGCGCGACGCGTCGCCCGCGGCGTGGAACGCCTCGAACGCGACCTCGTGGCACTTGATGTGGTCCGGGTGCGGGTAGCCGCCGGACGGGTCGTACGTCGTCATGACGTGCGGCCGGAACCGGCGCACGAGCTCGACGAGCGGCGCGGCGGCCTCCTCGAGCGGCACGAGCGCGAAGCACCCCTCCGGAAGCGGCGGCAGCGGGTCGCCCTCCGGCAGACCCGAGTCGACGAACCCGAGCCACGTCTGGCGGACGCCGAGCGCCTCGGCCGCGACCTCCATCTCGGCGCGGCGCAGCGCGCGCTTGCCCTCGAGCGTGTCGAACTCGTGCGCCTCCGGCACGACGAACGTGGGGTTGAGCACGTCGCCCCGCTCGCCGCCGGTGCACGTGACGACGAGCACGTCGACGCCCTCGGCGGCGTAGCGCGCGGTGGTCGCCGCCCCCTTGCTCGACTCGTCGTCGGGGTGCGCGTGCACCGCCATGAGGCGCAGCTGCTCGTGCGGGGCGGAGGACAAGGTCGGCTCCCGAGGTCTGGAGGGCATGGGGCGTCAGGGACAATGGTGCACCATGAGCGACCCGGCCATCCCCACCCCGCCCGCCGACCGCTACGGGACCCGCGGCCCCGGCGGTCAGGGGGCGGACCGCCGGCTCGGCACGGGCGCGAAGATCGCGATCGGGGCGGCGCTCGCGGCAGGCGTGGCCGGCGCCGCCTGGCTCGCGGCCGAGCAGACGCGCCAGGCCCCGGTGACGGTCGACGTCGTGGGCTTCACGGTCCCGAGCCCCGAGCAGATCGACGTCACGTTCCAGGTCCACATGCCGCGCGGCACGACGGCGGTGTGCACCGTCGACGCGCTCTCCCAGAGCTACGCCCAGGTCGGCACGCTCGAGGTGCCGGTCGGCCCCAGCGAGGGCCTCACGAGCCGCCACACCGTGACGGTGCGCACGTCCGAGGAGGCGACGACCGCCGTCGTCGACCGGTGCGTCGTCACGGAATGACCGCCGTCGCCCGGGTCACGCTATCCTGAGGGATTCACACGCAGTCCTGCACCAGCCGACGCGCGTGCCGACGCCCGTCGGCCGTACGAGCGCGGCCGGGACCAGGCCACCGAGCACCACGAAAGGAGAGCCCACGTGACCGAGCCGAACGTCACCTGGCTCACCCAGGAGGCTCACGACCGGCTGAAGGCCGAGCTGGAGCACCTTTCCGGCCCCGCCCGCACCGAGATCGCCGAGCGCATCGCCGCAGCCCGCGACGAGGGTGACCTCAAGGAGAACGGCGGGTACCACGCCGCCCGCGAGGAGCAGGCGAAGAACGAGGCCCGCATCCGCGAGCTGACCGAGAAGCTCCGCAACGTCCAGATCAGCAGGCCCGCGGACGACGGCATCATCGAGGCGGGCATGGTCGTCACGGCGGTCGTCGCCGGCGACGAGATGACGTTCCTCCTCGGCTCGCGCGAGATCGCGGGGACGACGGACCTCGACGTGTACTCCCCGACGTCGCCGCTCGGCGCCGCGATCGACGGCAAGAAGGTCGGTGACTCGACGACGTACACCGCGCCGAACGGCCGCGAGATCACGGTCGAGATCACGGCGGCGAAGCCCTTCTCCGGCTGAGCCGCACGCGCGCGTCCCGCTGTGGGCGTGATTTCTGGCCCGTTTCGCCCGGATGATCCGGACGAAACGGGCCAGAGATCACGCCCACAGCGCTATCGGGGGGCGGAGCGGTGGAGGCGGGCCCGTGCCGCGGGCAGGAGCCCCTCGAGGCCGGGCATGCCCTCGAGCTCGTCGAGCGCGACGAGGCCCACCTCGAGCCCGTGCACCATGCCCCGCGCGACGGCGCGCTCGAGCGCGGCGAGGGGCGACGGCGGCCAGCCGGTGGCCCGCCCGGTGGCCAGGCCGGCCAGCGCGTCGTGCAGCGCGAGGATCTCGTCCCACTCCGTCGCGGCCGCGGTCGGGGCGTCGTCGTGCAACGCCTCGATCGCCGCGGCGACCAGGTAGGGCCCGGGCCGGCCGTCGGCGAGCGCCCGCTCGAGGACCCGCCGGCCCTCGTCGATCTCGTCGCGCCGCCACAGCGACCGGTCCTGGTCCTCGAGGTCGAGCGGCCGCCCGTCGGGCCCGGTGCGCGCGCCGCGGCGGGCGTGGCGCAGCAGCACGAGCGCGAGCAGGGCCCGCGCCTCGGGCTCGTCGGGCCGCAGCGCCGCGACGGCGCGCACCAGGTCGACCGCCGCCTCGGCCCGGGCCCGGCGCCCGGCGACGCCGGGCGCGTCGTCGGGCTCGGCCCAGGCGTCGTCGCCCGTGACGTGCAGGAGCAGCAGTGCCGCGAGCACGCCCTCGAGCGGCCCGTCGAGGACCGTCGGCGGGACCCTGGGGTCGGGGGTGCGGACGCGCGCCCCGCCGGGCGCGTCCTCGACCAGCGTTCGCCGTCGCATGGTGGCCTCGACCCATGGTGCGCACAGCCACGCGCTCCCGGAGCGCGCCGGCGTGCATTTCACCCCGACGTTCACCCGGGGTGAGGCGGCGTCAGTGCGCGACGACGTCGAGACCCAGGTCCCGCAGGCGGCGGACGACGGCCTCGCAGTGCTCGGGACCCTTCGTCTCGAGCTGGAGCGTCACGAAGACCTCGGACACCCCCAGAGAGGTGTCGGTGCGGGTGTGCTCGACGTGCACGATGTTGGCGTCCGCGTCGGCGATGGTGCCGAGCAGGTTCGCGAGCGCGCCCGGCCGGTCGTCGATGCGCAGCCGCAGCTGCAGGTACCGGCCCGCGGCCACCAGGCCGTGCTGGACCACCCGCAGCAGGAGCAGCGGGTCGATGTTGCCGCCCGAGAGCACCGGCACGATGGTGCCGGGCAGCTCGCCGGGGGCGTCCATGACGGCGGCGATCGCCGCGGCGCCGGACGGCTCGACGATGAGCTTGGCGCGCTCGGCCACGAGCAGGAGCGCCCGGGAGATCTGGTCCTCCGAGACCGTGCGGACCTCGACGCCGAGCCGGCGCAGCACCTCGAACGGGACGTCGCCCGGCGTCCCGACGGCGATGCCGTCGGCCATCGTGGCGCCCAGGCGGCCCGGCACGGGCCGGCCCGCCGCGAGCGACGCCGGGTACGCCGCGGCCTTGGCGGCCTGCACCCCGACCACCCGGACGTGCGGGGCGGCCTCGGCGAGCACCGTCGCGATGCCGGCCACGAGCCCGCCGCCGCCGAGCGGCACGACGACCGTGCCGACGTCGGGCACCTGCTCGAGGATCTCCGTGGCGACGGTGCCCTGGCCGGCGACGACGTCGCGGTGGTCGAACGGGTGGATGAGGACGCGCCCCGAGCGGGCCGCCTCCGCGCGGGCGGCGACGAGGGCCTCGTCGACGCTCGTGCCGACCTGGCGCACCTCGGCCCCGTACCCGCGGGTCGCGACGAGCTTGGGCACCGACGCGTCGGTCGGCATGTAGACGACGGCGTGGATGCCGAGCATCTGCGCCGCGAGCGCGACACCCTGCGCGTGGTTGCCGGCGCTCGCCGCCACGACGCCCGCCGCCTTCTCGGCGTCGCTCAGGCGGCTCATGCGCGTGTACGCGCCGCGCACCTTGAACGAGCCCGCGCGCTGCAGGTTCTCGCACTTGAGCACGACGTCGGCACCTGCGATCTCGGACAGCGCGCGGAAGGCGTGGACCGGCGTGCGGGTCACGACGCCGTCGACCAGGCGTGCGGCGTCGCGGACGTCCGCGAGGGTCACGCGGTGCGTCGGATCGTCGCCGAGGGGGTCGGTGCGGTCCTGGGGGCCAAGGGTCACGGCCTGTTCTCTCCTGCTGCGTCACCGGCGACGCGCGGCACGCCCTCGTCGGCTGCCTCAGCTCCGTCGCCGCTCGTGGTGCCGGCCGTGGTCCGGCCGGGCCAGAGCAGCGTACCGGGCAGCGTGGGCCGTCGACGCAGGAGCGGCACGTGGTCCTCGGTGCCGAGCTCGGGGAACTTGTCGTGGCCGTGCAGGTACAGCAGCACGGTGTTGAGCACCGCGGCGAACGGCACCGCGAACAGCGCGCCGACGATGCCCGCCGCGAGCGAGCCCGCCGCCACGACGAGCACCACGGCGACCGGGTGCAGCGAGACCGCGTGGCCCATGAGGAACGGCTGCAGGATGTGGCTCTCGGCCTGCTGCACGAGCAGGACGATGCCGAGCATGACGAGCGCGGACACCCAGCCCTGCGCCACGAGCACGACGACGACCGCGACCGCGCCCGTGACGATCGCGCCGATGATGGGCACGAACGAGCCGACGAACACGAGGATGCCGATCGGCAGCGCGAGCCCCGGCACGAAGAACGCCGCGCCGATGCCGATGCCGACGCCGTCGACGAGCGCCACGAGGATCTGCGTGCGCACGTACGCCGCGAGCGTCACGAGCCCGCGACGGCCCGCCTGGTGGACCTTCTCGCGCGCCCCGATCGGCAGGAGGTTGACGAGCCAGGTCCAGATCGTGCGGCCGTCCGACAGGAAGAAGATCGTGCAGAACAGCGCGATGAGCATGCCGACGAGCACGTGGCCGACTGTCGTCGCGGCACCCAGGGCGCCCGCGACGATGCTCGAGCTCGCGCTCGTGACCGAGCCCTGCAGCTGGTCGCCGAGCTCGGAGATCCGCGTCGAGTCGAGACCGAGCGGACCGTCGGAGAGCCAGCGCACGAGCTCCTGGAAGCCCGCGACCGCCTGCTCGCGCAGGTCGGTGAACCCGGTGATGAGCGAGCGGCCGGCCAGCGTGACGAGCGCCGCGACGAACACGATGAGCCCGACGACCGCGATCGCGACCGCCAGCCCGCGCGGCACGCCGACGCGCTCCAGGGCCCGCCGCAGCGGGCTCAGCAGGATGGTCAGCAGCAGCGCGACGGCGACCGGCACGACGATCGTCTTGAGCGCGCCGAGCAGCCACACGAGGCCGGCCACGGCGGCGGCGATGAGCAGCAGCCGCCACGACCAGGACGCGGCGGACCGCACGCTGAGGGGGACGGTGTCGGAACCCCGCACGGAGGTCGGCTCGGCACTCACGGCATCACCCTAAGCGGCGACCGCCCGTCCGGCCCGGCACGACGCGTCAGCCGAGCGCGCGCTCGAGATCGGCGAGCAGGTCCTCGACGTCCTCGATGCCGACCGACAGGCGCACGAGGTCCGACGGGACCTCGAGCGCCGAGCCCGCGACCGACGCGTGCGTCATGCGCCCCGGGTGCTCGATGAGCGACTCGACGCCGCCGAGCGACTCGGCGAGCGTGAACACGCGCGTGCGGGAGCACACCTCGAGCGCGGCCTCCTCGCTGCCCACGCGGAACGAGACCATGCCGCCGTAGTCGCGCATCTGCCGGGTCGCGAGCTCGTGGCCCGGGTGGGACGCGAGGCCCGGGTAGATCACCTGCTCGACCCGCGGGTGCTGCTCGAGCCAGCCGGCGACGGCGTGCGCGTTGGCGCAGTGCCGGTCCATGCGCACGCCCAGCGTCCGCAGGCCGCGCAGCGTGAGCCACGCGTCGAACGGGCCCGCCACCGCCCCCGACGAGTTCTGGTGGAACGCGACCGCGTCGGCGACCGAGGTGCCGCCGTCGGGCGCCTGGAGACCGCCGGGCATCGCGGCGCCGTCGGCCACGACGAGCGCGCCGCCGACGACGTCGGAGTGCCCGCCGACGTACTTCGTCGTGGAGTGCACGACGACGTCGGCACCGAGCGCGATCGGCTGCTGGAGGTAGGGCGTGGCGAACGTGTTGTCGACGAGCAGGAGCGCGCCGGCGGCGTGCGCGAGCTCGGCCAGCGCGGCGATGTCGCTGACGCCGAGCAGCGGGTTGGTCGGCGTCTCGACCCACAGCACGCGCGTGCGGCCCTGCACGAGGGCCGCCTCGACCGCGTCGAGGTCGCTGAGGTCGACCGCGGTGTGGTCGACGCCCCAGGGTCCGAAGACCCGTGCTACAAGGCGGTACGAGCCACCGTAGGCGTCGTCGGGGATGACCACGTGGTCACCCGGGCGCAGCACGGCGCGCAGGAACGTGTCCTCCGCGGCGAGGCCCGAGGAGAACGCGAAGCCGCGCGCGGGCGCGGCACCCGACGGCGTCTCGGCGGCCGCGATCGCGGTCTCGAGCGCGGTGCGGGTGGGGTTGGCGGAGCGCGAGTACTCGTAGCCGCCGCGCAGCCCGCCCACGCCGTCCTGCTTGTACGTGGACACCTGGTGGATCGGGGGCACGACCGCGCCCGTGGTGGGGTCGGGATCCTGCCCGGCGTGGATGGCACGGGTCGAGAAGCCGGTCGTGGACCAGTCGTCGTGGTGGGTCACGCGGCCCAGCCTACGGAGCCGGGTCGGGCGACGCCTTCTGCGGGTACGGCGTCTCGCCGCGCTCCAGCATCTCGACGAACCGGGCGGCGTTGCGCTCGCGCGTCTCGGCGCGCTTGGCCGTGACGATCCGGTGGTAGATCGCGAACCGGTTCTGCGAGGTGCGGACCGCCGGGTTCGTGGTGTCAAGGTCGGGCTCGAACGAGTAGAACCGGTGCCGGTACCAGGCGCCGGCCACGTCGTCGTACGTCCAGATGCCGTTCTCGACGCCGGGGAACACCTGCCCGTCCGCGGCGTCGCGCGGCTCGTCCTCGGACCACACGTACCAGTCGCGGTACCGGGAGCCGGGGTCAGATCGCGCCTCCTGGAACCACGGGTCCTCGTCGCTCGTGTGGTTGACGACGAGGTCCAGGATGACGCGCAGGCCGCGCTCGTCCGCCTCGTCGAGCAGCTGCGCGAAGTCGCCCAGGCTGCCGAGCCGCGGGTCGACGCCGTAGTGGTCGGTGATGTCGTACCCGCCGTCGCGGCGCGGCGACGGGTGGATCGGGTTGAGCCACAGCGCCGTGATGCCCAGGCGGTCGAGGTAGTCGAGCCTCGTGATCATGCCCTGGAAGTCCCCGACGCCGTCGCCGTTCGAGTCCTGGAACAGCCCGACGTCGACGGAGTAGACGGCGGCGTTGCGGTACCAGCGGCGAGACATACCCCTCCTCGGTCGACACACTGCCGCCCCCTGCCCGGACACGATGTCCCGGTGGCCGGTCGCTCGCACGACGGCGGCACCCGTGTGACGGAACACGCGTGCGCGGGGCATGGTTGGGATCGGTGGGACCGCCGCGACCGGCGGGCCCGTAAGGAGGAAGCGCGATGATCTTCGACAGCCTGTTCGGCGGCTCGGCCAAGACGACGATGGTCTCCCCCGAGGAGGCCCTGCCGGGCCGCGAGTCGCCCGTGCTGCCGGCGCCGCGCCCGCACACCGTGCTCGGCACGTCGATCACGGGCCCGTGGCCCGAGGGCACGCGGGTGCTCTACCTGGCGATGGGCTGCTTCTGGGGCGCCGAGGAGATCTACTGGCAGGTCCCCGGCGTGGTGAGCACCGCCGTCGGGTACATGGGCGGCACGACGCCGAACCCCACCTACGAGGAGGTCTGCACCGCGCGCACGGGTCATGCCGAGACCGTGCTCGTCGCCTACGACCCCGCGCGCGTGAGCGAGGACGAGCTGCTGCGGATCTTCTGGGAGCGGCACGACCCCACCCAGGGCTTCCGCCAGGGCAACGACGTCGGGACGCAGTACCGGTCGGCGGTCTACTGGACGACGCCCGAGCAGGAGAAGGTGGTGCGCGAGACGGCCGAGGTCTACGGCCGGGTCCTCGCCGAGAAGGGCTACGACCCCATCACCACCGAGCTGCGGCCCGCGGCCGAGGCCGGCCCGTTCTACTACGCCGAGGACTACCACCAGCAGTACCTGAGCCCCGCGAAGCACCCGCACGGGTACCGCTGCCACGCGACGACGGGAGTGCCCTACCCGACGGCCGCGTAGCCACCATCCCGGCCGGTGGTTCGAGGATGTTGCGTTATCGCCGGCATAGCGCAACGTTCTCGAACCACCGCCGGGCGGCGGGCGGCACGACGCCGTCAGTAGGCGACGGTGAAGCGCTCGCGACGGTGCGCGGGGTTGTCGATCTCGTCGACGAGCGCGAGCGCGAAGTCGGCGCCGGAGATGAACGAGGTGCCCTCGGCGTCGGTGAGCAGGACGTCGCCGCCCACGCGGTAGCGGCCGGTCGCCTCACCGGGCGCGTAGGCGCCGAAGACCGCGGCGGGGCTGAGGTAGAACCAGTCGAGGTCCTCGGGCGCACGGCGGAGGTCCTCGAGGATGCCGGCGAACTCGAGGGCCTCGGGCTTGTACTCCTCGGGGAAGGAGTCGGTGTCGACGAGGCGCGGCCCGCCCTCCGCCACGAGCAGCGAGCCCGCACCACCGACGACGGCGAGCCGCGCGCCCTTGGCCCGCGCCGCCTCCGCCAGCTCCGCGTATGCCGGGGCGACCTTGCCCGCCATGTCGCCGCGGGGCGACACCGCGGCGACCACGACGTCGGACTCGCTCGCGGCCGCGACCCGCGTGCCGTCATCGAGCAGCGAACCGGTGGTGTAGCGCACGCCCTCGACGCGCTGCTCGGGCAGCGAGCGGCTGATCGAGGTGACCTCGTGCCCGCGCGAGGCGGCCTCGCGGACGATGTGGCCGCCGGCGTACCCGGTGCCGCCGATGACGGTGATGCGAGCCATGCTCTGCTCCTCTGCTGGTCCATTTCTCTCCATCGGAGAGTGACTTACGGACGGGGAGCATAAGGGCTAGACTGCGGAGGCCGCAAGGAGGGACCGATGACCGAGCTGCCGTTCGACCCGTACCGGCGCGCGTGCCCGAGCCGCACCGTGCTCGACCGCGTGGCGGACCGCTGGACCGTGCTCGTGGTCGGCGCGCTCGAGGGCGGTCCGCTGCGGTTCTCGCACCTCACGCAGCGGGTCGACGGCGTCTCGCAGAAGATGCTGACCCAGACGCTGCGCGGCCTCGAGCGCGACGGCCTGGTCCGCCGCACCGTGCACGCCGAGGTGCCGCCGCGCGTCGAGTACGAGCTCACCGACGCCGGGCGCGCGGCGCTCGAGCCGCTGCGCGCGCTCGAGCGGTGGACGCTCGAGCACGCGGGCGAGGTGCTCGCCGCGCGCGAGGCGTACGACGCGCGCAACGGCTGAGCACGCGCGGGTGTCGGCGACGGCTGCGACGATCGGATCGTGCTGCTCGCCGAGGTCGTCCGCACCCACGCCGCCGTCGCGGCCACGCGCTCGCGGCTGCGCAAGCGCGAGCTCCTCGCCGACGCGCTCCGGGCGGCGGAGCCGGGCGAGGAGGTCGAGGTCGTCGCGTCGTTCCTGTCCGGGCGCCCGCGCCAGCGCCGCACGGGCGTGGGCTGGCGCTCGCTCGCCGAGCTCCCGCCCGCGGCAGTCGAGCCGACCCTCACGCCGCTCGACGTCGACGACGCCCTGGAGGACCTGAGCCGGCTCGCCGGCGCGGGCTCCCAGGCGGCGCGCGCGGCCGCCGTCGCCGAGCTCTTCACGCTCGCCACGGCCGACGAGCAGGACTTCCTGCGCCGCCTCATGCTCGGCGAGCTGCGCCAGGGCGCGCTCGACTCGTTGCTGCTCGACGCGATCGCGGCAGCGGCGGACGTGCCGCTGAAGACCGTCCGGCGCGCGGCGATGTTCAGCGCCCTGTCCGGCCCGATCGCCCGCGCCGCGCTCACCGGCGGCGCCGCAGCGCTCGAGGACTTCCGCCTCGAGGTCGGTCGCCCGGTACGGCCGATGCTCGCCTCGTCGGCGCCCGACGTGGCGGCCGCGCTCGAGCGCTTCGGCGGCGCGACCGTCGCCGCCGACCTCAAGCTCGACGGCATCCGCGTGCAGGTGCACAAGTCCGGGCGCGACGTCGCGGTGTTCACGCGCTCGCTCGACGACGTGACCGAGCGGCTGCCCGAGGTGGTCGAGCTCGCGCGCTCGCTCGACGCCGTCCACGCCGTGCTCGACGGGGAGGCGATCGCGCTCGACGACGCCGGCAGGCCGCGGCCGTTCCAGGAGACGATCGCACGCACCGGCAGCCACGACGCCGAGGCCCACGCCGGCACGACGCCGCTGACCGCCTACTTCTTCGACGTGCTCCACCTCGACGGCAGTGACCTCGTCGACGCCCCGGCACGCGAGCGGCTCGAGGCGCTCGAGCGCGCCGTGCCGCCGGCGGGCGTCGTGCCGCGGCGGGTCACGGCGGACGCGGGCGAGATCGCCGACTTCTTCGCCGAGACCGTCGCCGCCGGGCACGAGGGGCTCGTCATCAAGGACCTCGACGCGCCCTACGAGGCCGGACGCCGCGGCGCCGCGTGGGTCAAGGTCAAGCCGCGGCACACCCTGGACCTCGTCGTCCTCGCCGTCGAGCAGGGTTCCGGGCGCCGTCAGGGATGGCTGTCGAACAT